>CACECL010000043.1 GCA_902557995.1 uncultured Pelagibacteraceae bacterium | reverse complement strand
AAAAACCAAGATATAAATCTGTTTCTTTTTTGTATTTTTTTTCTCTAACGATTTAAGAAAATTATGTATATTTTTTTTTGTTAAAATGATCTTTTTTTGAAAAATCTGTATAAATATTATAGCCATCTTCTACTTTATAAATAATTAAAGGTTTATCTGATTGATACAGATCCTCTAGATAAGGGTTAAATTTAAACTTATGCTGGTTGAGTTCTTTCAATTGCTTTCTCTACTATAGGTAAATGTATCAGACCTGCAAAAATTGATAATGCGATAGATCCGTACCATGCATAGTCAAAATTTCCATTTAATTCATAAAATACACCACCTAGATATGCTCCTAGGAAAGAACCAATTTGATGGCTTACAAAAACAATTCCATATAAAAGTCCAACGTATTTTGTACCAAATATGTGTGCAACAATTCCATTTGTTGGAGGAACTGTGGATAGCCACAAAAAACCAAAAGTAACCCCAAAAACTACAGAATTAAAAATACTTGGTGGTAAGAAAATAAAATAAATTATTGAAACTCCTCTTAAAAGATAAATAGCACTTAAAATTTTTTTCTTACTGTACCTTGTTGCTAAATAACCGCTTGTAATTGTACCAGCCATATTAAATACACCGATCAAAGCTAAAACCATTGCAGGTGTCCAGTCAGGCAAACCTTTATCTGCCATATAAGTAGGAATATGAGTTGCAACTAACGCAATGTGCCAACCACAAACAAAAAATCCCAAAGTTAGATAAATAAAACTTTTATTTGCAAATGCTTCTTTTAGTGCTTCTCTTGCTGTTTGATTATTATTTTGATTACTTCCTACTGGTATCTTTGGAGTGCTAACAAATAAAGCTACTACTAATCCTAATCCTAAAAGGAGACAAAAATATAAAAGAGTGTTTTCCCAACCTGTTTCAACTAAAGAATATCTTACAAGTAAAGGTGATACAAAATATCCAAATGAACCTGCACATGTAACAATACCCGTTGCAATAGTTCTATTAGACGCTGGAAAATGTTTTGCTACAACTGATACCGGTATTCCTATTGCAGTAGAACCTAAGCCAATTCCTATTAAAATACCTATCGTTAAAGTAAAATAACCTCCAGTATTAAAACCAGAATAAAAAAACATAACTCCAGCTAAATAAAATATAAATCCAATAAAAATAGCGACCGCTCCTCCATATTTATCGGTAATTACACCAAACAGCGGACTGAATACTCCCCAAAGTAATAACTGCAATCCCATAACAAAACCAAAATGAGAAATGGAAATGTCTAAGTCAGTATTAAAATCAAAATAAAACAAACCAAAAGTCTGTCTTATTCCTAAAGAAATAATTACAACCACAGATGCAGCAATTAATGTAATTAATGCTTTTTTGCTAATAGTAAAACTTTCTGAACTCATTTTATAAATTTCAATGCTTGTTTTATATCATTTATTATGTCTTTAGGGTCTTCAAGCCCAATATGCATCCTTATTATATGTTCATCTTTGTTTACATGTGTAAATTGTCTCTTACCTAGTGCTTGGTGTGTTTGATAAAGTGCTAAGCTTTCGAAACCTCCCCAACTAAATCCATACCCAAAAAGTTTTAAAGAATTAACAAATTTTAACACTGAATTTTTATTTTTTGATTTTATTTTAAATCCTAATAAACCTGATGCTCCAGAATAATATTTTTTCCATAATTTATAATTTTGACTACCTTTTTTATATGGATAAAAAACTTTAATTATTTTTTTCTGTTTTGATAAAAACTTGGAGACTTTAAGTGCATTTTCCTGATGTTTTTCCAATCTTACATCTAAAGTTCGAATACCTCTTAGAATTAAATACGCATCATCAGGACCTAATCTTAATCCTGAAACTTTATTTGTTGCTTCTACTAATTTAAAAACTCGTTTACTTATAGCTAAACTGCCACCCATTACATCTGAGTGACCAGAATAATATTTTGTTGCAGAAACAATCGACATATCAAAACCTAGCTTTATTGGTT
>CACECL010000042.1 GCA_902557995.1 uncultured Pelagibacteraceae bacterium | reverse complement strand
TCCTAGTCCTGTAAAATATGCCGCAAAACTTTTAGGACTTTGTGATGACAATGTAAGACTACCACTTGTAAAAGTAACAGATATAACAAAAGAAATTGTAAAAAAAGCTCTTCAGTCTGCTAAGTTAATTTAATGAACAAAAAAACCAATCCTGGTTTAAAAATCATTTGTTTAAATAGAAAAGCTAGTTTTAACTATTTTTTTGAAGATCTTTTTGAAGCTGGAATTGTTTTAAAGGGATCAGAAATTAAATCAGTTAGAGAGGGCAAGGTGAATATCGCTGAGTCTTATGCTGTTGAAAAGGGAGGTGAAATTGTTTTAATTAATTCACATATATCTCCATACAAGCAGGCCAGTTACTCTAATCATAATCCAACCGATGATAGAAAATTGCTTCTTAATAAAAAAGAAATAAATAAATTGATAGGTAAAATGCAAAGAGATGGTTTCACATTAGTTCCAACAAAAATGTATTTTAAAAAAGGAAAGGCCAAAATAGAATTAGCTGTTGCTAAAGGAAAAAAGCAATATGATAAAAGAGCAACAAAAAAAAGTAGAGATTGGAACCGTGAAAAGGCAAGATATATTAGAAAATCAAGCTAAAATTGTTTTTTTAGGAATAGGTTCAAATTTAGGTTTGAGAAAAACAAATATAGAAAAAGCAAAATTTTTATTAGCAGAACATAACTTGGATTTTCTTTCGGTATCTAGTTATTATGAAACCCCTTCCTGGCCTGATCCGAGAAAACCTAGGTTCTTAAATATAATTTTAAAATTAAAATGCTATTATAGTCCTCAAGAACTATTAAAAATTTGTAAGACTATAGAAATTCAATTAGGTAGAAAAAAAGCAAAAAAAAATGCTCCTCGTACATGTGATTTAGATATAATCGATTTTAATAAATTGGTATCAACTAAAAATTCTAAAATTAACTTGCCTCATAAAATGATGCACAAAAGAAGCTTTGTATTATTTCCATTATTTGAGATTCAAAAGAATTGGATCCATCCTTATAAACAAATTGATGTTAAAACCTTGATTTCTCTACTTCCTGATAGAGACATTAGATCTATTAAACAAATTTGATTTAGTGGTATAATATCAATTATGCTTAATTCAAATGAACTTATAAATAAAGTTAAGAATTATAATAAATTTCTTAATCCTGAAAAATTGGATAAAGCATATAATTTTGCTGTTAAAGCACATAAGAGTCAAAAAAGAGCTTCGGGTGATCCTTATTCTGTTCACCCAATTGAGGTTGCAAATATTTTAACTGAATTAAAATTAGATAGTGCTACAATTACAACAGGCCTATTGCATGACACTATAGAAGATACTTTTGCAACATATGAAACTATCAAACAAGAATTTGGAGATGAGGTTGCTGATTTAGTAGATGGTGTAACTAAAATTTCAGCATTTGAAAATTCAGCTGGAGCTAATTCTAAAGTTGAGAATTTCAGAAAATTAATTTTAGCAACATCAAAAGACATCAGGGTTCTGTTAGTAAAAATTGCTGATCGACTACATAATATGAGGACTATTAAAGCAATTACAAAAGAAGAAAAAAGAAAAAGGATAGCTCAAGAAACCATGGAAATTTATGCTCCATTAGCTGATAGAATGGGAATGCATAGAATAAGAGATGAACTTGAGGATTTATCTTTTGAAATTTTAAATAATGATGCAAGAAAATTAATAAAAAAAAGACTTGATGAAATAAAATTGGATAGAAAAGATTTGTTTGAAGAACAATCTTTTGAGTTAAGTGAAATATTGAATGATAATGATATTAATGCAGAGATTCATGGTAGAGAAAAAACACCTTTTTCAATTTGGAGAAAAGTCCAAAAAAAAAGAGTCTCCCTTGAACAAATAACAGACATTATTGGATTTAGGATAATTTTAAAAAACGTAGACAATTGTTACAAAACCCTCGGGATTTTTCATAAAAAATGGAATTGCATACCGGGAAAATTTAAAGATTATATTTCATCTCCAAAAATCAATGGTTATAAATCTATTCATACTTCTGTAATTGGTTCAAATAAAAAACCAATAGAAATTCAAATTAGAACACATGAAATGCACGAATTTGCAGA
>CACECL010000041.1 GCA_902557995.1 uncultured Pelagibacteraceae bacterium | reverse complement strand
AAAATCTATTGTTTGTTTAAGAGAACCAAGTCTTGGTCCATCATTTGGAATGAAGGGTGGAGCCGCTGGTGGTGGTTATGCCCAAGTAGTACCAATGGAACAAATCAATCTTCATTTTACAGGTGACTTTCATGCTATTACATCTGCTCATAATTTATTATCTGCATTGATTGATAATCATATCTATTGGGGCAACAAACTTAATATTGATGTTAGAAGAGTTGTTTGGAGAAGGGTAATGGATATGAATGATAGATCGTTAAGATCTATTATTGTTGATCTAGGAGGAGTAGCTAATGGTTACCCAAGGCAAGATAGTTTCGATATTACAGTTGCATCTGAGCTTATGGCTATTTTTTGTTTAGCAACAGACTTAAAAGATTTAGAAAACAGAATTGGAAATATTACAATTGGTTATACTAGAGATAAGCAAGCAATTTATGCAAAAGATTTAAATGCACAAGGCCCGATGACTGTTTTGCTTAAGGAAGCAATAAGACCCAATGTAACTCAAACTCTAGAAAACAATCCTGCAATAATTCATGGTGGCCCTTTTGCAAATATTGCTCATGGATGTAATTCAGTTATTGCAACTAAAGCTGGACTTAAATTAGCTGACTATGTTGTAACAGAGGCAGGATTTGGAGCTGATTTAGGAGCTGAAAAATTTTTAGATATTAAGTGCCGAAAATCTAATTTAAAACCAGATTGCGTAGTTATCGTAGCAACAATAAGAGCACTGAAAATGCATGGAGGTGTTACTAAAGAAGATTTAAAAAAAGAAAATGTATCAGCACTTAAAGAGGGAATGGTAAATTTACGTAGACATATTAATAATATTAGAAAATTTGGATTACCTGTTACTGTTGCAGTTAATCATTTTATTACTGATACTGAAGATGAAATGAAAACCTTGTTAGATTTTTGTGAAACGCAAGGAGTAAAAGCCTCTAAATGTACTCATTGGTCAAATGGAAGTGAAGGAACTATTGAACTGGCTAAAAATGTTACAGAAATTTGTGAAGATAAAAAAGATACATTTAAATTTTTATATGAGGATGATCTTCCGTTATTCAAAAAAATAGAAAAAATTGCACAAGAAATTTATAGCGCATCTGAAGTGGTAGCTGACACAAAAGTTAGACAACAATTAAAAGATTTTGAAGAAAAAGGTTATGGTAAGTTACCTGTTTGTATTGCAAAAACTCAATATAGTTTTTCAACAGATCCAAATTTAAAAGGTGCACCCACAGGTCATGTTTTGCCTGTAAGAGAGGTAAGACTTTCTTCAGGTGCTGAATTTATAGTTGTTGTGTGTGGAGAAATTATGACAATGCCAGGTCTTCCAAGAGTTCCTGCAGCCGACTCAATAAAATTAAATGATAAGGGTGAAATAGAAGGTTTATTCTAAATTTAGATAGTCTAACCAATTCTCCAATTCTCTCATTCTAGAAACTTTATCTAATTTATTATTCTCAGTTTCTATATATTTAATATGATTATCGATTTCATCCTCATCTTTAAAAGCACCTTTTTCTAAAAGTCTCTTTTTTCTGAAAATAATCAAATTGATCATTTTATTGTAAGTAATTTCAGGATGGTATTGAAGTCCCCATATATTACAGTTTCCAACTTTAAAATTTATCCCTTGAACGTTATTTATTGAGTTTGAGGCTAATAAAATTGAATCTTCTGGCATTGTTACGACTTCATCAAAATTAAATGCTGGTGTATTAAATTTTTTATCTTTATTTTTATAAAGTGGATGATTTAGACCATTTTCATTAATTTCTATATTTGGGGCAATCCCTCTATGAGATCCTTTTGTCGCTTTTTTTACCTCCCCTCCTGCTGCAGTCACAGCTACTTGCATGCCCCAACAAATTGCTAGAATTTTTTTTATTTTTTTCTGACACTCTTTCATAAAATCAATTTGTCTTTTTATTTCTGGAGTATTGTTATAAATATTTAAACTACTTCCTCCCCAAATAAGACCATCGTAGCTTTCAAGTGCATCAATATTTTTATCAATATTTTCATCAGAAGAAGGATTAACCACGTGGGTTTCTAATTTATCTGTAAAAAACGCTAAACTATCTTTAAGGCTTTCTGTATGTGTTTGAATACCAGCTGCAGAAAAACTTTGATTTTCTTCTCGTAAGTTTCCTTCTACTATCAATATTTTTTTCATTAAAATAATTCTCCAGAAATACTTTTTATATACATTTCTTTTAGATCATTTTGACTTAATTTTTTGGGATTTCCTCCTGTAGATGGATCTTCAAATGC
>CACECL010000040.1 GCA_902557995.1 uncultured Pelagibacteraceae bacterium | reverse complement strand
ATGAATTTTTTTATCATAATTAAATTATAATATTGATTAATCGGTTGGGAACAAAAATTTTCTTTTTAATTCCTTTATTATTTAAATATTTTTTGATATTTTCTTGTTGATAAATAATATTGATAACATCTTCTTCTTTAGCGTTTCTCTCAATCTGAATTAGATCCCTTTTTTTTCCATTAATTTGGATCACAAATGGTATGATGTTTTCAATTAAATATTTTTTATCATATTTTGGCCAGTTTATTTGCTCTTTAGTATCCATGTCTTTTAGGCACTCAAAAGCAAAATGTGGAATTATAGGACTAATAACAGTTAATATTTTTGAATAATTTTTTATTATTGAATTTTTTGAGTATTTTTTTTCAACTGCTTTATTGAGAAAAGAATATATTTCATGAAGATTTGCAATAATTATATTGTAACTAAAATTATCTAAATTATCGCTTATCTTTTTAATATATTTATTAGTAAATTTTTCTAATTCATCATCAGCATCTTCATCGTAATTTTTTTTAGATTGATTTTTAATTCTAGTATTTAAATCCCATAGTTTGTTTAAAAACTTATATGAAGATTTAATTCCGTCTTCAGACCATTGAACATCTTTTTCTGGAGGACTGTCGGATAAAATGAACAATCTAACTGCGTCTGCTCCATAATTCTTAATTATGGTTTCTGGATCGACTGTATTTTTCTTTGATTTAGACATGGACTCTGATGGACCAACTTTAACCTTTACTGAATTATTATTCTTTAGGTATTTCTCACCATCTATTGTTATTATTTCTTCTGGGCTTATCCAATTATTATTGTTATCTTTATAAGTTTCGTGACAAACCATTCCTTGAGTAAACAAACCTTCGAATGGCTCAGTTAAATTTAAATTTTCGTTTTTATAAGATAATGCATGCATAAAAAATCTAGAATAAAGTAAGTGTAAAATTGCATGCTCAACCCCACCAATGTATTGATCTACAGGCATCCAGTACTTTATTTCCTCATAATCAAATCCATAATCAGAATTTTTTGGTGAACAAAATCTTAAAAAATACCATGATGAACAAACAAAAGTATCAAGGGTATCTGTTTCTCTTGTAAATTTTTTTCCATCAATTTCAATGTTTTTCCAGTCTTCTTGTTGATCCAAAGGATTTCCTTTCGAGTTTAAATTAACTTTTTCTGGTAATTTTACTGGAAGCATTGAATCTGGTATTGGTTTAACATTTCCATCATCATCGTAAGCTATTGGAATAGGGCAACCCCAATATCTTTGTCTGGAAACTCCCCAATCTTTTAATCTAAAATTGATCTGTTTTTTTCCTATACCTCTTTTTTCTAAAATTTTAATTGTATCAATTACTGAATTTTCTGGTGCCTCTAATTTGTTTAAAAACTCAGAATTAATTATAACACCTGGGCCAGCGTAGGCTTCATTAGTGACTCGATAACCGTCATCTTTGTCATGTGGTCTTACTACAGTTTTAATTTCTAAATTATATTTTTTTGCAAAATCAAAATCTCTTTGATCGTGTGCTGGGCATCCAAATACAGCACCAAATCCATAGTCCATAAGCACAAAGTTAGCAAAATATACAGGCACCTCATCATTAGGATTCAAAGGATTTATTGCTTTCAGATTTGTTTTAAAACCTATTTTATCCCCAACTGCTATTGCTTCCTCAGTAGTACCAGTTTTTGAACATTCTTCTTTAAATTTTATAAAATTTTTATCATCTTTGAAAAAAGATGAAATTTCATGATCTACTGATAAAGCCAGAAAAGAAAAGCCAAAAAGAGTATCAGGTCTAGTTGTGAAGCACTTAATTTTGTTAACAGGTAAATCACCTTTAATATTAAAGTCAATTTCGCAGCCAAAGGATTTTCCAATCCAATTTTTCTGCATTACTTTTACCTTATTTGGCCAATCATCTAATTTATCTAATCCATCCAGCAACTCTTGCGAAAATTTTGATATATTGAAAAACCACTGATTTAATTTCTTTCTCTCAACGGCTGCTCCTGATCTCCATCCCTTTCCATCAATTACTTGTTCATTCGCAAGCACTGTTTGATCAACAGGATCCCAATTTACATAGTTCTCTTTTCTATACACTAATCCTTTTCTATATAATTCTAGAAAAAATTTTTGTTGATGCTTATAATATTCTTCAGAACAAGTTGATATTTCTCTATCCCAATCAATAGAAAGTCCAAGTTTTTTTAATTGAACTTTCATATTTGAAATATTTGTTTCTGTCCAAGTTTTAGGATCTAAATTATTTTGTCTAGCAGCATTTTCTGCTGGCATACCAAATGAATCCCAACCCATTGGATGGAGAACGTTGAATCCTTGGAGTGTTTTGTATCTCGCAAGGACATCTC
>CACECL010000039.1 GCA_902557995.1 uncultured Pelagibacteraceae bacterium | reverse complement strand
CAAAGTAAATACAACTGTTGTTATCCAGCCAAGTCCTTTTGAATAAATTGCAATTTGACCTTTGGAGAAACCAATTTCTTTATAAAAAACAATAGACATTCTTCCCATAAATGCCTCACCTATCTTAAACAAGAAAACAAATCCTAAAATTCCAGCTGCAATGGCAAAACCATTTTTTTTAAAAAAGCTTATAATAGGTCCGCCTATAGTTCCTGTAATATAAGCGATAAAGTTTGTAATAATATTGCTAGATCCAAGTTTTCCTTCAATTAATTTGTCTGTTTCTCTCTGTTTTGCTTCTCTGTTTGTCTCTATAGGTTCATGAACAAACATTAATCCAATATTCATTAAAATTATTAAAATACCTAAAATTAAAAAAGTAGCTTGCCAGTAGTCAGCTATACCTAGGTTTTCAAAAAATTCTGCCGTAAATAAAGCAACAACTCCACCTAATTTATAACCTGTCCACCAACCAACAACAGCCATGGCTGCGCCTGCAGCCATTGATTTTCCTTCATTTTCATTTATCTGTTCAATTCTTAATGCATCCACAGTTATATCTTGGGTTGCTGACGCAATAGCAATAATTAAACCTACAGTAATTAATAAAGCCAAATTTTCAGTTGGGTTAATCACGCTCCAAACAACAAGACTTAACAAAATAATTAATTGCATCAAAACTATCCACCCTCTTCTATGACCTAATTTTTTTGTTAGTATTGGAATTTGAATTCTATCTATAATGGGAGCCCACAAATAATTGAAAGCGTATACTCCAAAAATTAAACCTGCCCATCCAATTGTTGATCTACTAAGACCTTCTTCTTTAAGCCAAAGACTTAAGCTACTTGCAATTAATACCCATGGAAATCCACTTATTGCACCTAATAAAAGAATTCTTACCATTCGAATATCTTTATAAACTGCAAGAGAATCGAGCCATGTTTGTTTCTTTGTTTCAGACATAATTAATTTCTCCAAAAAGATGGTAAGAACAATACTAATATTGCAAACAACTCAAGTCTACCTAAAATCATACCTACAGTTAAGATCCATTTAGAAATATCGGGCAAAGATGAAAAATCTCCATTAGGCCCAATAATTGGACCTAAACCAGGACCAACATTTGATATTGATGTTGCCGCTCCAGAGATAGCAGTTATAAAATCAAGACCAGTTAATGATAATAATGCAGCTAAAATAAAAAAAATAACAAAGTAAAAATAAATAAATGAAATTATTGATGCAATAAATTTATCGTCAACAGATCCTTGATCATATTTAATTACAAATATTCCCTTGGGATATATAATTTTTTTTAATTGATTTAATATAAATAAATATAGAATTTGAATTCTAAAAATTTTGACCCCACAAGTAGTTGATCCAGCACAGCCCCCAATAAACATTAATGCAAGAAATATTGTTATAGGAAAACTTCCCCAACCGTCAAATTCAGCATTTACATAACCTGTTCCAGTCAATATTGAAATCGTATTAAAAAAAATAGATCTTAAACTAAAGTTTCCGTTATTATTAAATAATAAATAAATTGATAATATAATAATGCTTATAATTATTATTTTAATAAATGTTCTGATTTGAATATCGTTTAAAAATATTTTTTTATTACCACTAATAAATTTAATATATGCAATAAATGGAATACTTCCTAAAATTATAAAAATCATCGATGATATTTCTATAAGAACACTGTCAAAATATCCGATAGATTGATTATAATTAGAAAATCCACCTGTAGCTATGGTAGTCATAGAATGGGTCAAACTATCAAATTTTCCCATTCCAAATACCCAATATGATAATGCACAAAGAGCAGTTAGGCCTGAATAAATATAAATAAGTCTTAAAGCTATTTCTTTTGATTTAGGGAGAATTTTTTCAGATGAGTCGTTGCTAGAAATTTTAAATAATTGCATACCACCAACATTCATTATAGGCATCAGGGTAATTGCCATAACAATTATACCAATACCTCCCAACCATTGAAGTATTGCTCTCCATAATAGAATACCTTTTGGTGTATTCTCTAAGTTAGAAATAATTGTAGATCCAGTTGTTGTAATACCAGACATACTTTCAAAAAAAGCATCAGTAATTGAAAGTTCAATAGTCGAAAATATAAACGGTAAAGATCCAAAAATAGCAATACTTAACCATGACAAGGCAGTTAATAAAAATGCTTGTTGCAAATTTAATTTTTTGTCGTGGTCTAGATTTGAAAGAAAAAATAATGATCCAAAAATTATAGTAACAATAGATGCACCAAAAAATGATGAATCTATTTCTGAATAAATAAATTGAGCAATTATAGGGATGAACATTGAGATCCCTAAAATTATTTGCAAAATTCCTAGTGTAAAAAAAACAGTTTTATAATTAGACATTTTGAAAGAACATTATTTTATGGTAAATAAATTTCAACTCTATAAGAATTAATAAAATCGCCAATTTAAGATTTTTATAAAAGATATATTCGTGATTAAAAAAGAAATTTTAGACAAAACAAGTGCTTGGCCTTTCGTTGAAGCAAAAAAAATGCTTCGT
>CACECL010000038.1 GCA_902557995.1 uncultured Pelagibacteraceae bacterium | reverse complement strand
GGGTTGAGTTTTTATCTGCAATAAAAAATATTTATTCAATGATAATTGGAGCTGGGCAATGGCACAATACATCATCGGCATTATTCAGAAAATCAATTGATGAAATGAAATATCTTTCAAATTATTTTAAAGGAAAAAAGGAAACTGTCTATGGTCTGGCAGGTTTAGGAGATTTATACGTAAGTGCAATGGGAGGAAGAAATAGTAAAATGGGAGAGTATCTTGGAAAAGGCTATACTTTTACCCAAGCAAAGAAAAAGTTTATGAAAAATGATACAGTGGAAGGTGCTGATTTAGCAATAGAAATTGCTCCTTTTGTATTTAAAAAAATTAACAAAAGAAAAGTCCCATTAATGATTTCTTTATTAGAGGCTATTGTTAAAAACAAAAAATTAAAAATTAAATATTAATTTTCTATTTATTTAAAAAAGTTTTCATAGAGTCATCCATCGCTTTTTCCCAAGGTGTGTGATGAATTGGTGCAACTGATCCAGTCACAGGAGATGAAAACGATTTATTTCTATAAGTTAGAATATCCTCTACTTTATGGTGTTCCCATTCTTTGAAATGTTTTCTTATTAATTCAAAATCAATTTTAGGATAATCGGACATTTCATGAAGTTCTTTGGTATACTCTGTTTGAAAATCAATCATTTGATCAGGATTTTCTAATTTTTCTTCTATTGAAACCCACTTATTAATGTCTTTATTTATTTCGTCATCACTAGGCATTTTGATTTTACCCATTATCACATCTCTTGCATACCATCCTTGGCAATCAAACATATTAAATGTGTGAAACTGATCCTGCATACCTAAATATAAAAGTTTATGATTATCTTGCCACACAACTCCTTTGTAAAGTTTTGGTGGATATAATCTGTTATGTGTTTTTAATTTTAAGCTTTCATCTAAAAATGGGAAATGATGCAAATATCCTGTACATAAAATAACTACGTCAGCATTTTGTTCTGTTCCATCTTTAAATATGGCTTTCCCCCCTTCTAATCTGTCTAAATAATGAACTTCTTTCATACCTTTTGGCCATTTGAAACCCATTGGGTTATGCCTGTAACCGATTGTTACACTTTTAGCGCCATACTTATTACATTGTAGAGCCACATCTTCCGCAGAATAACTGCTCCCTAAAACAATTACATCTTTTCCTTTAAATTCTTCAGCATCTCTAAAATCATGTGAGTGCATTATTCTTCCTGGAAAAGAATTCATTCCTTCGTACTCAGGAACAAAAGGCACAGAAAAATGACCTGTAGAGACTACCAGATAATCAAATTTATCATTTAAAATTTCATTATTAACTTTATCTTGGTAGCTAATTTCAAACTTTTCATTTTTATAAACAGTATTTGTAACTCTTGTATTAAATTTAATCTTACTTTTTATATTTCCTTTACTTACTCTTCCCAAAATATAATCTTGCAAAACTTCTCTTGGAGGAAAAGAAGGAATTGGTTTTCCAAAATGTTCATCAAAAGAATAATCAGCAAATTCCAAACATTCTTTAGGTCCATTAGACCATAAGTATCTGTACATACTGTTAGGTACAGGATCTCCATATTGATCTGAACCAGTTCTCCAGTTATAGTTCCATAAACCTCCCCAACTTTCTTGTTTTTCAAAGCAAACTATTTCAGGAATTTTTTCTCCTTTATTTTCTAAATGCTCAAATGCTCTTAAAATTGAAAGTCCACATGGACCAGCACCTATGATTGCTACTTTTGACATAGAATTTTTCCTATCATTAATAAATTTATAAATATATCTTACTAACAATTTTTAAAAAAATAAAATTATATTTTGTTATGGGTATTAATTGGAATTATCCAACCACTATGTGGATAGGAGAAAATAGAATTGAAGATTTATCCTTAGCCTGCAAAGAGTTAAATATTTCAAATCCATTATTTGTAACAGACAAGGATTTAATTAACTTAGATTTAATAAAAAATATAATATTAAGATTAAAAAAAAGTTTTGAAAAATTAGCTATCTTTTCTAATTTTACGGGAAATCCAATTGGAGAAAATGTAGATGAAGGTGTAAAAGTTTATAATACCTCGAACTGTGATGGCGTAATAGCTTTAGGAGGCGGAAGTGGTTTAGATGTTGGAAAAGCTATAGCATTTATGTGCAATCAATCTCGACCGTTATGGGATTTCGAAGATATTGGTGATTACTGGACAAGAGCAAATAGCTCTAAAATTTCAAAAATTATTGCAGTTCCAACCACTGCTGGAACAGGATCCGAAACAGGTAGAGCATCTGCAATTATAAATAAAGAAACAGGTGCAAAAAAAATTATTTTTCACCCAAAAATGTTACCTTCGATTGTTATTTTAGATCCCATACTTACATTAGATTTATCTCCAAGATTAACAGCAGCAACAGGAATGGATGCTCTTGCACATAATTTAGAAGCGTTTTGTGCACCAGGATATCATCCAATGGCTGATGGTATGGCAATAGAAGGAATGAAACTAGTTAAAAATTCATTAATTAAAGCATTCACAAATGGAAAAGATGTTAACGCTAGAATGGATTTGCTTTCAGCTGCTTCAATGGGATCGACTGCATTTCAGAAGGGGCTGGGTGCAATTCACTCATTGAGCCACCCAGTAAATGGTAAATTTAATGTTCACCACGGCTTATCAAATGCAATATTTATGCCTT
>CACECL010000037.1 GCA_902557995.1 uncultured Pelagibacteraceae bacterium | reverse complement strand
TAAGTTTTTTAAAAAATAAAATACCTGTTCTGCTAGAAAAACCTATTTCAGATAATATTAATTCTGCAAAAAAAATAATAAACAGTTCTAATAAGAATAAAACTCCATTGCTGATTGGATATCATCGTAGACACAATTCAATAGTCTCTAAGGTAAAAGAGGTTATTAACAAAGGTAAATTAGGCAACATCGTTTCCGCAAACGTTTTATGTTGGTTATATAAACATAAAGCTTATTACAAAGAAAAATGGAGAGTTAATAAAGGTGGAGGGCCTTTAGGTATCAATTTAGTTCATGACATTGATATGATTTGTTATTTATTGGGTTCAATAAAATATGTGCAAGCATTTACAACAAATAAAACTAGAAAATTTAAAGTAGAGGATACAGCTACAATTAGCTTGATTTTTAATTCAGGAGCACTTTGTACACTAAATTTGTCGGATACAATTGTTGCACCGTGGAGTTACGAATTAACTGCTGGAGAAAATCCTGCATACCCAATTACCAACCAATCTGCTTATATGATTGGAGGTACCAAAGGTTCTTTACAGTTCCCTAATCTTAAATATTGGTTCTATAAAAAAGAACGAAGCTGGTGGAACAAGATTTTTGTTAATGAAGATAAAAACAAAAAAGATGACAATACATTAGTAAACCAAATTGACCATTTTGCTGATGTAGTGACTAAAAAAGCTAAACCAAAAGTAAATGGTAATGATGGTTTAATTTCTCTCAAAATTTTTGCAGCAATAACTAAAAGTGCAAAAACTGGTAAAAAAGTAAGAATATAAAATTTTTATTAAAATTTAAATCATTCATTGTTTTGACATATTTTATTTGTTAACTTTTTATATGAAAAAGATTATCTTATTTGCTTTATTTAGTTTGTTATTTTTCACAAATTCAAATGCTGCATGTGATGATCCTTTAACAGAAGGTGTTGATTATTCTAATTGTAGATTTTCAGACTCGCAAGATTTACAAGGAAGTTATCTTCCAAATTCAAACCTTTCTTTTGCAAGTTTTATTCAAGTGAATTTTGATAAAAGCATTATGATGACTTCAAATCTTTCATTTGGTACGTTTCCAGAGTCTACTTTTGTAAGAGCTAATCTTTACGAATCTGTTTCAATTGGTGCAAATTTTGAAAAAACTAATTTTACTGGAGCAAATCTAACTAGAGTTGATTTTATGGGAGCAACCTTAATCGAGGCAAATTTTCAAAACTCTAATTTAATGGAAGCTAACTTTACCTCTTCTAACATCACCAACGCTAATTTTGATGGAGCTAATTTAACTGGAGCAACATGGACCAATGGTCAAACTTGCGGTCCAGAATCTATTGGTACCTGTAAACAATAATTTATGAACACTTCAGTAAATACTGATGATGTTATTTTTAATTTTTTTAAACAAATTTGTGATGAAAAAGATGATCATAAATGTGTTGCGCTTGGAAATGAATGGATAAAGGCAATGGAAACTAATTTGTCTGAAATGGAAAAGAATCTAAATGGAGCTGATTATATTAAGCATAAAGATGATATTCAAAGTAACAGAAATCATTTGGATAGCCTGAAGAATAAAACATCATCTGAGTGGAGAGAGTACGCAACTCAATGCATGATTGAAATAATGAATCATAAGAGTCAAAAATAATTTAAGAAATAAATTTTAAATCACTAGCTATATCGATTAATATAATATAAAGATTACAAGAAGGGGTGTCTTAACAGACTGAGATCATACCCTAAGAACCTGTCCGGTAATTCAGAAAGGGACTAAATGGATAAAACATATTTTTTAACTCAATCAACATCATTAATATTAGTAGTCGCAATTAGTTTAATATTTGTTTTTTTAGGAATTCTTCATTCTAAAAAATTTACAGGAATAAATAATTATTTAACTGCAAATAGAAAAATTGGTTTATTTTCACTTACCACAAGTCTTGTAGCATCAGCTTTAGGAGCTTGGATTTTATTTGGACCAGTTGCTGCCGCAACGTGGGGCGGGGTAGGTGCTATTATTGGTTATGCATTAGGTACAGCATTTCCAATGATTTTCTTAATTTATTTTGGAAAAAAAATTAGAAATGAGTTTCCCAAAGGATCTTCTTTAGTTGAGTTTATGAGAAAAAAATTTGGCAAAAGTCTATTTAAGTTAATTTTGTTAATGACAATCTTCTATATGTTTATTTTTCTTTGTGCAGAAGTAACAGCAGTTGCTGTATTAATTAATTATATATCTGGAACAGAATTGTGGATTACAGCATTAATAGTCTTGGTAGCTACCTTAAGCTATACCCTTTATGGGGGATTAAGAGCATCAATATTTACTGATAATATTCAAATGATTGTAATTGGAGTTTTATTATTTATTTTGATCTCAATTATCAGTTCATCTTCAGGAGATAATTTTTCATTTTCTTTTATTAATGAGAAAAATCCTCAACTAATAAGTTCAAATTATATTCCAGGATATACTGCTGGGTTAACTTTCTTTATAGCAGTCGCAGCAACTAATTTATTTCATCAAGGAAATTGGCAAAGAGTATATGCGGCAAAAGATTATCAAACATTAAAAGGTGGTTTGGTAATTTCTTTCTTTATTATTGTTCCAATAGTTTTCTTAATGGGTTTTATTGGAATGGTTTCATTTTCAATGGATCCATCTGTTAGACCTGATTTAGGGTTTTTTAGTTTATTATTAAAAGATCAAACAGAAATTTTATCCTTATTGATTATTATCCTTGGTCTTGCATTAACAATTTCTACTGTTGATACTTTGGTTAATGCTATTTCCAGTTTATTTGTAGTTGATGGCAAAGCA
>CACECL010000036.1 GCA_902557995.1 uncultured Pelagibacteraceae bacterium | reverse complement strand
GGGGATGAATATTATGTTGATTTTAAAGAAATAAGAAAAAGTAATGGTTATGTTTATTATTGGCAATTAACTAATTACTCAAAACCTACTGAATTAGGAGACTTGTCTTCTAAAATTTATGTTCAAGGAGATTGTAACATTTTTAGATATGCTTATTTAAGTGCTACCTTTCATCAAAAATCAATGGGTAAAGGCGGGTATGTTGAACCTATTAAACCTAAATTCGAATGGACATATCCTAGTCCGAACTCAACAACAAATTCTGTTTTAAAAGCAGTTTGTACTCGTTAAAAAATCTATAAATTTCAAAAATTATATATTTATTTATATTATTCGATCATGGTCTCTATTGAATAATAGACAAACTTTGATACAACAATCATGAGTTGAATATGAAAAGTTGGAAAAAAAATAGTTGGAGAAAATATCCTGTAAAACATATTCCAGAATATCCAGACAAAAAAGAATTGGATAAAGTTTTGGATAAGATAGGGACATTCCCTCCGTTAGTATTTGCTGGAGAAACGAGACATCTTAAAAGTCAGTTAGCTGATGTTGTGGATGGAAAAGCATTTTTACTTCAGGGTGGAGATTGTGCTGAAAGTTTTGCTGAATTTAATCCAGATAATATAAGAGATACTTTTAAACTAATGTTGCAAATGTCATTAGTTTTAACTTACTCAGCTTCATTACCTGTAGTAAAAGTTGGAAGAATAGCTGGTCAGTTTTCAAAACCTAGAAGTGCACCAACAGAAATAAAAGATGGAGTAGAGCTTCCAAGCTATCTAGGTGATAACATAAATGCTATGGAATTTACTGAAAAAGCTAGAGTTCCAGATCCTAAAAGATTATTCAAGGCATACTCACAATCGGCCGCAACTTTAAACTTAATCAGAGCATTTTGTCATGGAGGTTTTGCAGATCTTAAGAATGTTCATAATTGGAATTTAGGTTTTATCAAAAATTCACCAGAATTAAAAAGATTTAAAGAATTAGAAGATAATATTGCTAATGCATTAGCTTTCATGGATGCATGTGGAATTAATTCAGATTTTAACAGAAGATTAAAAACTGTTAACTTCTGGACATCACATGAGGCATTACTACTTCCTTTTGAAGAAACAATGACAAGAACAGACTCTACAACAGGAGAAAATCATGACACATCTGCTCACTTTGTTTGGATTGGAGACAGAACAAGACAATTGGGTGGTGGCCATGTTGAGTTTTGTAGAGGTATAGAAAATCCAATAGGAATTAAATGTGGACCAACCTTAAAGGCTGATGATTTAATTGATCTTTGTAATAGAATTAACCCTAATAATGAAAAAGGTAAAATCACACTAATATCAAGATTTGGTGCAGATAATGTTTCAAAATTTTTACCAAAATTAATTAGGGCAATAAAAAAAGAAGGTTTAAATGTAATTTGGTCGTGTGATCCTTGTCATGGAAATACAGTAAAAGCTGCGACAGGATTTAAAACAAGACCATTTAACAGTGTTTTAAAAGAAGTTAAAAATGTTTTTGCATGTCACCAAAGCGAAGGAAGTTACGCTGGGGGTTTACATATAGAATTAACTGGTCAAGATGTAACAGAGTGTATTGGTGGAGCACAAAAGATATCAGAAAAAGACTTATCATCAAGATATCACACGCATTGTGACCCAAGACTAAATGCAAACCAAGCTCTAGAATTAGCTTTCTTAATTTCAGATGAGATTAAAAAGAATAGCTCATATTCTAAAAACGCAGATAGAGCGGCATCTTAAGACATTGTAAAATTTTAAATATCTAATACTTTAAAATCATGCATGCTTCAGAAAAAGTAAAATTTATATCTAATTGGATTAAAGATTATGTAGACAACATGCCAAGTAAGGCAGAATCTTTAGTTATAGGTATTTCTGGAGGCATAGACTCTTCTGTGTCTAGCACTTTAAGTGCAATGACTGGTTTAAAAACTATTGTATTGTCAATGCCAATTAAACAAAAATCTCATCAACATGATTTAAGTTTGCAACATCAAGAATGGTTAGTAAAAAATTTTAAAAATGTAGAGGCCCATACAATTAATTTGGATGAATTATTTTTAGCTTTTAGTGCAAGCTTGTCTAAATTTAATAATGAGCATGGAATGGCAAATTCTAGAGCTAGATTGAGAATGACAACGCTTTATCAAGTTGCTGCAGCGAATAAAGGGATAGTAGTTGGAACTGGCAATAAAGTTGAAGATTTTGGTGTTGGGTTTTATACAAAATATGGAGATGGTGGTGTAGATATATCTCCTATAGCAGATTGTAATAAAACTGAAGTTTGGGAGCTTGGAAAAGAGCTTGGAATTTTAAATGAAATTATAGATGCCGCTCCTACGGATGGTTTGTGGGATGATGGAAGAACAGACGAAGGTCAACTTGGATTAAAATATGAAGAATTAGAAGAGGCAATGAATAATCCAAATTCAGCTAATAGAGCTAAATACGAAACAATTAGAAAACAAAATTTGCACAAAATGGAGCCAATTCCAGTGTGTAAAATTCCAAATTAATCAAATAGATTCACAAATCTATTTTTTAAGTATATTCCTAAAATGATGAGTAAAGATATTTATTTAACAAATAATCTAACAAATAAAAAAGAAAAATTTGTTCCACTAGATAAAAACAACATTAGAATGTATGTGTGTGGTCCAACAGTTTATGATGATCCTCATATTGGAAATGCAAGACCAATAGTTGTATTTGATATTCTGTTTAAAATTTTTAAAAAAAATTATCCTAAAGTTACTTATGTTCGAAATATTACAGATGTAGATGATAAAATAATAAAATCTTCAAAAGAAAATAAAATTACAATTTCAGAATTAACCAACAATGTAACCAAAAGTTTTAGTGAAGATTGTAATTACTTAAATTGTGAAGAACCAACTTATCAACCTAAAGCAACAGAAAATATAGATT
>CACECL010000035.1 GCA_902557995.1 uncultured Pelagibacteraceae bacterium | reverse complement strand
TAGTTAGAGAAGTTTCAAAAAATGATTCCGACTCAATGAACGATGATACGCTAAAAGTGATGATGTTATTAAGTTCTTCCTCTAAATCTAAAAAACAAAAAAATAATATTAAAATTTTAAAGAGTATAAAAAACTTAGAAGATGTGGGAATAAATATAAATTCAATTAATGAAAGTTTAAAAGAATTTGAAATTGATAATTCAATCCCAAGTGGGGGAGAAATTGCCTCAATTCCAAATGATGAGTTCAAACCTGAAGAGCCTGATGGAATTATACCGCCCAAATATAATCCACTTAATCCAAACAAAGATAGGTTAGAAGATTTTGCAACAGTCAGAACACTCCAAAACTATGATTATAGCTGGGAAAAGAATGATTATAGAATTTCAGTAGGGAAACCTGTAGACGAAGCATTGGACATTCAGAAAGCAGTTTATGATGAGGCAATCAAATTTGGTTTTAGTGAAGATAAAGCAAATTTATTGGCAAGTAATGCTTATTCAGCGTATTACGATATGTGGTTTCACGGTTCCGAAATTGTTGAACAAACAAGAGCCGCAGGAGGAACCTGGGAAGAGTCTGATGCTGCTTTAGATAAATGGTTGTTAGATCCTAAAAATAAATTTAATCAATGGGCATTAAACTTTTATAGAATAGATGATCCAGAAGATGAACATCTTCCAAATCCAGATGCATTAAAAGATTGGTTTACAAAAATTGGTGATGGTGAAATTGAAACTTATGAATTATCAGATGACAGATTAAACAAAGAGGCAATGGCAAGAACAGTTAGCTATTTAACGCAAGATTTTATGACTGGTCAAGGAGAAGGAGAGGGAGATCCGTACAGTGAGGCAGATGAGGTTGCAGAATTTGTAAAAAAAATGGCTCTTGATAAAGGCTTCTCAGATGTTGAGGCTGATATAATTGGAGCTAATGCTGCATCAACATATTTAGATATTTGGCTAGATGGAACTTATGTGATGGAGAAAGCTTTAGCAGCTGGAAAGACTTATGACGAAGCAGATTTAGCAGTAGAAAATTGGGCAATGAATCCAAATAATAATTATATAGAGTGGTTTGAAAGGTGGGGAGAGGCAGACTCAGAAAAAGATTGGATACCTGACGAAAGTACGTTTGGAGCATACTTGGACTCATTAAAAGGAACTGAAATATTAAAATTTGATCCTTCAGAAACTAGAGCTGACTTAGAAATAAGCATGAGAGTTTACGAAAATATTAATTACAATACTGACACAAATGAATGGGAAGGTGATGTTTTTGATGAAGCTAAAAAAGTATCTGATGCATTTTATGATAGAGCTATAAATGAATTTGAGTACTCAGAAGATGATGCAGAAAAAATAAGAAGAAACGTCTGGAATAATTATGTAGATACTTGGACTGAAGGTACATATGTATCTGAAAGTGTAAGGTATAGAGGTGGAAGTTGGGAAGATGCAGATGCTGCAGTTGAAAAATGGTATAGCTCAAGTAGATACAAAAAATATTGGGAGCAAAATGAAGAAGCATGGGGCATTACAATTGAGGAAGATGAGAATGGAAATATTATAATTTCTACAAAGCCTGTTAGATTGGCAGGGTCTCTTTCCATGGAATTTTCATCAAAAAATACTTCATTAAATAACAACTATTCAAATAAATCTATAGATGAGATTAGAGCCGATCTCGAGAAAAAATATCTAGAAAATGATAATATGTCTGAAGAAGTAAAACAAAAATTAATAGATGGAGAATTAGCTAGGATTGCTGATCACATTTTTAAATATCAAGATATAGATTTAAAATCTTTGACAGAAGGAGAGCTCAAAGAAGCTATAGCTGAGGCAGCAAACGCAACTGGTGAAGCAATAGAGGGTACTGTCGCTGGTTCTGGTATGGGTTTAAATCCAAGCACAGGACCAACTTTTGGTGCAGGTCAAAATGATCCAAATCAGGGAAATGCTCATGAGCAAGGTGTACATAAAGCATGTGAAGGAGATTGTGATTAAATTTTTTTAGTGATTTTTAATGCAAATGCATAATCAATAGCAATTTCCTCTATTGCACCATCTCTTCCCGATTTTCCACCATGACCAGCATTCATTTCAGTTTTTAAAAGAAGTAAATTATTATCTGTTTTGTAGTCTCTAAGTTTTGCTGTGAATTTAGCAGGTTCATCAAACAAAACTCTATTATCACTTAAACTTGTTGTAATAAAAATATGTGGATAATCCATTTTTTTAATATTGTTGTAGGGCGCATATGAAAAAATATAATCAAAGTGTTCTTTATTCTCTTTTGCATTTCCAAATTCGTCAAATTCTCCAACAGTTAAAGGTAAAGAATGATCAAGATTTGTTGTTAAAGAATCTACAAAAGGAACAGCCATGATAATTCCTAAAAATAATTCAGGAGATTGATTGACTACAGCTCCCATCAATAATCCTCCAGCCGATCCACCCATTCCAATAATATTTCCTTTTGAAGTATAATTCTTTTCAATTAAATATTTTGCTGCATAAATATAATCTTCAAAAGTATTTTTTTTGTTTGTTAATTTTCCCTCCTTCCACCATTTCATACCTTTCTCCATACCACCTCTAATGTGAGCTGTGGCCCAAATTATACCCCTATTGATAAGACTTAATCTTGTGGAAGAGAAACTTGGGGACATAGAATTTCCATAAGACCCATATCCGTACAATAAAACATTTGCAGTTCCATCAATTTTTGTTTTTTTATGTCTAGTAATTGTTAATGGAACCATTCTTCCGTCATGAGATTTAAACTCAACTCTCTCAACAATATAATCATCTTTATTATGACCAGATGGGATCTCTTGCTCTTTAACAAGTTCTTTAGATTTTGTTGTTAAATTATATTTAAATACTCTAGAAGGAGTTTTGGGCGATGAGTATCCTAAATAAACTTCATCAGTATTTCTATCTTTTTGAGCTAAGCTCACTCCTGGAACATAAACAGACTCATCAGAGAAAATTAATTCTTCTTCTTTATTCGTAGAAATATTTTTAACAAATAATTTATCTAGTGCATTTGATGTTTCACCACGAATAATCCAATTCTTGAGGAATGTTAATCCACCAATTAAAACTTCATCTTTTGCTGGAATATATGTTTGCCAATTTTGATTTTCTAAATTGTCACAAATATCAATTTTAAAGTCTTCAGCAT
>CACECL010000034.1 GCA_902557995.1 uncultured Pelagibacteraceae bacterium | reverse complement strand
GTTGCTTTTCATAACTAAAAATCCAGCTTTTTCAGTTAATGCATTCTTAAATGATTTAATTACTTTGTTATCTACATCAACTTTCTTTCTTAAATTTTCTCCTACAGTCTTTCCTGTAACGGTCTTAATTTTTGTATGAATTTTTTTATTTTTAATCAATTCTTTCATAACAGCAGGTATTGCTCCAGCTCTGTGAAAACTTTCCATTAAATATTCACCTGCAGGTTGGCAATTTACCAATAAAGGAATGTTGTGCCCAAGTTTTTGCCAATCAGAAAGATCAAATTTAATTCCCATATGTTTTGCAATAGCACTTAGATGAGCTGTGCAGTTACTAGATCCACCAATAGCACTTGCAACAACGACTGCATTTTCAAATGCTTTGCGTGTCATAATTTTCGATGGTGTCAAATCTTCATGAACCATTCCAACGATTCTTTTTCCTGTTTCATAAGAAATTTGCTCTCTTTCTCGATAAGGAGCTGGAATAACTGCACCTCCTGGTAAAGACATCCCTAATGCTTCTGCTACAGAGTTCATTGAAGAAGCTGTTCCCATTGTATTACAATGTCCAGCACTCGGTGCAGAAGATGCAACCATATCCATAAATTCTTCGTATTTAATTTCTCCTTTAGCTAACATTTTTCTCGCTTCCCAAACTACCATTCCTGAACCAGCTAATTTTCCTTTATAAACTCCATCTAACATTGGACCGCCTGATAAAACTATTGCAGGAATGTTTACTGTAGCAGCTGCCATTAAAGCTGCCGGAGTAGTTTTATCACATCCTGTTGTTAAGATAACTCCATCAATTGGGTATCCATACAAAACTTCTACTAGTGATAAATAAGAAAGATTTCTATCCAACATTGCTGTCGGTCTTTTTCCAGTTTCTTGAATTGGGTGAGTAGGAAATTCCATTGGTATGCCACCTGCTCTTCTAATTCCATCTTTTATTCTTTTACTTAAAGACATGAAATGTCTATTGCATGGAGATAGATCACTGCCAGATTGCGCTATTCCTATAATTGGATTACCAGATTGTAATTCTTTTCTTGTAAGACCATAATTTAAATACCTTTCTAAATATAAGGCCGTCATGTCAGGGTTTTTTGGATTATTGAACCACTGTTGACTTCGGAAACTCTTTTTTCTTTTTTTAGGCATAATTTAAATAATGGTTTGTTTAAGCTATTGGTTATATAATAAATTTATGAATAATCTAATAGTTTTAAACAAGAATGACAATGTGGGCGTTAGCCAATTTATTATTCCTGAAAAAACTAAAATTGAAGGTCATGAGATCAGTACTATTGATCCAATCCCTTTTGGACACAAAGTTTGTTTAAAAACTATTAAAAAAGGTGATCCAATCATAAAATATGATCAAATTATTGGATTTGCTTTAGATGATATTAAACCAGGACAACATGTTCATTCTCATAATTTAGAATTTAGAGAATTTAAAAGAGATTTTAAAGTTACAGATAAAAAACATGTTATTGATGAAAAAGCAGACACCTTCTTTAATGGAATTTTAAGAGATAATGGACAGGTTGCTACCAGAAATTACATTGGAATTGTAAGTACTGTAAATTGCTCGGCTACTGTCACTAAAATGATAGTTGAGAGGATTAAATATTCTGACATTTTAAAAGATTATCCAAATATTGATGGCATAGTTCCAATTACTCACTCAACAGGATGTGGAATGAATACTGAAAGTGAAGGAATGCAAATTTTTCAAAGAACTATAGATGGATTTAAAAATCATCCCAATTTTTCTCATGTTTTTGTTATAGGTTTAGGATGCGAATGTGCTCAAGTCAGTTTATTTGATGAATCATTAAAAAAACATAACCGAATTCATTTTCTAACAATCCAAGATGAAGGTGGAACAAAAAAAATAGTCGAAAAAGTGTTATCTCAAATTAAAAATTTGCTTTCAGAAGCTAATAATATTCAAAGAACTTCACAACCAGTAAGTCATCTAACTTTAGCTCTTCAATGTGGTGGTTCAGATGGATATTCAGGAATAACTGCAAATCCTGCACTAGGAGTTGCAGCAGATCTCTTGGTTAAAAAAGGTGGAAGTTCAATTTTATCAGAAACTCCAGAAATTTATGGAGCTGAACATTTATTAATTAATAGAGCAAGCTCACAAGAGACTGCTGATAAACTTATTAAAAGAATTGAATGGTGGAAACATTACACTTCAATTAATAATAGTTCTATGGACAACAATCCTGCGCCAGGAAATAAAAAAGGTGGTCTAACAACCATATTAGAAAAATCCTTAGGCGCTGTTGCAAAAGGAGGAAACTCTATCCTTCAAGATGTATTACATTATGCTGAACCTTTAAAAAATAAAGGTTTTAATTTTATGGACTCTCCTGGTTATGATCCTGTATCTGTAACTGGTCAAGTTGCATCAGGTGCTAATATTATTTGCTTTACAACAGGACGTGGATCTTGCTTTGGTTGCAAGCCAGTTCCAAGTTTAAAACTTTCTACGAACTCAGCAATGTTTGAAAGAATGTCTGAAGACATGGATATTAATTGCGGGACAATTGCTGAAGGAAAAGAAAAAGTTGAAGAAGTTGGTCAAAAAATATTTGAATTAGTTGTAAATACTGCTTCAGGGAATAAATCAAAAAGTGAAATCAACGGCTACGGTGACGAGGAGTTTAATCCTTGGCAAGTTGGCGTTGTAATGTAATTTATTTTTCCTGTGCCTCAACAAACATCCTTAATTAAAGTAATTTTATTAGCTGCTGGTGGTTTTTTTATGTTTGTTTGTATGGACTCTACAGCAAAGTATCTTGGAACAGTAATGCCGGTTACTCAGGCAATTTGGGGAAGATTTTTTTTTCACTTGGTATCTTTAATTATATTTTTTTTAATTTTTAAGCCAAAAGTAAATTTAAAAAAAAATTTTAAAGTCCAA
The DNA here is from genome assembly GCA_902557995.1 of uncultured Pelagibacteraceae bacterium. Classification (GTDB taxonomy): domain Bacteria; phylum Pseudomonadota; class Alphaproteobacteria; order Pelagibacterales; family Pelagibacteraceae; genus Pelagibacter. Next base: position 529 of record CACECL010000034.1, on the reverse strand, counting down.
ATAATTAGATCGATATTAATGGTCACTGCCACCTCGTTTATGTTTTATTCTTTACAGAAATTTGACTTGGTAGATATTTATGTTGTTTTCTTTACAGCTCCTTTAATCGTTTCACTACTTTCAGCATACTTCCTAAAAGATATATTGAGTACAAAAGGTATACTTTTAATGTTATTGAGCTTTGGCTCGATTGTTTATTCACTAGGTCCAAGTATGAGAATATTTAGTTTAGATTTAATATTCCCTATTGTTCCTCCAATTTGCTGGGCTCTTTATCAATTTTTTACCAAAATTGTATCAGGCGATAACGATCCATTTGCTGCTATATTTTATACTTCAATTTTAGGTGCAATAATTTTTAGTATTTTTATATTTTTTAATTGGGTGCCATTAGAAAAGAATATATTTTGGCTTTATTTAGTGATTCTTGGTGTGGCAGGTTTTGTAAGTCATTCTTTGATTATATACGCAATACAACTTTCTAATTTGTCATTTGTAACTAATTTTCAATACTCACAATTAGTTTGGT
>CACECL010000033.1 GCA_902557995.1 uncultured Pelagibacteraceae bacterium | reverse complement strand
TGAAACTATCTCAACTGGTATGACTTTATTTTTAAGTGGTGACATCGCGAAGAGCTTTTGACCAATCATGTTTTTTCCATCTTTCAAAATTGCCAAAGAAAAAGGATTGTCATATTCAACACTCCAGCATGATGCAGAGATATGACCTAGTTTTGGATTTGGCAATGGTGCTTTATCATCTTTAACTAAATGAGAGCCTTCTGGTATACTTGTTTGTTTATCTAATGGAACTACTCCTACTATTCTCTGTCTATCTTCAGCAGTAAATGCAGATCGTTGTAATGATCTTTTTCCAATAAAATCTTTCTTTTTACTAACAAGACCTTCTAGGGCGTTATCGAATGGAATTGTTCTACCATCAAGTTCCGATCCAGCAACATGTCCCATTTCAATTCTAAGAGTAGATAATGCTTCAGTTCCATATGGCTGAATATTAAATTCTTCACCAATTTCAATTATTTTTTCCCACATAAAATTCCCATAATCAGATTCAACATTTACTTCATAAGCAAGCTCGCCTGAAAACGAAATTCTAAATATTCTTGCTTTAACACCAAATAAATCTCCCTCCATATAGCCCATAAAAGGTAAGCCTTCATTTGATACATCGGAATTTGGAAATAGTTTTTGTAATAAATCTCGAGATTTAGGTCCGGCGATAGCTGCTCCAGCCCACTGTTCTGTAGTTGAAACTACATTCACATTTAATTCAGGCCAAACTAGTTGCAAATAATATTCTAAATGCGAAAGAACGTTTGCTGCTTGAGCTGTTGTCGTTGTCATATGATAATGATTTTCGGAAATTCTTGTAGTTGTTCCGTCATCCATTACAATTCCATCTTCTCTTAACATTACACCATATCTAGCTTTACCAACTGGTAGCTTCAACCATGCATTTGTATAGACTCTATTTAATAACTCCGCTGCATCTGGTCCTTTAATATCTATTTTACCTAATGTAGTTACATCGCAAACACCTACATTTGTTCTTACATTTTTTGCTTCTCTTTTTGATCCCTCAAATAAATTTTCATTTCCTCTTTTATAATACCTGGGTCTTAACCAAACACCTGCATCAACAAAGACTGCTTTATTTTTTTCATGCCATGAATGCATTGGAGATTTTCTTGTTGGTTTTGAATGTTTTCCAACCTCTCTTCCTACTATTGCTCCAATAGAAACAGGAGTATATGGAGGCCTAAAAGTCGTATGACCTACCGCAGGAACAACTTTATTTTCAATTTCGGATACTAATTGTAATCCATTTAAATTACTTGTTTTTCCTTGGTCTGTTGCCATTCCTAGAGTGGTATATCTTTTAACGTGTTCAATTGATCGATACCCTTCTCTTAAAGCTATTTCTACATCAGATACCGCTACATCATTTTGAAAATCTAAAAATCTTTTATAATTTTTACCTTTTGGCAATGGAACACACCAAAACTTATCATGCTGAGAAGATTTCTTTTCAACAACATTTGGAATAGATATCTTATTATCATTTTCAGTAATTTTTTTTGATAATTCACTTCCTACTGTAAATGACGTTTTTAAAGTTTCCTCTAGTGAAAATACTCCATTAGCTGCACCTAAAGTAATTTCATTTTGTTTTGATTGTCCTGGAACAAATGCATCAATTTCTTCTTTAAACTTTGTTTTATTTCCTGATTGTGAGGCTAAATGAATAGTTGGTGTCCAAAAACCTGAAACGCAAATACAATCACATTGTATATTTTCTATTTTACCAAGTTGTTTTTTGTCTTCAGAAATACTTGCAATATCTGCCGATTTTACTTTTTTGTATCCTTGTGCTGCAACAACAACATATGAATTTTTAATGTTAATTCCTAAATTTTTTGCTTCATCAATTATTTCTGACTCAGCGTTTTTCCTTGAGTCTAAAACAACTGGATCTACTCCATGTTTTTTAAATTCAATTGCTGTTTCATATCCACTATCGTTATTTGTAAATACCAATGGTTTTCTTCCAACTAAAACACCATATACTTTTAAATATTCTTTAGCAGCTGAAGAAAGCATAACTCCTGGCGTATCATTATTTCCAAAAACTATCGGTCTTTCAATTGATCCAGAGCAAATCAAAACTTCTTTTGCACGAATGTACCATAGTCTTTTATTGGGATGGTATTTTTTAGTTGATGGTAAATGATCACTAACTTTTTCTGACATCACAAGCATATTGTGATCGTAGTATCCAAAAATTTGAGATCTATTTTTTACAACAACATTTGGCATAGTTTTGAGTTCTGCAATTATCGCCTCAGCCCAATCTTTTCCTGATTGATTGCCAATATTGACATCACTAGTTAATAAAGATCCACCAAATCTCGGTTTATCTTCAGCTAAAATTACTTTAGCTCCATTTTTTGCTGCTGCATATGCACCAGCTAATCCAGAAGGTCCTGAGCCTGCAATTAATAAATCACAATACTCATATTTATGTTCATACCTTTCATTATCATGTTTAGTTGAAGCTACACCTAAACCAGCTGCTTTTCTTATGAAGGGCTCATAAATTCGATACCAAAAACTTTTTGGCCACATAAAAGTTTTGTAATAAAAACCTGCTGGTAAAAAAATTTTCAAAAAATTATTGATTGCACCTATGTCAAAATTAACACTTGGCCAACAATTAACACTTTTTGCTTCTAAACCCTCAAATAGTTCCTGCTCTGTTGCTTTAATATTAGGTTCTGTTTCGCCATTTCTAAAAAGTTGAACAACTGCATAAGGTTCATCTACACCTGCTCCAAAGAAACCTCTAGGTCTGTGATATTTAAAACTTCTTCCTACTAAATGAACTCCATTTGCCAATAAAGCTGAGGCTAATGTATCACCCTCATAACCTAAGTAAGTTTTACCATTAAATTTAAAGGATAATTTTTTATCTCTATTTATTAATCCCCCATTTTCAATTCTAAAAGCTTGCTTCATTAAGCAACTTCCTCATCAGCTTTAAAAGTTCTAAAAATTTCATGGGTTGCAGTATCTCTCTCAACCTTTATCCATTGTCTACATCCAGAAATATGTTGCCATAGCTCTAAATGCTTTCCTCTTAAACTTTTTCTATTGTAAACAAAATTATCCCATTCTTGATCAGAAACTTCTTTATTAAGTTCTGGTCTTTTAACACTTGCATCGCCACCATATGAAAATTCATTTTGAGATCTCATTCCACAGTGTGGGCAATTTATGTAAAGCATTTATGATATCCAGGTTTTTGTTCCAAGTCCCTTTTCATCAATAAGATGGCCAGTACTAAATCTATTTAAACTATAACCAGCGTTTAATTCGTGAACTCTATCTTGTGCAATTGTGTGTGCAAATGTCCATCCTGATGCAGGCGTCGCTTTAAATCCTCCGTAGCACCATCCACAATTTAAATACAATCCTTCAATATGTGTTTTATCTATAATTGGTGAACCATCCATTGACATATCCATTATACCGCCCCAAGTTCTCAACATTTTTAATTTACTTAAAAACGGCATCATCGCTATTCCCTCAGTTAA
>CACECL010000032.1 GCA_902557995.1 uncultured Pelagibacteraceae bacterium | reverse complement strand
ATCAAAAAGATGGTGGAACTCATTTGTTGGGATTTAGAAGTGCATTAACAAGAGTAATAAATAAATATGCAAATGAAAATAATTTACTAAAGAAAAATAAATTGGCAATTTCAGGTGATGATATTAAGGAAGGTCTAACTTGTGTACTTTCAACTAAAATTCCTGATCCAAAATTTTCATCTCAGACAAAAGATAAACTAGTTTCATCAGAAGTAAGGATGATTGTAGAAACATTAGTAAATGAAAAATTATCTATTTGGTTTGATCAAAATCCGTCTATTGCAAAAATTATTTTAGCTAAAGTTATTCAAGCTGCAATGGCGAGAGATGTTGCTAGAAAAGCAAGAGAAAATGTACGAAGAAAAGGAGCCCTTGAATTAAGTGGTCTTCCTGGAAAGTTAGCTGATTGTCAAATTGGCAAACAAGAAGGAACAGAACTATTTATTGTAGAGGGGGATTCAGCGGGCGGATCTGCTAAACAAGGTAGAAATAGAGCAAATCAAGCAGTTTTACCACTTAGAGGGAAAATACTTAATACTTATGTAGAAGATTTTAATGTGAAAAAAAATGGTAACGGCAATGGAAATGGTTCTGATCAAAGAACAAAGGCTTTGTCTAAAATGATTTCTTCAAATGAGATCGTTACTTTGATTAATGCTCTAGGATTGGACCCAAAGGCACAAGAAATTGATTTAAAGGATTTAAGATATGGAAAAATAATAATTATGACAGATGCTGATGTAGATGGTTCTCATATAAGAGCTCTTCTTTTAACTTTTTTTAATAATAAGCCATTTAATAAGTTAATTGAAAATGGTCATGTTTATTTAGCGCAACCACCGTTATTTAAAATTAACAAAGGCTCAAAAGGAATTTATATAAAAGATGAGAAGGAGCTAGAAGATTACATAATAAATAATAATAAGGATTTAAAAAAAATTAAAAAAGGATCTAAAGATTATTTTAAAAAAATTGATGAAGAAAAATCAAAAATGAATATCCAAAGATTCAAAGGTCTTGGGGAAATGAACCCAGAGGAATTATGGAGCACTACATTAGATCCAGAAACAAGAAATTTACTACAAGTACAATACTCAAAAGATTTAAAAAAAGATCAAAGTTTAATTCATACATTGATGGGTAACGATGTAGCATTAAGAAAAGATTTTATAGTTTCTAATGCTATAAATGTAAGAAATCTTGATATTTAGAAATGAAGTTCTTTGAAACTTCAAAATATCATTCTTTTAAAAAATCAACTTATATAACTCTTAGATGGATAGGAATTATTGGGCAACTCATTGCAGTAAATTTTGTATATTTTTTTCTAAATTCTAGTTTTGATTTTATTACCTCAAATTTAGTTATACTTTTAGGTATATTAAGTAATTTATATTTAATTTTTATTTATAAAAAAACACAATTATCAGATAGATCTGCTTTTATCTTCTTGCTTATAGATATTTTACAATTAGGTGTTCTTCTTTATTTGTCAGGAGGAATAACTAATCCATTTGTAATTTTTATATTAATACCAAGTGTTTTTTCTTCATCAAATTTAAGCTTAAGAACTAATACTTTGTTAGTAATTTTAACTATAATTATAATTGTATTTTTAACTTTTAATCATCGAGATTTGCCAATTAATTTAAATAGTGATTTTCATAACAATCATTATTTTTATTACTCTATCCCAGCATCTTTAATTATCGCTTTAGTATTTTTAAATTATTTTGCAATGACGTTTGGCACACAATCTAGATTAAGAAAAGAAGCATTAGGAAAAATGGAAGAAGTAATGGCTAAAGAACATGAGCTTTTATCTTTAGGTGGCCAAGCTGCTGCGGCGGCACATTCTTTAGGTACACCGCTTTCCACAATAACAATAATTGCACACGATTTAATGAAACAATTTAAGGGGCAAAAAGATTTAGAAAAAGACATAGAGTTACTGAATAGCCAAGTTGAGCGATGCAATGAAATTTTAAAGAGATTAACTTTAAACCCTGTGGAGGAAGACGAATTTATTGATAAAGATATTAATATTCGAGATTATTTGCATGAAATAATCTCTTCATTTAGGGAAATAAGTAAAAAGGAATTTGTCTTTAATTATGATCAAGACTCAAACCCAAAAAAAATAAGTAAATCTATTGAAATAGTTTATGGATTAAGAAATTTCATTGGAAATGCAAATAAATTTGCCAAAAATTCTATTTTTATTAATTTAAAAAGCGATAGTGAGTTTACAGAAATTACAGTAGAGGATGATGGCAATGGTTATCCACGAGATATTATATCGAAAATTGGAGAACCTTATTTAAAATCAAATTATTCAAAAGATAAGTCTAAAGAGGGTTTAGGACTAGGGTTGTTTATTGGAAAAACTTTATTAGAAAAAAATTTTGCATCAGTTAATTGTAGAAATTCAAAAACACGTGATGGTGCTGAAGTTGTTATTAGATGGAAGAATAAAGAATTATTTAATATTTAGTGATATTTGTTCTTTGTTTCAAATAATGAGCTTAATTGTGATATCATAACATCTCCTAATTCATTTACGTCAGTAATTTTAATAGCTTTATTATAATACCTTGAAACATCGTGACCAATTCCTATAGCCAAAACTTCAATATCTGATTTATTTTCAATAAACTTCACAATCTTTTTTAAATGTTTTTCTAAAAAGTCACCTGAATTTACAGAAAGAGTTGAGTCATCTACAGGGGCTCCATCTGAAATAACCATTAATATTTTTCTTTCCTCTTTTCTCTTTTTTATTCTGTTATAGGCCCATGATATAGCTTCTCCATCAATGTTCTCTTTAAGTAATCCTTCTTTAAGCATTAGTCCTAAATTATTTTTTGCTTGTCTCCAATGAGTATCTGCTCCTTTGTAAATTATATGTCTTAGGTCGTTCAATCTTCCTGGTGTTTTAGGTTTAGAATTTTTAGTCCATAATTCTCTACTCTGTCCACCCTTCCAATTTTTAGTTGTGAAACCTAAAATTTCAACTTTAACTGAGCACCTTTCTAATGTTCTAGATAAAATATCCGCACAAATGGCCGCAATAGTGATTGGTCTTCCTCTCATTGATCCAGAATTATCGATCAATAAAGTTACTACTGTATCTTTAAATTCTAAATCTTTTTCTTTTTTAAAAGATAAAGAATTATAAGGGTCCATTATGATTCTTGGAAGTTTTGAACTATCTAATAATCCTTCCTCTAAATCAAATTCCCACGCTCTATTTTGTTTTGCAAGTAATTGTCTTTGAAGTTTATTTGCAAGTTTTGTTATAATATCTTGAAAGCCGATTAATTGTTGATCTAAATTCTTTCTTAGTTTTATTGCCTCATCTGCATTTTCTAAATTTTCAGCTTTTACAACTTCATCATATTGAGTTGTAAAAATTTTATAATCTAAATTGATATTATCTATTTTTTTTTGAGCTACTTGCTCTGAACTTTGTTCATCTGACTCTGTGTCTGATAACTGTTCGTCAAAGTTAAATTCGTCAACACTAAAATCAGCATCTAATGAAGCTTCAGATACATTTTCATCTTCTTCATCTTTATTATCTTCGTTGTTATTATTTTCATCTTCATTGGATGGATTATCTTGTCCTTGATCTTGATTTTCTTCTTTTCTTTCGTCCTCATCTTCACTTTGGAAAATATCCATTTCTTCCAATATTTCTGAAAACTTTGAACTATAAATATTTTGATCTTCAATATTTTTAAGTAAAAATTCTTTATGTTTTTCTATAGCTTCTTCAAAGTCTTTTTCCCAAAAATTAAGCATTTTTGTTGTTAGAGGATTTAGCTTAATTTTATGAAAATTTTTAAGCATATATAGCTCAAATGCCTCTGATACAGAAACATCCTC
>CACECL010000031.1 GCA_902557995.1 uncultured Pelagibacteraceae bacterium | reverse complement strand
GATTGTAAGCGAACAGGTAGCAATTGATCACGGTTTAAAAAAGGATGAATACGTCAAAATTTGTGAATTATTAAAAAGAACTCCCAATATCACAGAACTAGGGATTTTTTCTGCAATGTGGAATGAGCATTGTTCTTATAAATCATCACGATTACATTTAAAAAAACTACCCACTAAAGGAAAGAAAGTTATTCAAGGTCCTGGAGAAAATGCTGGGGTTATCGATATTGAAGATAATGATGCAATAGTTTTTAAAATAGAAAGTCACAATCACCCTTCATTTATTGAACCGTACCAAGGTGCTGCTACTGGAGTTGGGGGAATAATGAGAGATGTGTTTACAATGGGTGCAAGACCAATAGCTAACTTAAACTCTATTCATTTTGGATCACCACAACATAAAAAAACGAAAAATTTATTAAGAGGTGTTGTTCATGGAATAGGTGGTTATGGAAATTGTATGGGTGTTCCTACAATTGCTGGCCAAACAAGTTTTGATAGCTCCTATAATGGAAATATTTTGGTTAACGCTATGACATTAGGATTGGTCAAAAAAGATAAGATTTTTTACTCTAAAGCAGCTGGCTTAAATAAGCCTGTTATTTATGTTGGGTCTAAAACTGGGAGAGATGGAATCCATGGTGCAAGTATGGCTTCAGCTAGTTTTGATGAAAAAATTGAGGAAAAGAAACCAACAGTTCAGGTTGGAGATCCGTTTACTGAAAAACTTTTGCTTGAAGCTTGTTTAGAACTAATGGCTGGAGACTCCATTATAGCCATTCAAGATATGGGTGCTGCAGGATTAACTTCTTCAAGCATTGAAATGGCATCTAAAGGAAACCTTGGAATTGAAATCAATTTAAACAAAGTACCATGCAGAGAAACCAAAATGACACCATATGAAATTATGCTCTCTGAAAGTCAAGAAAGAATGTTGATTGTTTTAGAAAACGGCAAAGAAGAGCAAGCAAAAAAAATATTTGATAAATGGAACTTAGATTTTGCAGTGATTGGAAAAACTACTAATTCAAAAAAAATAAAACTTTATTTTGATGAAGAAAAAGTTGCTGACATTCCTGTTAATACTTTGGTTGAAAACTCTCCTATGTATGATCGTAAATGGAAAAAAGCAAAACTTCCTAAAAAGAACAAAATTAAAAAAGAAGACATTAAACATTTAAAAATTATTGATGTATTAAAGAAAATTTTAGCTAATCCAAATGTATGCAGTAAAGAATGGATTTGGCAACAATATGATCATACAGTAATGGGAGACACTATACAGAAACCTGGTGGAGACGCAGGTGTTGTAAGAGTTCATGGAACGGATAAAGCTGTTGCTGCTTCGGTAGATTCCTCTGCAGTTTATTGTTGGGCTCATCCCTCAACTGGTGGAAAGCAAGTTGTGTGTGAAAGTTTTAGAAACCTTATTTCTGTAGGAGCTAAACCAATTGCTATAACCAATTGTTTAAATTTTGGTAGTCCAGAAAATGAAGAAAATATGGGTGAGTTTGTTGAATGTGTTCAAGGTATTGGTGAAGCAAGCGAATATTTAAAGTTCCCGGTAGTTTCTGGAAATGTATCTTTCTACAACCAAACGAAAGACCAAGGTATAAAACCCACGCCCGCAATTGGTGGAGTTGGGCTAATCAAGGATTATAAGAAAATGATTACTATGGAGTTTAAAGAAGTTGATAATTTAGTTTTGGTTATTGGAAAAACTGAGGGACATATTGATCAAAGTTTATTTGCAAGAACTATTTTAGATGAAAAAAATGGACCTCCACCTGAAGTAAATCTATTTAATGAAAAGAATAATGGAGAAACATTACTGAAATTGATTGATAATAATTTAATAAAAAGTTCACACGATGTTTCTTTAGGAGGCATAATTACTGCAGTAGCGAAAATGTGTATAAACGGAAAAAAGGGAATAAATATAAAAAAACCTAAATATTTAATTAATGAAATAGAATATATGTTTGCTGAAGATCAAGGCAGATATATTATAGAGATAAACAAAAAAGATTTTAAAAAAGTAGCTGATATATTGAATAAAAATGCAGTCCATTTTGATGAACTTGGCACAATTACTGAAAATGAACTATATATTAATGATAAGACAAAAGTTACAATTGACGAATTATCAACTTCTAATAAAAGTTGGCTTAATAACTATATGAGTAAATAATGGCGATGGATTTAAAAGAAATTGAGAGTTTTATTAAAGAAGCTATGCCAGATGCAATTGTTGAAATACAAGATTTGGCAGGTGATGGTAATCATTATTCCGCAACCGTTACCTCATCACAATTTTCTGGAAAAAGTAAAATTGAGCAACATAAAATGGTTTACAACTCATTAAAAGGTAGAATGGGCAATGAACTGCATGCATTAGCAATTAAAACAAAGGAGAGTTAAAAATGGATCAACAAACAAGTGATTTAATAAAAAACGAAATTGAAAACAACGAAGTTTGTTTATTTATGAAAGGTACACCTGATGCTCCTCAATGTGGATTTTCAATGGCAACATCAAATATTTTAAAAATACTAGAAGTAAATTTTAAAGGTATAAATGTTTTAGAAAATCAAAATTTAAGAGAGGGTATTAAAGTTTTTAGTGATTGGCCAACCATCCCACAGCTTTATGTTAAAAATGAATTTATAGGTGGATGCGATATTGTTAAAGAAATGTATGAAAGTGGTGAATTGGCAAAACTTTTTGAAAGCAAAAATATAAATTTTAAGGCTAAAAGCTAATTATCTAGAATAATACTCAATTACTAGATTAGGCTCCATAACAATTGGATATGGAACTTCTTCAAACTTTGGAACTCTAACAAACTTTAATTTTTTGTTTTTTTCATCCATCTGAATATATTCTGGAGTTTCTCTTTCTTTATTTGCTAAAGCTATATCGATGATTGCAAGCTGCTTAGATTTATCTCTTATCTCAATTGTATCTTCTTCTCTAACTGAATAGCTTCCGATATTTACTTTTTTACCATTTACTTTTACATGGCCATGGTTGATTAATTGTCTAGCTGAAAAAATTGTTGTTGCAAATTTTGCTCTGTAAATCACAGCGTCTAATCTTCTTTCAAGAAGACCAATTAAATTTTCTCCAGTATCACCTTTAAGCATTACTGCTTTTTTGTAAATATTTCTAAATTGTCTCTCGTTAATGTTGCCATAATATGCTTTTAATTTTTGCTTCGCTTGAAGCTGTATTCCATAATCAGATGGCTTTGATGTTTTTGTTTGACCATGTTGTCCTGGTCCATAAGCTCTAGTATTAAAAGGACTTTTAGGTCTTCCCCATAGGTTAACTTTTAATCTTCTGTCTACTTTATGTTTAGAGTTTAATCTTTTTGTCATTTGATAGTGGGCTTTATAAACTTACTCATCATTTTGTCAATCAACGTTTTTTACCTAAACTTGCAAATACCCCTGATAAAATACGTGTTTCTTTGGTTGATAATTCCATCCTATAAAAAATATTCCTCAAGTTTTCAAGCATTATTGGTTTCTTCTCTTTTGATTTAAAAAAATTAATCTCTTCAAGATTCTGAATGCAAAGATTTGCCATAGCAACTATTTCTTTTTTAGATGCTGATTTAACTTTACTTGATTTCTTAAAAGAAGATGCTTTCGAATTAATTATGCTTGATACATATTGTGCAATTATTATTAAGCTGTGAGACAGATTTAACGATTTAAAATCAGGATTAGTTGGAATTTGTAGAGTATAATTTGCATAGCTTATTTCATTATTTGATAGACCAGATGCTTCTGAACCAAATAAAAAAGCTATTTTCTTTTTATAATTAAATTTTTTTAAATCTTCTAATTGGATATGTTTAATATTTTTATTTCTAAATCGTGCTGATGTTGCAATTACAATATCAATATTTTTTAAAGATTTTTCTAAGTTTTCAAAATTCTTTGCTTTATTTATTATATTTTTTGCTCCTACTGAAGTTGCCAAAATTTTATCATTTGGAAATATTGGTTTTGGATCAATAACAATAAGTTTATTAAAGTTAAAATTTTTCATTCCCCTTGCACAGGCTCCAATATTTTCTGAGAGCTGAGGTTTGTGTAAAATGAAAGAAATATTGTTAACAGACATTAATCTATGCCATGATTTCTGTTATAACTAGAAATAACCGATGGTTTGATATCATTTAAATATTTTGGATCTACTGTCCAGATAGAAACTTTTAATGGATAACATTTTGCTACATCGGACGAATGTTCAGATCCACAATCACCTCCTGGACAAGCAGAGAGAGCACCTAACAAATCTGTTTCAGCAAAAAACTCTAAATAATCACCAGGTCTTACAGGAC
>CACECL010000030.1 GCA_902557995.1 uncultured Pelagibacteraceae bacterium | reverse complement strand
CATTAAGCCAGCATACTCACCTTGAGCTCCCGCATTTGGCTGAAGTGAAACACCAGAAAAACCGGTAATAGATCTCAACCAATTTTTAAGATCTGTGAACATTTCTCTATATCCCTCCATCTGTTCGACAGGTACGAATGGGTGGGGCTCAGCCAATTCTCTCCAAGAAATAGGTATCATTTCTGCAGTAGCATTTAATTTCATGGTGCATGAACCTAGAGCGATCATTGTTCTATTAAGAGCTATATCCTTATCCTCTAATTTTTTAAGATATCTAAGCATTTCTGTCTCAGAATGATATAAATTAAAAACAGGGTGTTCCAAATATTTTGAAGTTCTTAATAAATTTTTTGGTAGATTTGGTAGACTAACAGTAGGATCCTCTTTTTTAATTGACTCTGCAGCATTAAATATTTTTAGTAATTGATTTACTCTGTAAACATTTTTTCTTTCATCGAATGAAACTGACAGCATTTCTGAATTTACTTTTCTAATATTAACCTTTTGGTCTAAAGCATTTTTGAAAATCTGATCGGTCTTTTCTTTGGTAATTATAGTTACAGTATCAAAAAAATAATCTGAGTATAATTCATATCCAGATTGTTTTATTTTATCTGCAAAATTTTTTGCTAATTGAGATACTCTTTCAGAAATACTTTTAATTCCATCTGGTCCATGATAAATAGCATATGCTGCAGAAACAATCGCTAGTAAAGCTTGAGCAGTACAAATATTACTTGTAGCTTTGTCTCTTCTAATGTGTTGCTCTCTAGTTTGTAATGATAACCTATAAGCCTTGTTTCCATGTCTATCTACCGAAACCCCAACGATCCTACCTGGCATAGATCGTTTATATTCATCTTTTGTTGCAAAAAAGGCTGCATGAGGTCCTCCGTAACCCATTGGTATACCGAATCTTTGAGAACTACCGACTGCAATATCAGCTCCAAGTTCTCTTGGTGTTTTTAACATAGCCAAAGCAAGGAGATCGCAAACTAAAATTGCTTTTCCGTTTTTTTTATGAATTTTACTTATGGCCTCACTAGGGTCTTTGATATCACCTAAAGTTCCTGGATATTGTAAAACTCCACAAACAATATCTTCTTTTAACTGCTCTAGAACTTTATCCTCGTTTCCAACAAGGACTTTAAGGCCCATTGGCTCCGCTCTAGTTTGAATAACATCAATTGTTTGAGGATGGCAATTCTCTGAAACAAAAACTAAATTACTATCAGTTTTATTAAGTCTATGACTTAAACCCATAGCTTCGGCAGCTGCTGTTCCTTCATCAAGTAAAGACGCGTTTGCTATATCCATTCCTGTAAAATCAACAATCATTTGTTGAAAGTTTAATAGCATCTCTAATCTACCTTGTGCTACTTCAGGCTGATAAGGTGTGTATGATGTGTACCATCCAGGATTTTCTAATATATTTCTTAAAATTACATATGGTGTGTAGGTTCCATAATAACCCATACCTATAAAATTAGAGTAAATTTGGTTTTTTTTTGAAATTGATTTTAATTTTCTTAAAGCTTCATATTCTGAATTTGGTTCACCGATATTTAATTCACCTTTAAACTGAATTTTTTCTGGAATGGTACTATTAATAAATTCATCTAATGACTTAAAGTTAAGATCTTTAAGCATTTTTTCTTGGTCCTTTTCAGATGGACCTATATGTCTTCTAATAAAATCTTTTTGTGAATTATGTAACATTAGCTTGATGTCTCCTTTGCAAATTTATCATATTCTTCTTTGTTCATTAAAGTATCTAACTCAGATGTGTCTTTAATTTTTAGTTTAAAAAACCATGAAGTACCTTCAGGGTCCTCATTAATTTTGGCAGGATCATCTACTATAGACTGATTGGTATCTACCACTTCTCCACTAACTGGAGTATAAACATCACTGGCAGCTTTTGTAGACTCTACCACTCCTGCAGTACCATCTTTTTCAACATTAGATCCTTTTTCAGGAAGTTCTGCAAAAACTATGTCACCAAGCATTTCTGTTGCGTGTTTTGTAATTCCTATTGTGGCTACATCTCCCTCTAATGTAATCCACTCATGCTCTTTCGAAAATTTTACTTCACTCATTAATTTACTCCTTTCACATAATTTTTTTTATAAAATGGTAATGCACAAACATTTGCTGGATGTTTTTTCCCTCTTACTTCAAGCAAAATTTTAGTATCAACCTTTGAAAACTCTTTATCAACATAACCCATCGCTATAGGACCGTTTACACTTGGTCCAAACGTGCCACTAGTTATCTCACCAATTTGTTTATCTGAAACATTAAATATTTTTGTTTTTTCTCTTGCAATCAGCCTACCTTCAGGCTTAATCCCTACTCTTATTTGGCTTGCTCCATCTTGCATTTGGTTCATAATTTTTTTTGATCCAATAAAACCTCCATTTGATAATCTAGATTTTGAGATTGCCCATCTAAGGTTTGCCTCAACTGGTGTTTTATTAATATCTAATTCATGACCATATAAACATAATCCAGCTTCTAATCTCAAGGTATCTCTTGCCCCAAGTCCTATTAGTTGTGCTCCCTTTTCTATTAAATTTTCAACAAACTTTTCAGCTTTATCATTAGAAATTGATATTTCAAATCCATCTTCCCCTGTATAACCTGATCTTGTGACAAATAATTTTTGATTATCAGAATCGAACCAATTTCCTGTCATAAAATTTAGTTGATCAACTCCATTTATAATTGAATTTAAAATTTCAACAGATTTAGGTCCTTGAATTGCAATTAATGATCTATTGTTATCTAAATTCATTTTAAATTTTGAACCTAGTAAATTAGATAAAACCTCAAAATCTTTATCTTTGCATGCAGCATTTAAAATAATTAAATACCCCTCCTCTATTTTAGTAATAATTAAATCATCATAAATTCCAGCATCTTCATTCATTAAAAAACTATACTTAGAGCAGTTTTGTTTTAGATTTTTTAAATCTAATGGAAAAATCTTTTCTAATTCTTCTGTTAAACTTTCATCACCATATATAAATAATTGACCCATATGAGATACATCAAATATTCCAGAGTTCGATCTTGTGAATTTATGTTCTTCAATAATACCTTTGCTATACTGAATGGGCATTTCATAACCAGCGAATTCAACAAACTTAGCGTTGTTACTTTGATGAAGTTTATTAAGCGATGTTTTTTTTATTTCCATATTAACTCTTCTGTGCCCCCTCTGTCTTGGTGCCTGAGAGATTTGCTCCTTCGGCGAGAATAATTCTCTTTCCAGAGTTAATATGTACGGTCCTTTTGCCTGAGAGTTTCCGGGGTGGTTGCTCCTTCGGCGCTACAAAAGTAGTCTCTCCCGTATATAAATTTATAACACATTTTTAAATGTTTATGTGAAATTTATTTTGCTACCTTTTTGACAAGTAATGGAGACAAAAACTGTATAACTACCGCTGATATAACCACTGCTCCACCAAAAAGCACTATAAGTGGAGGGTTTTCGTTTGCAAACATCCATGCCCACAAAGGGCCTAAGACAGCTTCAGTTAACATAATTATTCCAACAAATGCTGAGGGAGTTGATCTTGCTCCAATAGTTATAAGTATAAAACCAAGTCCAACTTGAAAAAATCCCGCAATAAAACCTAAAAAAATATCATTTGTTGAAACAATAATACTTGGTGACATAAAAAAACCAATTAATGTTGCAAAAATTCCAGCAACGAGTTGTAAAGGTATCATGTCAACTTTTGGATATTTTCTAACAATTAAAATTAAGATTGCAAATGATATTGGCATAATGAATGCAACTAAGTTTCCAGTCATTTGACCTGGTGTTAGTGAACTTCCTAACATTAAAATAATACCAACGACTGCTGTAATAATACAAGTTAATGTAATTTTTGAAATTTTTTCTTTTAAAAATACATAACCAAAAATTGCTAAAAACAAAGCTTGAGTTTGTATTATAAAATTTGCATTAGCTACTGTTGTTTCGTACATAGCAAATACATAGCTAGCAAATCCGATGGATAAAATTATACCTCCAAATAAACCTGGAATTCCAGATTTATAAAGAGCACTAAAAATTTTTCCTTTGTAAGTAAAGACTAAAAAAATTGTAATTATTCCAATAAAGAAAAGTGATCTCCAAAATAATATTTGCCAAAGTGTAGATCCATCAAAAGACTTAACGATTAAACCTCCAAAACTTAATGCAAAAGCTCCTAAAAAAACTAAAAAAGGACCTGGTATTTTTGATAAAAAATTCATTAAATTTGTGACAGTAAATTTTGAGTTTCCATTTCATATAACTTAAATAATGTCTCTGCATCAGATAAATTAATCTCTTTAAATTTTATTTTTGAACCAGGAGACATCTGTACTAATCGGTCATAATCGACACTAGCTACAACTCCAATTTTTGGATAACCACCAATAGTACCATGATCTGAAAGCATTATAATTGGATTTCCGTCTGCAGGTACTTGGATTACACCTTTAATCAAACCCTCTGATTTTATGTTGGTATTCATAATATTATCAATTTTAGGTCCCTCTAGTCTCATACCCATTCTGTCTGAAAGTTTCGATACTGTGAATTCTTTTTCATAAAATAATTTTTTACCTTCCTCAGAAAAGTAATCAAAGTTGGTGCCTTTGATCACCCTTAAGTTTTCTATTTTAGTATTAATGTAATTAATTTTTTTAATATTCTTATTTGAATTTATTTTTTTTAAATTAATTCTTTGCCCTAAATCTAATTTTTTTCCATCATTAGATCCAATATTTGCTTTCGTATTTATAGAACAACTATTCCATTGAAATTTTAAATCGAGCTTTCCACCTAATGCTAAATATCCATAAACTGATTTATTTGTAGATATGATATTTATCTCATCTCCATTTTCAATTTGATAACTTTCGTAACAATTGCCCTCAATTTCAGTATCTTTTTTTTTAATTGAAAAAATTACATCACCAGTGACAGCAAAATTAATTTTTTCTCCTGAATATTTTATATGAGGACCTTGATATGCAAACTCTATCACAGCAGAGTCTAAATTATTATTAACAAGTTTATTAGCTATAAGATAATTTCTATTGTCCATAGCACCACTAAACGGAATACCAATATGATAAAGATGATCCCTACCTTTATCTTGAAAAGTTGTATTAATTCCAGGTCTGATTATATCTAAATAATTATTGCTCATTATAATTTTTATACTGATCTAAGGTAATTTCTTTGAAAACTACTGTATCTCCTGGGTTAATTAGATTTGGTTTGTCTTCTTTTGAACTATCAAAAACATCCAAAGGTGTATTTCCCAAAATATTCCATCCGCCTGGACTTTCGAATGTATAAATATTTGCAAATTGCTCAGTTAATGCAACAGATCCCTTGGGCACTTTTACTCTTGGAGTTTCCAAACGTTGAGCTCTCATATTCTCATCTAGATCACCAAGAAAAGGCATACC
>CACECL010000029.1 GCA_902557995.1 uncultured Pelagibacteraceae bacterium | reverse complement strand
ATTGGACTCATGTTTTTTAATTTTTTTAATTCTTGTAAACATTTCTTCTCTACTTCTTTAGGCATCTTGGCTTTTGTAATTGCTTTATTCAGACTGGTTGTTTCGTCTTTACCATCTTCAATTTCTCCAAGCTCTTTTTGAATAGCCTTTAGTTGTTCATTTAAATAATACTCTCTTTGAGTTTTCTCCATCTGTGTTTTAACTCTTCCCCTAATTCTTTTTTCAACACCAATAATACTTGTCTCATTTTCCATTATTTTAATAATGGCATTTAATCTTTTCTTTACATCAACAGTTTCAAATATTTGTTGTTTTTCAGAAATAGTTGCTGTTATATGAGATGCAATATTGTCTGCGATTTGTGATGGTTCTTTTAATTGTTTAATTGTATTTATGGTTTCATTAGAAATTTTTTTATTTATAGATGTTAATTTTTCTAATCTTCTTAAAGCTGTAGCAGCTAAAGGAAATAAATCCTCATCCTTAGGTAAAACATCGTTATGTTGTGTGTAATCACATATAATAAACTTTTCATTATCTTTAAAATCTAAAATTTTTACTCTTTTAATACCTTCTACCAAAACTTTAACTGTACCATCCGGTAATTTTAGCAATTGTAAAATACTTCCTTCACAACCATACATAAAAACATCAGTTTTCTTAGGGTCATCAATTTCTGAATTTTTTTGAGTTACTAAAATGATTTTTTTATCTTTTTTCATCACTTCATTAAGTGCTGAAATAGATTTATCTCTTCCTACAAAAAGAGGGATTACCATACTTGGAAAGACTACAATGTCTCTCAATGGGAGTAAGGGAAGTGAAATTTTAACGTCCATAGAAACAATATGGATATTATATTTTATAATGCAATAGGTATTTATTACTTATTAAGGATATTAAGCCGCTGTGGTCTTATTTGACTTGGTTTTATTATCAGCTTTAGCATGAACTAAAATTGGTTGTGACTGTCCTTTTGCTGCACCCGCATCAACAATAACCTCTTCAATATTATCTTGACTTGGAAGATTGTACATTGTTTTCAACAAAATATTTTCTAGAATTGATCTCAAACCTCTTGCTCCAGTTTTTTTGCTAATTGCTTTTTGCGCTATTTCTTTTAATGCATTTTCTTTAAAAGTTAGTTTAGCACCATCTAATTTAAACAATTCTTGATATTGTTTTGTTAATGAGTTCTTTGGTTCTTGTAATATTTTTATTAAAGATTTTTCATCTAAATCTTCAAGTGTTGCTATCATTGGAAGTCTTCCAATAAATTCTGGAATAAGTCCAAATTTCAATAAATCCTCAGGTTCTAAACCTTTCATCCATTCACCAGTTTTCTTATCTTGTGTATTTTTAACATCTGCACCAAAACCAATTGAAGTACCTTTGTCTCTTTGAGAAATAATTTTGTCAAGACCTGCAAACGCACCACCACAAATAAACAAAATGTTTGTAGTGTCTACTTGTAAAAATTCTTGTTGAGGGTGTTTTCTACCACCCTGAGGAGGAACACTTGCAACTGTTCCTTCCATTATTTTAAGAAGAGCCTGCTGAACACCTTCTCCAGACACGTCTCTTGTGATTGATGGGTTCTCAGATTTCCTGCTTATTTTATCAACCTCATCAATATAAACTATTCCTCTTTGAGCTTTTTCAACATTATAATCAGATGCTTGTAACAATTTTAAAATAATATTTTCAACATCTTCTCCAACATAACCTGCTTCTGTTAGAGTAGTTGCATCAGCCATCGTAAATGGAACATCTAGAATTCTAGCGAGAGTTTGTGCAAGCAATGTTTTTCCACAACCTGTGGGACCTACTAAAAGTATATTTGATTTCGAAAGTTCAACATTCTTACTTGTCTTGCTCTCATAATTTAATCTTTTATAATGATTATGTACTGCAACGGATAATACCTTCTTCGCATGTGCTTGACCAATGACATAATCATCTAATACTGAACAAATTTCTTTTGGGGATGGGAGACCATCTTGATGTTTTACAAAAGTATCTTTACTCTCCTCTTTTATAATGTCCATACATAGCTCAACACACTCATCACAGATGAAAACAGTTGGACCAGCAATCAACTTCCTTACTTCATGTTGGCTCTTGCCACAGAAAGAACAGTAAAGAATATTTTTATTATTTGTTGTCATTTTAATTTTTATAACGAATCAATTTAATTACTTTATTATAGAAGACTCACACTAATCAAGTTTCGATTAATAATGACTCAATATATTGTATATTAAGATCTTTTTTCTACAACTTCGTCAATTAGACCAAAAGATTGTGCGACATCTGCTGTCATAAAATTATCTCTTTCAAGAGCAGATTTTATTTCTTCTACACTTTTACCAGTATGCTTTGAGTAAATTTCATTAAGCCTTTTCTTTAAAGACAACACTTCATTAGCATGAATTTCAATATCAGTTGCCTGACCCTGAAATCCTGCAGACGGTTGATGAACCATTATTCTTGAATTTGGTAATGAAAATCTTTTTCCTTTAGTTCCTGCAGCAAGCAAGAAGGAACCCATGGATGCTGCTTGGCCCATACATAAAGTTGAAATATCTGGTTTCACATATTGCATTGTATCATAAATGCCAAGTCCTGCAGTAACCAGACCACCTGGGCTATTAATGTATAAATAAATTTCTTTTTTTGGATCTTCAGCCTCTAAAAATAATAATTGAGCAGTAACTAGTGATGCAACGTTGTCATTAATTTGACCAGTTAAAAAAAATAATTCTTTCCTTTAATAATCTTGAATAAATATCGTATGCTCTTTCGCCTTTACTGGATTGTTCAACAACCATTGGCACAAGATTACTCATATGTTCTAATAATTTTGTTGTCATAAGTTGATTCGTTCTACTTATACAACTTGAGATTACTTTTTGCTAACTTTTTTTCTCTTTTTCGCTACTGGCTTTGATTTTGCCACTTTAGTTGCAGGTTTTTTTTCTTTCGAAGATGTTGTGGATGATTTTTTCTCAGTTTCCTTTTTTTCTTCTCTATGATTATGATCGTGATCATGTTTGTGAGCTTCTTTTAAAATTTTTTCAGCTTCTACTTTTGTAATTTCTTTTTTATTTGGTTTCCCTTTTTCTTTAATTAAATTTAAAATTTTCTCTTCGTATACAGTTCCTCTTAAGCTTGCTAATGCAGAAGGGTTTTTTTGATAAAAATCCATAACCATTTTTTCTTGTCCTGGCATCATTCTTAATTGTTTTTGAACTTCAGCTTGGATTTCTTGCTCTGTAACTTTAATTTGGTTTTTTTCACCAAATTCATTTAAAATCAAACCAGTCTTAATTCTTGCTTCTGCTTTTTCTTCAAAATTTTTTTTATTTTTCTTTATTTCTTCGTCTGACATGCCTTGTGAAAGAACTTTCACCTCTTGCTCAACTAAGTTTTCTGGAACTTGTTCTATTTTAATTTTCTCTATTTCTTTTAAAATTTGGTTTTTAGCTAATTGATCTAGTGAATTTTTATACTCATCATTAATTTGTTTTGAAATCAATGTTTTTAAATCTTTTAAATCTTTAGCACCTAAATTTTTTGCAAAATCATCATCAATTTTTACTTCTTCTGATTGTTTAACACTTAAAATTTTACAATTAAACTTAGCTTTTTTATTTACCAATTCTTTTTCAGGAAAATTTTCTGGCAAAGTTGCTTCTACAATTTTTTCATCATCTTTCTTAACTCCAATTAATTGCTCATCAAAGCCTTTTAAAAATAAATCTTTACCTAAGGTTAATTGAGTATTCTTTCCTTCACTTCCTTTAAAATCCTTGCCATCAACTGTTGCTTTGTAATCTAAAGAAACTAAATCACCCTTTTTAGCCTTTGTATCAGGGCTTACCTCCTTAAAATTTGGTTGGTTTTTTGCTATTTCTTTTATTCTTTTATCAGTCTCACTCTCGTCGATTTTTACTTTGTATTCGTCAAATTTAATATTTTCTAAAGATTTAATATCTACTTTTGGTAACTCTGTAACTGACAAAACATATTCTAAATCTTTGTCTTCACCGTATGTTTTTAAGTCAAGTTTTGGTTGACCAGCTGGTTTAATCTTTTTTTCTTCAAGTGCTTTTGTAGATGTTTCTTTTAAAACTTTATCTAAAACTTCTCCAAAAACTGCTTTACCAAATTGTCTCTTTAAAATTTCTTTTGGAACTTTTCCTGGTCTAAATCCTTTAAGATTAACACTTCCTTTTATCTCTTCGTATTTTTCATCCATATAAGAGTTCATTGTCTCTTTATCGATAAAAACTTTAAGGTCTTTATTTAATCCTTTTTTATTTTCAACTGTAACTTTCATAATATTTTAATGGTAGGGCGAAAAGGACTCGAACCTTCACATGTTGCCATATTGGTTCCTAAGACCAACGCGTCTACCAATTCCGCCATCGCCCCACAAATTACGAGGTTTTATATATTATTGAAACTATTTGTCCAATGACAATTGTTAAAAAATTATCTATTTATCTAATAAAATTTATATTAATTTATAAAAAATGATTATTTCACCTTGCATAAGCATTTGTAAAACTGATCCATCAACAGGCTATTGTTATGGTTGTGGAAGAAGTAATGAGGAAAAAAGACTTTGGAAACTAGAAGAAACAACTGATGATTGGAAAAAAGAAAATATAATTAAAATTGAAAAAAGGCTTACTGGTTGGCAGCTTGAGAGCTTTAAGGAATCTTATTCTTATAAAATTAAGAATGGTATGTCTCTTTTCAAGAAAAATTTAATCAAAGAGTAATATAAACTATGAGTAAAGTTAAAATTGTAAGTATTATCTATGCTATAGGTATAATTACCGGTGCTTTATTCTTTGATGTTTGGGGGGCAGATACAACTCCTTTAAAAACA
Organism: uncultured Pelagibacteraceae bacterium; assembly: GCA_902557995.1. Taxonomy (GTDB): domain Bacteria; phylum Pseudomonadota; class Alphaproteobacteria; order Pelagibacterales; family Pelagibacteraceae; genus Pelagibacter. The sequence goes on along the minus strand of CACECL010000029.1, from coordinate 1,200 downwards.
TTGTCTGTATTTGCTTGGACTGTAATATTTATTATAGCTTTATTTTTTGTAGATAAGAATGAGAGAAAATAAGTTTTTAATATTTTTTTTATCATTTTTTTTTATATCCTTTAATTCTCACTCAGAAATAATTGTGTTGAGCAAATGTGATCATAAAGAGGACAGTTTTTTAAAAAATGAATATATTTTAAATCTTAATGAATTAATTATGACACGTAATTACGTTTATAATGAAAAAACTTATCAAAAATATAAGATCACCGATTTAAGCGTTAAAAAGAAAAACTCATATGTGAGAAATATTTATGAGGAAAATGGAAAAATACTTACGTTAAAACATGGGTATCCTCAGTTTTATACTCAAATTTTATTTGAAAAAGATAAACCAGAAATATTTGTTAAGGCTGTTTTGAATGATGTTGAAAGTTTATCTAAGATCTCTACTTGTAAAAAAATAGAGAAATTTGATCAAGAAAGTTAATTTTTATTTTTTTTTTCTTCTTTGTTTTTGGTAATTAATTTTTTCTTAAGTTCAAATCTATTATTTGTAATATTTGAACGATGCTTTGCGTATGCTTGTTTTTGTGCTTGTCTCATTGCTCTTTTAGATGACATGATAATTTACTTTAATATTCAATTTCTAAAGTATCAATAACTTTTAAACTTTTATCCGAAACAACAATCTCTCCAGATAATGGTGCATAATTTAAAATTTCAGCAATCACTACATAATGTGTAACAAAAACTAAATTTTGATCTTTATCCCAATTACTAATAAATTTATCAAAATCAATAATTTGCTTTTTTCTATTATTGGCAAATTTTGCGCTAAAAAATGAGTTTAGAAAATTTTTAGTTTCATATTCTTTAAAGGCAATAGATGCTGTTTCTTTACATCGACACCATTCACTAGAATAAACTTTTCCAATTGATATTTTATTTTTCTTAAAAAAATTAGCAATTTTTTGTGATTGAACTCTACCTCTATCACTTAAATTTCTTTGAGTTGTACAATCGTTAATGTCGAAATTATCTGGATCGCCACCACCAGGGGCATAAGCATGTCTTATGAAAATTAATTTTCCACCCTTTTGCAATTCATCTATTAAAATTTTTTTTGAATCTGCTTTAACTGAGGGATTAATGCATATAAATATTATAGCTAAATAATTTAAAATTTTCATTTATGAATATTAAAAT
>CACECL010000028.1 GCA_902557995.1 uncultured Pelagibacteraceae bacterium | reverse complement strand
CAAAAGATAAAGATTTACCAAGAATGTTATCTATTCAAAATCCTTATAATTTATTAAATAGAACTTATGAAATTGGTTTGTCAGAAGTATCAATAAGAGAAAATATTGGCTGCTTAGCTTACTCACCATTAGCAAGTGGATATTTAAGTGGAAAATATAGAAACAAGAATTTTCCTAAAGGATCAAGAATGGAAAGAGATTGGGATTTTTGGACAAGGTATAGAAAGCCAAATACTGAGGATGCTGTTGAACAATATTTCAAAATAAGTAAAAAATACAATCTTGATATGGCTCAAATGTCTTTAAAATTTTGTGAAATCCAAGACTTTATGACTAGCGTTATAATTGGAGCAACTACAATGGAGCAGTTGAAAACAAATATAGAAAGTGTAAATGTAAACTTATCTGATGATGTCATTAAAGAAATTAATAAAGTACAAACAATTTATCCAAATCCATGCCCATAATTAAAAAAATTACAGTATTTTTAGGAATATTTTTTATAAGCGGTATTAGCCAACTTTCAGCCCAGGAAATTAAAAAAATTGGTAAATATAAAGATTGGGAGGCAATGGTAGTTTCTGATGCTGATGGCAAAGTATGCTTTGCTCAATCACTGCCTATTTTACAAGCACCCAAAACAAATAAAAGAGATGCAAAATTATTTGTAGCTTTTAGACCAAATGACAATATTTTAAATGAAGTAAGTGTTACACCAGGCTATGAATTTAATAAAAATAATTCAGTAACAGCTACTTCAGGAAAAAATAAATTTAGATTTGATATTAAAGAACAAGGTTTTGCATGGATTACTGACAATAAAATTGAATTAAAAATGATCAAACAAATGAGAAAAGGCTCTAGAATTATGATTACCGGATATAATCAACAAGGTTCTCAAACAATTGATCATTACTCATTATTAGGATTTACTAAAGCTTATAATGCTTCAAGAAAAGCTTGTAGTTAATTCAATGAAATCAAAAAAGAAAATTGTTCTAGCATATTCTGGAGGGCTCGATACTTCTATAATTTTAAAATGGCTTCAAGAAAATTATAATGCAGATGTAATTTGTTATACAGCAGATGTTGGACAAGAAATTGATAGAAAAAAAATTCTAACTAATGCAAAAAAATTTGGTGTTAAAAATATAATTATTAAAGATTTAAAAGATATTTTTGTTAAGGATTATGTTTATCCCATGATCAGGGGACATGCAATCTATGAGGGTGTTTATTTATTAGGGACATCAATAGCAAGACCTCTTATTGCAAAAGATCAAATAAGAGTAGCTAAAAAATTTAAAGCCTATGCAGTCTCACATGGAGCAACTGGTAAAGGCAATGACCAAGTTAGATTTGAATTAGGCTATCATTATTTTGGTCCTAAAATTAAAGTTATAGCTCCGTGGAGAATTTGGAAACTAAAATCTAGAACAGACTTAATTAATTATGCAAAAAAACATAGCATAGCTATTCCTAAAGATAAAAAAGGTGCACCTCCTTTTTCAGTGGATGATAACTTATTTCATACATCAACTGAAGGTAAGGTTTTAGAAAATCCAAAAAATTCTGCTCCAGAATTTATTTTTCAACGAACAGTTTCTCCTGAAAAAGCACCTAACAAACCATCTTTTGTTACTATTAATTTTAAAAATGGTGATCCTTTTGGAATTAATGGAAAAAAATTATCTCCAGCTAAATTATTAACAAAGTTAAATGATCTAGCAGGCAAAAATGGAATTGGAAGAGTTGACCTAGTAGAGAATAGATTTCTAGGTATTAAATCTAGAGGAGTGTATGAAACACCTGGTGGGACTCTTTTAATAAATGCTCATAGAGCAATTGAGTCTGTTACCTTAGACAAAGAAACTATGCATAAAAAAGATCAGATAATGTCTAGATATGCAGAGTTAATTTACAATGGTTATTGGTATTCAAAAGAAAGATTTAAACTTCAAAAAATTGTAGATTTAAAAAGAAGCAAAGTTAATGGCTCAGTTAAACTTAAATTGTATAAAGGAAATATTACAATTCAATCTAGAGTTACTAATAGCAGCGCTTACTCAATGAAAAAAGTCTCATTTGAAGAAAATAAGTCATTTAATAAATCTAACGTTGAAAGATTTATCAATTTTCACAAAAAAAAGCTTCGTTCTTAGTAACGTTTAGGACAAATTAACATTTGTTTAAATCACTAAAAATTATATCCTTAGATCATGGAATCAATAAAGAATTGGATGAGAGATGCTGCAAATATTTTATTTGATGATAGTAAGAATGATCTACGCGCACTTCCTAAAACAGTTAGATTACAAATTCTTTTAGTTTTAAGTTTTATTTGGACTACTGTATTTAGTTTATATGTTTTTTCTTACACAACTTTTGCATTTGGATGGGCTGGACTTTTTTTAGCTCATATAGGTTTAATATTTGCCGTTTATATGACATTTAAACAATTCCATAGAGCAGAAGAGAAGTCTGCAAGTGTTTTTCAAACAAAAAATTTTGATCCTTTTAAAATCATGGTCATAGTTTTTGTAATAGTATTTATTTTTGTATTTTCAAAAGGAATTGAAGTTTTAACAAGTCCAAACCCGAATTCTTATTCAATCCCTTATGATGGTCCCTTAAAATCTGCAATTGAAAAATGGTTACCTTTTAGTAAAGATAAATAATGGATAAGATAGCAAAAAACTTACAGTTAGCATTAATGGTTATTATATTAATCAGTACTGTTATTGCAGTTGGGATTGAAATGAAAAACATGTTTTTAAATCAATCTGTTACATTAGCAGATTTGCTTTTAATGTTTCTTTATTTGGAGGTACTAGCAATGGTTAGGGTTTTTTGGAACCAACAATCTATTAGTATTACACTACCACTTCTTATTGCGATTACCGCCCTTGCACGATTTATTATTCTACAAGGCAAAGAAATGGATCCTACTGCACTTGTTTATGAAGCAGTAGCTATTTTGTTAATAGCTGGAGCCATTGTTGTTTTAAGATTAAGACATAGTGACAAATTAGGTCTTAAGAAAAAAAAATCAAAATAATTTAAAATGATATTTGAAGCTTCAAGGGCTAAGGCCTTAAATCAATTAAATAATTTTGTTGAGAATAATCTTGGAGAATATTCAAAATTAAGAAATTTTGATTTTGGACCTGAAAAAAGATCTAATATATCTTGCTTATCACCATATATAACTCATGGAATAATTAATGAACAAGAAGTCATTCAGAAAGCTCTAAGTAAATTTTCTTTTTCAAAAAATGAAAAGTTTATTCAAGAAGTTCTTTGGCGAACTTATTGGAAAGGTTGGTTAGAACTTAGACCAAATGTTTGGACTGATTATCTTATCGAATTAAATCAAATCAAAAACGAATTAAAAGATAATAAAGATTATATTGCAGCAATCGAAGGAAAAACAAAAGTAAATTGCTTTAATGAGTGGGTGAAAGAGCTTAAAGAAAAAAATTATTTGCATAATCACACAAGAATGTGGTTTGCTAGTATTTGGATTTTTACTTTAGAATTGCCTTGGCAATTAGGTGCAGAATTTTTTATGCAACATCTTTATGATGGAGATGCTGCATCAAATACTCTTGGGTGGCGATGGGTTGCGGGTGTTCAAACTCAAGGAAAACATTACCTTGCAAGTGAATGGAATATTAAAAAATTCACTAACAATAGATTTCAAAATATAAAATTAAATGAAAATGCTCCTCCAAAAATATCTGAAAAATCTTATCAAATAATTAAACAGGATTTCAATAACCCACAAAAGATTGAGAATAAGAATCTTTTAATTTTTGAAAATAATCTCTCGTTTGAAATCACTGACTTTAAGGAAAACAATTTTAAAAAAATTTACTTAGTCTCTAATAAAAATGAAAATAGAGCAATAAGACTCAGTGAAAAGTTAGTGAAATTTAAATCTCATTTAATAGAAGACCAAGTACAGAGATTAAAAAATCAATCTATTGATTGTCAAATTATAGATATAAGTGAATTAACAAATATTGAAAATTATTACGGTTTATATCCAACAGTAGGTGAAAATTTAGATTTTTTAAATTCTAATAATTTAAAGATAGATTTTTTATATAGAAATCTTGATCAATTAGCTTGGCAATACTGTAATAAAGGTTTTTTTAATTTTAAAAATTATATTCCTAAAATAGTTTCAAGCTTTAATTAAAACCAACGAACCATTCCAATAATTCCAGCGGTTGCATAAAAAAATTGCAAAAATAAAATTCCTTTATGACCACCTCTATAGGCCCAAATTCCAATTAAAATGGCTGACAATAACAGTAAACAAAAACCAAAAAATTCTATTCCTATGTTTAAAGCAACAAACAAAGAATACAATATTGCAGTTATAACCCCTGCCCATTCAAAAATTTTATTATTCATAAAAGTTTTTTAAAATTATTATAAAGGATTTTAGAGTAGTTATTCATATCTTTCATGTTATCTTTTGCAGATTGATCAAACTTTTCTAATGCACCAATACCAAGCTGATCTTCCAAAGCTTTTTTGTATTCCGGTACACATCCCCACTCATTGACTGTAGTATCTTTTATTTCTATATGAAATTGAATTCCATAAGCATGGTTTTGATATTTAAAGATTTGATACTTGGTAATTGGGGAGGAAGCTAATAAAGTTACATCATTATTATTTTCAATACCTTGAACCTCATAAGAGTGCCATTGCAAACTTTTAATTGTATTAGGAAATTTTGAAAATAATTTATCTTCATCTTTTTCATTAGAGAAATTAATATCCATAATTCCTATTTCTGCTGGTTTAGATTTAACTACTTTTCCGCCCACCACTTCTCCTAAAAGCTGACAACCTAAACAAAAACCTAAATAAGGTTTTTTTAGATTAACAACAAATTCTTTAATTGCTTTCTTTTCTTCTATTAACCAAGGATATTCTTGTTCCATATAGGTATCCATTGGACCTCCCATGCAAAACATTCCATCAAATTTACCTAAATCCTTTGGTATTTTTTCACCTTCATCTAATTCAATAGTGGTGAGCTTAAATCCATCAGCCAGCATTAAATCTTTAATGTAACCTGGGTCTTCTATTTTGATATGTTGTAATACTATTATGTTCACTAAGTTTAGCTTAGCTTAGAACACTTCTTTGAACAATATTTTACTCTCTCCCAGTTCAACTTCCATTTTTTTCGCCAAGTAAATGGTCTTTTACAAATTGGACAAGTTTTGGTTGGTAAATTTTCTTTTTTCATCAAATTGTATTTTGTTTTATAAATTTATCAGCTTCTGATAAAATTAATTTTTTTCTCTCAGATTTCATTTTATCAAATATCCTTACCATCATAGATAGACGAGGATTTTTTAAAAAAAATTTTCTGTTTCGGTCTATGAACCTCCAATAAAGGCCATCCATTGTGTTACACCACTCTCCTTTTTTAAAATCCATCATTTTCATAAAATATGCTGATCCACAAATATAAGGTTTTGTTGCAAAAATTCCTCCATCACTAAACAATCCCATTCCATAAACATTAGGAACCATTACCCAATCTGAGGAATCCACAAACATTTCCATGAACCATTTGTAAACAATTGTTGGCTTGATTTCACAAAGGTTCATAATATTTGATAAGATCATTAATCTTTCAATATGATGTGACCAACCATGATTAACGGCATTTTTAATTGCATAATCCAAAGGTGGAAGACCAGTGGTTCCATCGTACCAAGAATTTTTCATTTTTCTATTTTGTTTGAAAAAATTTCCAGTTTCCATTTCTTGAGAGTATGACTGATAAATTCCTCGCATAAATTCTCGCCAACCAATCACTTGACGAATGTAACCCTCTAAAGAATTCATTCTAATTTTATTTTTCTTGTGAAAGTCTAAAACTTTTTGGACAACAAATTCAGGGGTTATTAAACCTAAATTTATGTAAGGACTTAATGCACTATGGAACAGGATATTATCTTTTTGATCAACTGCATCCTCATAATCACCAAAAAGATTAGATTTTTCTTTTATAAAAAAATTCAATAGTTTAACTACATCTTTATATTCCGTTGCAAACCAAAAATTATTTGTACTCCCTGGGTGATTTTTAAATTCCTTTTCAATAATAGGCTTTAATTTTTTTGTATGACTGGTTTCATTTATTTTTGGAAATTTAGGAATTGAAATATTTTTAGGTAATTTATTTCTATTATCTTCATCAAAGCTCCATTTCCCCCCGATTGGATCACCATCTGACCCCATCAATATTCCAGATTTTTTTCTAACATCTTTGTAGAAAG
>CACECL010000027.1 GCA_902557995.1 uncultured Pelagibacteraceae bacterium | reverse complement strand
TTTAAGCTTTAGAGGTGCATTTTTAGAGGGTGCTTTTACGGTACCTGGAGATGGCTGTATTGATTACAAACCTTTATTTGATGTGTTAAAAGAAAAAAATTATTCAGGTTGGCTGGTTGTTGAAGCAGAGCAAGACCCAGCAAAAGCAAATCCTTTTGAATATGCAAAGATTGGTTATAAATATTTAACCGAGACCTTAAATAAAAGTAATATTCAGATCTTTAAAAATTAAAATCTGTTAATAAAGTATGCTTGTTATTCCCAGCTGTTTATAATTTTACAATTTTAGATTTTTCTAATTTTTCTTCAAAAAAATCAATAATGTTTTGAATTGTTTCTTTTCCCATTCTTGTCATACACTCATCAGTAAAAGCTGCAGTATGCGGACTTAAGTAAACTTTTTCATTTTTAAGAAGTGGATTTTTGTCGTCAGGTGGTTCTTTTTTAAAAACATCAATACCAGCTCCAAAAATTAAATTTTCATTGAGCGCTTTATCTAGATCTTCTTCATGGATGATTCCACCTCTTGCTGCATTAATAATAATGCAAGTTTTCTTCATTGTTTTTAGTAAATCATAATTTATTAAATTTTCTGTTTTGTCTGTTAAAGGCATATGGAGTGAAATAACATCCATAGTTTTTACTGTTTCAGCTAGATCTTCTATTTTTTTTCCACCTAATTCTTCAATTTTATCTTTGTCTACAAATGGGTCATAAACAAAGACATTCATTTCAAAGCCCAGACATCTTTTGATTAAAGCTTTTCCTATTCTTCCAAAACCCATAATTAAAAAATTTTTTTTCCAAACTTCAATTGTTTTTGGTAATTTATTTCTGTCTTTAAAATTTCCTTCTCTTACTGTTTTGTCAAATAAGTCTTTTCTTTTTGCAATATTTAACAAAACAAACATTACATGTTCTGCAACCGTAACAGCATTAGCATTAGCTGTTATTGCTATTTTAATGTCTTTTTCTTTAGCTTTTTTTAAATCTATATTGTCATAACCAACACCATGTCTTGAAATAATTTTTAAATTTTTTGCTTCTTCAAATGCTTCTCCGGGGAGCTTTGCAATTCTTATTGATGCGCCATCACAATCTTTTAATTTTGATTTTAAATTTTCTACAGAAGTGTCATCAGTTACTTCAACATCAAAATTAGGATTATTATTAATTAATTCCATACCTTTTTTATGGACTTTTTGAATAATTAATATCTTTTTTTTATTAATCATAATTATATGTTAATTTTTTTAGAGAGCATTTTTAATACGAGAATTATTCTATAATGTAAATTAGTTTTTTGATTAAAGTTGTATTTATTAAATAATTAAAATAAATTTAGCTGTGAATTTAACAATTAATATTCTACTTTTTGTTTTTAATATCCTTGAGAAAATAAATACTTTCTTTTTAAGAATTGGTAGACAGTTTGCATGGATAGCAATACTTTTGATGGTAATCGTTATCTTAGTACAAGTATTTTTCAGATATGTATTAAATAATGCACTGCCTTGGCCTGATGAAGTTGCAAGATTTTTGATGTTATGGATGACAGGATTGATAGCACCCTCCGCGTATAGATGGGGCGGATTTGTTTCTATTGATTTATTAGAAAGATTTTTGCCAAAACTTATTTCAACTCTTTTAACTTTGTTTTTGTTAATTGTATCTCTTTTTGTCTTAGTTATTGGTTTAGAATTAGGATTTAAACATATTAACGCTGGATGGATATTTAATTCCTCATCGATAAAAATTCCTTTTCATTTAATTGGTGGAAAAGCAGAACCAATAAAATTAGCTTGGATGTATATGTCATTGCCTGTTGGTATTATTTTTTTAATATCTGTGAACATAGAATTAATTTTAAGAAATATTCTTACTAATTTCACAAAATCAGACTTACCTGAAGACTACGATAAACAAAAGTTGGAGACACAATAATGTTAGTTTGGTTTCTCCCTTTGTTTTTATTATTTTTGTTAATTGGTTTGCCTGTATTTTTTGGATTGTTAGCAGCACCAGGAATTTTGCTTTGGCTAAATGATCAAGCTAGAGATGGAGCTATGCTTTATAGAAATATTTATAATGGAATAGATAGCTTCCCTTTGATGGCAATACCATTTTTTATGTTAGCAGGAGAGTTAATGAACAGAGGAGGAATAACTCATCGACTAGTTGAATTTAGTCAGGCGATGATGGGCCACTTAAAGGGTGGATTGGCTCATGTCAATGTACTGACTTCAATGTTGTTTGCAGGTTTATCTGGTTCAGCTGTAGCTGATACATCAGCAATTGGATCAATGCTTATTCCTGCAATGGAAAAGCAAGGCTATACAAAAAAATTTGCTGCTGCAATTACAGCAGCGAGTTCTGTAATTGGACCTATAATTCCACCTTCTGGAATAATGATTATTTATGCATATGTAATGGGTGAGAGTGTTGCTGCATTATTTTTAGCAGGAATAGTACCTGGTATTTTAGTTGGGGTTAGCTTGATGATTACAATAAAATTTATGGCTAAGAGATATAATTTTCCAGCAGTAACTGAAAAAACAACTTGGAGCCAAAGAGGCAAAGCATCTCTTAAAGCTTTTTTCCCTTTGATGACACCTGTAATAATTTTAGGAGGTATCCTTGGAGGAATTTTTACACCAACAGAAGCATCAGCTGTAGCAGCTGCTTACGCAATGTTTATTGGTCTATTTGTTTTGAAATCATTAAAATGGAAAGATGTTCCTAAAGTGATGACAAAAGCAGCGATGGTATCTTCAGTAGTTCTTCTTTTGGTTGGTGCTGCAATGGCTTTTAAAACAGTTGTAAGTTTATCACATGCGCCTGAGCATCTTGCTGCATTTGTTTTGGGATTAACTGACAATCCTTATGTTTTGTTATTTCTTATAAATATTTTATTATTTGTTGTTGGAATGTTTTTAGATGCAGGTCCAGCGATAATCATCTTAGGACCAATTCTTGGACCAGTGTTTGTTGAACTTGGAGTTCATCCTGTGCATTTTGCAATTATTATGTCCGTTAATTTAACAGTTGGTTTAGCAACTCCGCCAATGGGTCTTGTATTATTTGTTGCATCCTCTGTATCTGGGGAAAGAGTTGAAACAATAGCAAAAGCTATATTGCCATTCTTAGCAGTAGAAGCTATAGTTATTTTTTTAATAACCTATTTTCCATCAATATCAATGACTATTCCTTTGCTTACTGGTTTCGCAAAATAAATATATTTTTTTTTACTACTCGATAGACTCTCTAAATCAATTTAAGTATAGTTTATATACATAAATATTTAAAGAGAGGGAAATAATTATGAGTAAAATAATAAAATCATTTTTTTCATTATTATTCTTAATTAGTTTTACTGCATCTGTTTCAGCTGCAGATTATAACTTGAGAATGACAATGAACTCTAATGATCAAGATGAAGATTATGATGGTGCTGTAGTATTTAAAAACTACGTAGAAGCAGCTTCAAATGGAAAAATAGCTGTAGAACTATTTGTAGGTACGCAGCTTTGTTCAAAAGGTGCTGAGTGTTTACAAGGTGTATCTGATGGAAGTATAGATATTTACATTTCTACTTCTGGAGGTGCTGCAGGCGTATTCCCATATGTTCAAGTTTTAGATTTACCTTATCTAATGGCTGATGACAGAATTGCTGAAGATGTAATGCAAGGTGATTTTGTAAGAACAATGAGAAAAATGGCTCTAAAAGATTCTAATGACTCAATTAGATTGATGACAATTGGAAATACTGGAGGATGGAGAAATTTTGCTAATACAAAAAGAAGAGTTGCAAATCCATCTGACATGAAAGGTTTAAAAATCAGAACAGTTGTAGCTGATTTACCTCAGGAACTTGTAAGAGCATTAGGTGCATCTCCAACTCCTATTCCATGGCCAGAATTGTTTACATCATTTCAAACTGGTGTAGTTGAAGGATCTAAAAATGGAATAACTGACATTATGAACATGAAGTTTCCTGATGCAGGTCTAAAATACGTTACTTTAGACGGTCATGCATACATGGGTGCATTATGGTGGATGAATAATGCAAAATATCAATCGATGTCAACAGATCTTAAAAAAGTTGTGACTGATGGTTTCTATGCTTTGCAACAAGCAACTTTTGCTTCTCCTAAGAGAAAATCAATTAAAGCTTACGAGGACTTTGTAGCAGGTGGTGGAGATTTATATGTTCCTACGCCTGATCAAAAAGCTAGTTTTAAAAAAGAAGCTAGCCCAGTGTATGATTGGTTTAAAGCTAATGTTAAAGGTGGAAAAGAGATTTTCAACGCTTTAACTAAAGCAGTAGCTAAAGCAGAGAAAAAAGCATCGAGCGCATACAAAAAAGATTTATAATTTTAAATTAATATAATGGGGCGGATTTTAGTTCGCCTCATTATCTAAAAGGATATATCCAAGATTTATAATCTTTTATGAGAATATGAGCTTTTTCAATTTGTTCAGGAGTCATTTTTTTAATAACTTCTTCCTGAGAAATTGCAGCATCAGGATCTCCACCAATAGCAGACAAACCGTACCACATATAAGCTCTAACAAGATCGGGAGCAGGGAGTCCTCTACCAATTTCGTAATACCACCCAACACCAGATTGAGCACCAGGATGACCTTTCATAGAAGATCTGAGATACCATTCAAAAGCTCTAACATCATCTCTTTCAACACCAAGACCCATAGCGTACATAATCCCAATAAGCTCTTCAGCATCAGCATTACCAGATCTTGCTGCTGGCATAAGTTCTTCCATAGCTTCTTTAAATTTTCCTTGCTCCATCAAATCTCGAGCATTTTCTATTTCTGCAAAAACTATGGATGGAAGAAACAAAAGTATAAAAAGATATTTAATCATTTAAAAATAATAATATTTATAATTCCATTTTTAATTTCAGTAAATAAAACTTACGCAACTGATTTACCAAAACCATTAAAGAGCGAAGATTTCCATAAAGTTGATATAGAAAAAGTTAAAATTGGAAGACTTTTATTTCATGATAAAATTTTATCTGCAAATCGAAACATTGCTTGCGCAACCTGCCATAGTCATGATCTAGGAGGCTCAGATGGACTTTCGTTAGGCATTGGTGAAGGAGGTCAAGGTATAGGATTAGAGAGAACTGCAGGTGAGGGCGATGATAAAATAAAAAAACGAATTCCAAGAAATGCTTTAGCTTTATGGAATTTAGGATTTAAAGACATAACTACTTTGTTGCATGATGGAAGAGTAACTAAATCGAATATATTTGGTAACGGTTTTAATACACCTGCTCAAGAAGCTCTTCCTAAAGGACTTGATAATATAGTTGCAGTTCAAGCTTTGTTTCCGATGACTAGACAGTTTGAGATGGCAGGAAATCCAGGTGAAAATGAAATTATAGGTTTAATCTCAAAAGTTGGCAAAGATAGTATGAGAATTGATAGGGTATGGCCTGTAATTACACACAGGATTAGAGGAATTCCAGAGTATGTTGAGTTATTTAAAAATGCTTTTGATGATGTTAATAGTCCTTTAGATATAAACATTACACATATTGTTAATTCGATTGCTGCATTTGAAATTCATGAATGGACATCTTTTGACTCACCCTTTGATGAATATTTAAATGGAGATAAACAAGCTTTAACTTTAAAGCAAATAAATGGCATGAACTTGTTTTATGGTAAAGCAAACTGTAGTTCTTGTCATTCAGGATCTTTGTTGTCAGATCAAAAATTTCATTCAATAGGAATTCCCCAATTTGGTCCTGGAAGAACACGGCCTTTTGATCCTTATGCTCGTGACGTTGGACGAATGGTTGAAACGGACAATATAAACGACATGTATAAATTTAAAACGCCAGCATTAAGAAACGTTTCTTTAACTGCACCCTACGGTCATAATGGTGCTTATCCAACTTTAAAATCAATAATTAAGCATCATTTAAATCCAATTAAAATGAATAAGAATTGGAAACCTGAATATGCAAATTTACCTAAGGCAACTTGGTTAGAAGAAATTGATTTTGTAACTTTTTCAGACAAAAGAGAACAAGACAGAATTCTATCAAGCATTGACATACAGCCTATAGAATTGAATGATAAAGAAATTGATGAACTTGTTTCTTTTCTTGAATCTTTAACTGGCAGAAGTGGAAATCAGAGACCGCTAGGTAAACCAGATAAAGTGCCAAGCGGGCTAAGTATTGATTAAGTTTTTAAATTAAACTGATACAAACAGAATATGAAAAAAATAAAATATGGAATTATTGGAGCAGGGACAATGGCTCGAGAACATATTTTAAATATATCATTAATTGATAATGCTGAAGTAGTTGCACTTGCTGATCCTCATGAAGATTCATTAAATCAGTGTAAAGAAATTCTAAAAACAAAAATTTTTTGTTTTAAAAATCATTTAGAAATGATTGAAAAAAATATTGTTGATGTATACTTAATTTCATCCCCCAACTTTACTCATTTAGAAATCTTGAAAGATGTAATCAAAACTAAAAAACACATATTAGTAGAAAAACCATTATGCATTAATACAAAAGATTGTTTAGAAATAAAAAAACTTACAAAAGATTATCCCTCAGTATTTTGGACTGCGATGGAGTATAGATATATGCCGCCAGTTTCAAAGTTTATTAATGAAATTCATAATAACAAAATTGGTGATTTAAAGACTTTAACTATAAGGGAACATAGATTTCCTTTTTTAAAAAAAGTAAATGATTGGAATCGTTTTGAAGAAAATACCGGTGGTACACTTGTTGAAAAATGCTGCCATTTCTTTGATTTAATGAGATTGATTATCCAAAGTAAGCCACTAAGTGTTTATGCAAGCGGTGGTCA
>CACECL010000026.1 GCA_902557995.1 uncultured Pelagibacteraceae bacterium | reverse complement strand
TAATATAAACGATTGCAATTTGGTATCTGAGAAAAATAATATTGAATTCAAATGGAATTCTAATTTTCCAATAAATTCTTTAAATATAATGAGGGGATATATTAGTGTTAGTAAGGATAAGCAAAATGATTACTTAAATTGTTTTTTTTGATGCTTATTGGAAAGATAACCTTGACTTATCGAATATTGAAATTATGTCAAAATTAATAAGGGATTTAAGTATTGATAGTGATGAGTTTTTTCAATCTATAAAAGAACAATCAGTTAAAGATAAATTGATTAAATTAACTACTGATGCTTTTGAAAAAGAAGTTTTTGGAACTCCAACCTTTATAGTTAATAATAAAATTTTTTGGGGGCAAGATAGGCTTGAATATGCTTTAGAAGAATTTGATCCTAATTAAATTATTTTAAATTTACTACTAGCTAGAGAGCCAAAACCACCATCAATATGTGATACTTTTTGATATCCCATATCTTTTAATGATTTTACAGCTAAAGCTGATCTCACACCTCCTGCACAAAATAAAACAAATTCTTTATTTTTGTCTATCTGTCCATTTTGAAATACTGGGCTATTAGGATCTAGATATACTTCAAGCATTCCTCTTGGAATATGACTTGCCCCTTCAACACTTCCTGTATTTTCTAGTTCATTACTTTCTCTTATATCAATAAGATTACAATTTTTATTTTGAAACATTTGATAAGCCTCATCAGCATTAATTGTTTTAATTTTGCTCATAGCTTCAGAAACTAAATTTTGAATTGTTTTAATGATCATAATTTTATTTTAAATTACCTCAAAAAGATTATATTGCTATAAAATTATGTTAAAAATTAACTCTAAAGCTCCAGCATTTGAAGTTCCATCAACAACAAATAATAAATACTCATTAAAAGATTCGATTGGAAAATATGTTGTTTTGTACTTCTATCCTAAAGATGACACGCCTGGATGTACTGTTGAAACAAATGATTTTAACAAACTTCTTTCTAAATTTAAAGAGTTAGATTGTGAAGTATACGGAGTTTCAAAGGATAGTTTAAAAAGTCATGATAAATTTAAAGATAAATATAAAATCAAATTTGATTTACTTGCTGACGAAGAAATAAAAGTTCTTAAAAAGTATAAAGTTTGGGGAAAGAAAAAATTTATGGGCCGTGAATTTATGGGAATAATTCGATCGACCTATTTAATTGATAAAAAAGGTAAAATACTTAAGGTTTGGGATAATGTTAAAGTGAAAGACCATGCGAAAGAAGTATTAGAAACTCTTAAAAATATTGTAAAAAAATAAAAAAAAAGACCCCTTATTTCTAAGGGGCCTTTAGTTAACTAACTAGAGAGAGAGATTATAGTTAATTCTTCTTATTAGAGGCTCTTCAATGAGATAACGACATGGAGATCGAAGAGCCTCTATATTGCATGCAATTAGTCACGTATTGCGTATGCTATTACTCCTGTTTCTGTTACGTCAGTACCTTTGGCTTCAGCCTCTTTACTTAGTCTAATTCCAAATGTAGCTTTCATAATTGAAAACACTATGTATGACACCACAAATACAAAAATGTTAATTGATAGCACACCAATTAATTGTGCACTGAACGATGCATCAGTATTTGTTAATGGCACTGCCAAGGTTCCCCATATTCCAGCAAACATGTGAGCTGGAATTGCACCTACCACATCGTCAAGTTTGAAACTAAATAGTAATTTTGTTCCAAAGACAACTATTAAACCTCCCACAGCTCCAATGAAAATAGCTGCTAAAGGCGAAGGTGCTAATGGTTCAGCTGTTACAGCCACAAGACCACCAATTGCTCCGTTTAACATTTGAATAACATCAGTTTTACCGAACATTAATCTTGTAATTATTGCAGCGGCCATTACTCCACCAGCGGCAGCAAGATTAGTGTTTATAAAAATACTCGATACAGCGACAGCATCATCAAATGTTCCAATAGCTAATTGAGATCCGCCGTTGAATCCAAACCAACCTAGCCATAAAATGAATACTCCAACTGTTACTAGTGGAATAGATGAAGCTGCAAAAGGTTTAATAGCTTTCGCTTCACCCTTGCTCCCAAATCTTCCATATCTAGCGCCTAACAACATAATACCTGCTAATGCAGCAGCACCACCTGTTGAGTGGACTAATGTAGAGCCAGCAAAATCAGAGAAGCCTAGTTCTGCTAACCAGCCTCCGCCCCATTGCCAACCCATAACGATTGGATAAATAATTCCAGATAAGATAGCCGCAAAAAGAAAGAAGGGCCAAAGTTTTACTCTTTCAGCCATAGCTCCTGAACAAATTGAAACTGTTGTTGCACAAAAAACCATTTGAAAATACCAATCAGAACCATCAGCATACCCAGTGTCAACTGAACTTGCATCTGACCATGGTGTGAATGTTCCTATATATCCACCTTCTGGTATTCCATACGCTAAGTTATATCCAAATAACCAAAACATAATTCCGGCAATTGAGTAAAGACCAATATTCTTTGCACAAATCACGGAAACACTTTTAGAAGTTACCATACCAGATTCTAGCATCGCAAAACCCGCTGCCATGAACATGACCATGAAACCACACATCAAAAATAATAGTGAATTGAATATAGCTTGAACTTCAGCAGAAACTGTTGTCTCTGCCATTCCCGCACTGCTCATATTTAATAAAAATATCAAACTAAGAACTGGTGCGGACATTTTTTTTATAAATTTAGTCATAAGACCTCCACTTGTTTAAGTGATGTCTTATAGTTTTATTAATTTTTAAAAGTAACGCTGATTAGGAAAAGTGGCTATGCATTTTTTGCATATAGTAACAGCCCTAAACGTATTTTTAAAACGTTAGGGCTGTTAAAAAAAAATATTATCTGTTGAATACTTCTTTTAAAGCTTTAGCTGGTAAGAATTTTACCTTTTGAGAAGCAGCAATTTGAATCTGCTCACCTGTTCTTGGGTTTCTTCCAACTCTTGCTTTTCTCTTAGCAACTTTGTACGTACCAAATCCAGCAATTTTTACTGAATCATCACCTTTTAGGGCATCTAAAATAGTGTTGGTAATTGTATCAAAAGTTCGCTCAGCATCTGCTTTGCTCAAGTTTAATGAGCCAGAAAGCTTAGCAATTAGTTGTTTTTTGTTCATTTTAGCTCCGGTTTTGTTGGTTAATATTTATACTTATCATAAACGTTGATAAATCAAGCTTTTTTTTAGTGTTAAGTTTTTTAAAACACACAATATCTTGTAAAAACTTAAATAAACGTTGATTTTATTGATCTTTTTAAGCGATTTAAAATGTGAATTATCTAAATAAACCTAGGTCTTTTAGATCATTAAATGTGGTAAAAAACATTAACGATAGCAACAAAAACAATCCGATTCGAAAAAAACCTTCTTGAGTTTTTTGAGATAAAGGCCGGCCTAAAACTTTCTCAAATGCATAAAACATTAAGTGTCCCCCATCTAACATTGGTATTGGAAATAGATTAATAAGCCCTAAACTTATTGATATATAAGCCATCATACTAATAAAAGCTAAAACACCAAAGGTTGCAACTTGTCCAGAAATTTTAGCAATTCTAATTGGTCCTCCTAATTGAGAAGTATCTGCTTTACCTAAAATCATTCCTCCGATGTATTTTAATGAGGAAATACTTACAAAATAAACTTCATAACCTGCATGATATAAAGCCTGAGCAGGTCCTAATTTAACATGGTTAACCTTATTATTGTAGGCACCAAGCTTAATACCAACCATTCTTTTATTTATTTTGTTACCCAATCCATCATCACCTTCAACTATATTGGGTTTAATTTTTAATATTAATTCATCATAAGAACGCTTAACTTTAAAGTCTATAAAATCACCAGTAGACATGGTGATAAATTTAGAAACCTCCATAATGCTTTTAACTTCATTGCCATCAATTTCTAAAATAATATCCTCAGCTTTTAACCCTCCTTCCATTGCAGGACTATTTTTTTGAACTTCATTTATGACTGCAGGAGTAAAATCTTTTCCTACAAAAGTATAAATTGAAAAAAATATTACTAAAGCTAGTAAAAAATTAGCCAAAGGACCACCAAATACAATTAAAACTCTCTGATATAAAGGTTTTAAAATAAATAATTTTTCTCTCTCCTCTTCATTATATTTTTCTAAAATTTCTTGATGATCGGCTTGTGAATAAACATTCCTATCTCCAAAAAATTTTACATATCCACCTAAAGGAATTGCACATATTTTCCATCTTGTGCCTGATTTATCATTCCAACCAAATAACTCTTTACCAAAACCAATTGAAAAATCTGTAACACCTACTCCATATTTTTTTGCAAAATAGTAGTGTCCATATTCATGTATAAATACGACCACTAAGATAAGTATTAAAAATGGGATGATATAAGTAAGCATATCTTAAATATATTATTATTTATAATTAACTCAATAAGCTAAAATGCCTTATTATCACTAGAATTTATATTTTAGTTTAAATTTTGATCATTAATAATGTATAATATAAATATGCCTTCGTTTGATGTAATAAGCAAAATTAATTATCAAGAATTTGATAATGCTTTAGCTAATTGTTTAAGAGAAATCGGTAATCGGTATGACTTCAAAGGGCTTCATATTTCAATTGAAAGAAAAGATAAATCGGTCACTACTAATGCTCCTGACGAATTAAAATTAAAGCAAGTCAATGAATTACTACAAACCCATTTAGTTAGAAGAAAAGTAGATCCTAGAGTATTAGAGGTTAAAAGCTCTGAGGGTGCTTCAGGAGGATCTATTAGACAAGTCAGTGAATTAAAAGAGGGAATTAGCCAAGAAAATGCTAAAAAAGTTATTGCTGACATTAAAAAACTTAAACTCAAAATTCAGATTAAAATTCAAGGCGATGAATTAAGAGTAGATGGTAAAAAGAAAGATGATCTTCAAGAAGCTATCGCTGCAATCAAAGGAATCGATATAGGTCTTCCCATTGATTTTGTTAATTTTAGAGACTAATTAAATTTTTTGAATTAAAGAAGCACTGTTATTTGTAGGTTTATTAACGTCTTTTGATACTTCATGAAAAATTAAATTTGGAATTTTACGTTCTTTTAAAAATGTAGAGCCTTGTAATTCTAAATTTAAATAACGATTAATATCAGCCTGATTTAAAATAACTGGTTGTCTGTTGTGAATTTCGTTTATATTTTGTTTTGCTTCCTCAGTAATTAAACAAAACTGATCATTTTCAAAAATACCAGCGAAAAAAATAGAGTTTGTATCTTCACGAGTAAAATAATTGGGAGTTTTTTCATTCTCTTGTCTTTTCCATTCATAAAAACCATCTGCAACTGCAACACATCGGTTGTTTTTTATTAGTTTTTTAAATGAAACTTTTTCATCAATGGTCTCAAGTCTTGCATTAATCAAAGCTTTAAATTCTTTGTCTTTAGCCCACCCAGGGACTAAACCCCATCGTAGGTTTTCTAAAGCATTTCCATTTTTATATTTTTTAATTACAGGCAGTTTTTGGTATGGGTGAGCATTGTAGTTTTCTGTATCTTCAACTTGAATTGCAGATTTTACTAATTTACCAGTTTTGGTGACAGGATTCTTTACTACGTATCTGCCACACATTATATGGTTTGCTCTTTAATTAACTCTTCAATATGTTTAATCATTATTGTTGCTGATTTCATAGTGGGATAAATTTCTTGAGCTTGCTGATAGCTTCTAATTGCCTTTTCATAATTTTTAAGTTGAATATTAACTAAACCCTGCCCTGCTAATGCTCCAAAGTGTCTTTTTTCTAATTCTAAAACTTTATCAATATCTTTTTGGGAATCTTGGAATTTTCCTATCAAATAAAAAACTGTTGCTCTTTTATTCCATGCCTCAGCCCAATTTTTGTCGAGATTAATTACCTCTGTAAAAACGTCAATTGCTTTTAAATAATTTTGATCCCTAACAAACTGAGAGCCCTCTTCCAATCTTGCAGTAAGTTTATTATTTGTTGGATGTGTGCTCCATATTTTCCAAATTTTTTGTTCGGTTTGTAATACCAAATTTATATTAATATTTTTTAGTTCTTTGAATAACTTATCAAGCTGAATATTTCTTTCTAATGCAATACTAGAATTAAATTGACCAAAAAAGAAAATTATAAAAATGGTTATATTTTTCATTAATTAATATTAATACTTTAATATATTATAAATTAAGAATGAATATGTTTTAAAAAATTTCTTTAAAAAATTTAAATTTTTTTTAATCAGACAAAAAAAAAGGACCTCTTAAAGAGGTCCTTTTAAAATTTATAACTTAAACTATCTACTAAAAGCTTTTTACAAAACCGATAGAGTATGTATCCATCTCTGCATTCGCAGTAAGTTTTTTGTTGTTAGAGTTAGTGTAAGTAATTTGATCAAAATCATGTCTTGTCATTTCAATTCTGATTGCATCAACAAAGGCACCCATTTCGACCTGTATACCAACTCCATACATTGGTCCTTCTAGGTCTCTACTTTGAGCTGCGTCAGTACTAGCTGAGTCAGTTGTTGCTGAAGCAGTTGCTTGACGTGAGATATTAGATATCTCTAAATCAGCATTAGCATATCCAGCTTTAACATATAAACTAGCAGCACCTCTTGATAATAACATTGGTTGAATGTATGCAGTCGTTAAATTGCCAACGCTTGCAGTAAAGTCAAAACCTGTTCCACCACCTATTTTAGCAATCTCTGCAGTAAATGGAATTATTTCTAACCCAAGAGCTAAGTCTATTGCACCTAGTTCTACTGATTTTTCTGCAAATAATGATGCAACTTCAAAATCAGCTGATCTCTCTTGTTGAGTTACAAGAGCTCCAGAGTTCTGAGTTTCAGAACCGTCAGCTGACATTTCTGCTGTTGACAGTTTAACACCAAAGCTTACGTCAGCTTGTGCATTTAATCCTAAGAAACTTAATAGAATCAAAGCGATTGATAATTTCTTCATTTTTTATCCTCTTACTATTTATTAATTAATAAAACGTTTCATGTTTTTTTATAAGAAAATGCCGATAAAAACCAAAAAAAAATTGATTTTTTTTGTGGTATTTGGGATTTAATTTTATACTGTTGTATATTTACAACATTCAATTAAAACACGAAATTATCAATTTGAGCCCTAATTTATGCAATTTCAAAGGCTTTAATCCTATTTACATGCGTAAAATGAAATATCCTTAACTTTGATTTCTTGATTAATGTTGGATGTTATTTCATGAACAAGCTCACCAGTTTTAAACGTTAATACTGCAGATTCGGAATAATTTCTTTCTTTGTCAAATGCTTGAATAAGGAAAATATCTTTATTAAAAATTTTAACCTCTAAATCAATATTATTTATAAAATTTGATAAATTTTTAACAATTAGAGTATCTGGTGTTTTGGATAAAACTGTCAACTCGTTAATATCATTTCTTTTTATTTGATCCTTAGTAAAAGTCTCAAAATTATATTCTGAGTTTTTAATTATTACTTTTTCAAATTTACAATTAATTTTCAAATTTGAGCTCATAGTGATACTTGTATTTTGAGCATGAGCAACTCCAAATAATAATAAAATTGTAAAGAATAAAAAAAATTTCATTAGTTTAAGATTTTGATTATACTTTTTTTAATTGTTTCACTAACCTTTATTGTACCATCTTTATTAGGGTGAATACCATCTTTTTGATTTAAATTTGGATTAAGTGCCACACCC
>CACECL010000025.1 GCA_902557995.1 uncultured Pelagibacteraceae bacterium | reverse complement strand
GCTCTATAGCCCTTACCTACTTCTGTTGAAATACCTAGTTTTTTTGCAACAATATTTATACCTTTAATTAATCCAACCATTTCCTCAGATGAAGCATTCGTACTAAAATCATCAAGGTCAACATATTTGCCTTTTGGAATTACCAAAGCGTGAATTTTTTTTTGAGGGTTAATATCATGAAATGATAAAACAAAATCATCCTCATAAATTTTATTACAAGGAATCTCTCCACGTAAAATTTTTGCAAAAATATTATTATCGTCGTAGCTCATTTTTTTCTTTTTTCTAGCTCGGACATTACTTCTTCAATTTTAATATCATTAGCTTCTAAATACATTAGCAAATGGTAAAATACATCTGCAGCTTCGTGAATCTTATTTGAATTTTTCTCTACAGCTTCAATCAATTCATCAACCTCCTCTGAAACTTTTGCTTTGCTTAACGATTTATCAGTAAGCAATTTATTAGTATATGATCCTTCAACTGGAGAAGATTTTCTTTCTCTTGCAAGTTTTATTAAATTTTCTAATGTGTTAAGCATACTAAATTCTAACAGGAATTCCTTTTGAATCCAAATACTCCTTGGCCTCTTTAACAGAATGTTTGCCATAGTGAAATATTGATGCAGCTAATACAGCGCTTGCATTTCCTAATTTAATTCCATCTACCAAATGATCTAAATTTCCAACTCCACCAGATGCTATTATTGGAATATTTACCTTTGAAGATATCTTAGACATTAGATCAATATCATAACCAACTTGAGTACCATCCCGATCCATTGATGTTACTAGAAGCTCACCTGCTCCACTGTCTTCCATTTTTTTCGCAAATTCAATTGCATCAATACCTGTATTATTTCTTCCACCATGTGTAAAAATTTCCCATTTATTTCCATTTTTTTTTGCATCTATTGCTACAACAATACATTGTGAACCAAATTTTTTTGAACTTTCTACTACTACTTCTGAATTTTGAACTGCAGCAGTATTAATTGATACTTTGTCTGCCCCACAGTTCAGTAGTTTATTGATGTCCTCAACACTTCTAACACCACCTCCAACTGTCAGAGGAACAAAACATTTCTTGGAAGTCTTCTCTACAACATCATAAATAGTATCTCTATTTTCATTTGATGCAGTAATATCTAAAAAGCAAATTTCATCTGCTCCACCGTCTGAATAAATTTTAGCTTGTTCGACAGGATCACCCGCGTCTTTTAAATCAACAAAGTTAATACCCTTAACCACACGTCCATTTTTAACGTCTAAACAAGGTATTATTCTATTTTTAAGCATCTAGTTCCTTAACTAATTCATCCAGTTTAATATCACCATCGTAAATAGCCTTTCCAACTATTATGCCCTCGATATTACTATTATTTAACTCCTTAGCTTTTTTAATGTCATCAATTGATGAGACGCCACCCGATATAATCACTGGACAATTTGAAGTATCTGCAACTTTTGATGTCTCTTCAAAATTAGGACTTTGCTTCATTCCATCTCTATTAATATCGGTATAAATCAATCTACTTGCACCATAATCATTAACTTCTTT
Source organism: uncultured Pelagibacteraceae bacterium (assembly GCA_902557995.1). GTDB lineage: Bacteria > Pseudomonadota > Alphaproteobacteria > Pelagibacterales > Pelagibacteraceae > Pelagibacter. The sequence continues at coordinate 6,376 of CACECL010000025.1, read as the reverse complement.
CAAATAATCTATAGTCAATTGATTGGAATTTTCCTTCCAACCTGAAACCGATAAATATCCATCTTTAGCATCTAAACCTAAGGCAATTTTATTTGGAAATTTTTGACAGGCATCTTTTAAAAAATTTTTATCTTTTATTGCAGCACTTCCTAAAATAACTTTCTCAACCCCAGTATCAGTATATTTTTGAATACTTTCAAAATTTCTAATACCTCCACCAATCTCAATCTTAAGATCAAATTTAGTTACTATTTCCTGTATAATATCTAAATTTACTGTTTCACCAGTTAAAGCTCCATCTAAATCGACTATGTGTAAATTTTTAAAACCATGATCTTTATATTTTCCAGCTTGTTCAACTGGAGACATTTCATATTCAGTCTTGTTATCAAAGTCCCCTTTAACTAACCTCACACACTTTTTATCTTTAATATCTATTGCTGGAAATATTTTCATTTATAAACTTATAAAGTTATCGATTATTTTAAGTCCAGTTTTATCACTTTTTTCTGGGTGGAACTGTGTTCCAAAAATATTTTCTTTTTCAACAGAGCAAACAATATTTGAAGAATAATCTGTGGTAGCTGAAACCACGTTTTTATCTTCTGGTACAAATTCATAACTATGAACAAAATACATGTGAGAATTGTTTTCTATACCTTTAAAAATTTTACTTTCTTTAACAATATTAATTTGGTTCCAACCAATATGAGGAAGTTTATATTTTCCATTTTGGTTATCTATTTTTGATACTTTACCTGGAACCCAACCAAGACCTTTGGTTTTCGTTTCTTCATAACCAAAATCTGCAAACATTTGAAGTCCTACACAAATTCCAAGAAGTGGTTTTTTATTATTCATTGCAAATTCACTTAATGCATCAACTAAACCACTGATGTTGTTAAGTGCATCAATACAACTCTTGAACGAACCCTGCCCTGGTAAAACAACTTTATCTGAAGATTTAATCTTATTTAAATCTGAAGTTATCTCTATATTTACTTTATCTTTAGCAACTTCCTTGAAGGAGTTTATCACCGAGCTTATATTGCCCGAATTATAATCAACAATTGTGACGTTCATTAAACTTATAATGAGCCTTTAGTAGATGGGATGCTCTTCTTGTTTCTTGGATCCATCTCCAATGCAGCTCTTAATGATCTTGCTAAAGCTTTATAACAAGACTCAATAATATGGTGGCTATTATCGCCATAAATATTTTCAACGTGCATTGTAATACCTGCAGATTGAGAAAATGCCTGGAACCATTCTTTGAATAACTCAGTGTCCATCTCACCAAGTTTCTCAACTTTCAATTTTACTTTCCAAATCAAATAAGGTCTGTTTGAAACATCAATCGCAACTCTAGTTAATGTTTCATCCATGGGAATAACTGTGTGAGCATATCTTTTTATTCCTACAAATTTTTTTGCAGCTTTTTTTAAAGCCTCTCCAATTGCAATACCGGTATCTTCTGTTGTGTGATGAAGGTCGATATGAGTATCTCCTTTTGCTTTAACTTTTAAATCAATTAATGAATGCTTTGATAATTGTTCAAGCATATGATCTAAAAAACCTATACCAGTGTCAATTTGGTACTTACCCTTACCATCAATATTTACTTCGACATTGATACTAGTTTCTTTTGTTTTTCGAGATACTTTTCCTTTTCTAGGCATATATTTTTAATGGTATACATACATAATCCAACTATATCAATATCAGTCTAAACACTTGAAGTATCAAAAATAGTTACCATTTATTAGGTATGACAACAATTGTACTAGTTAGAAAAAATAATGAAGTAGTGGTTGCTGGTGATGGACAAGTCAGTATGGGAAATACTGTTGTTAAAAGCACTGCTTCTAAAGTCAGAAAAATTGAAAAAAGAGATGTAGTAGCTGGGTTTGCAGGATCGACTGCTGATGCATTAACGTTATTCGAAAGATTAGAAGGTAAATTAGAAAAACATGCAGGAAATTTATCAAGAGCTGCTGTTGAATTAGCTAAAGATTGGAGAACAGATAAATATTTAAGAAGATTGGAAGCGTTAATGGCAGTTGGAGATAAAAGTAATAGTTATATTATTTCTGGAACCGGTGATGTGCTAGAGCCTGAGGGTGATGTTATTGGAATAGGTTCGGGCGGTAATTACGCACTTGCAGCTGGAAAAGTTTTGATGGAAGGCAACATGTCAGCTGAGGAGGTTGCTAAAAAAGCAATAAAAGTTGCTGCTGATATATGTGTTTTCACAAACGATAATGTTAAAATTGAAAAAATATAATGGATAATTCAAACGTAACACAACTACACCCAAAAGATAAAAAACAAAAAGAGGAGACTTCTCTAGTAAGTTCTTTATCGCCAAGAGAAATAGTTTCTGAATTAGACAGATTTGTTGTAGGACAAAATAAAGCAAAAAGAGCTGTTGCCGTAGCACTGAGAAATAGATGGAGAAGACAAGCATTAAAGGGTGAAATGAAAAATGAGGTTTTGCCAAAAAATATTTTAATGATTGGACCAACAGGGGTTGGAAAAACTGAGATTTCAAGAAGATTATCTAAATTAGCAGAAGCGCCTTTTGTAAAAGTTGAAGCTACAAGATTTACAGAAGTTGGATATGTTGGAAGAGATGTGGAACAAATCGTAAGAGATTTAATTGAGATAGCAATCTCGATGGAAAAAGTTAAAAAAAGAAAAGAAGTTTTTGCTCAAGCTCAAAAGGCTGCTGAGGAAAAAGTTTTAGACGCTTTAGTTGGCAAAAAAGCAAGTCTTGCAACAAGAGAAAGTTTTAGAAAAAGATTAAGAAATGGAGATCTAGACGATAACGAAATTGAAATTGCTGTTAGCGATACTGGTTCAAGTGGGGCGTCATTTGAAATTCCTGGTATGCCAGGTGCAAATGTTGGTATGATAAATATTGGTGAGATGATTGGAAAATCAATGGGCAACAAAGAAAAGAAAAAGAAAATGACAGTAAAAGAATCTCATGAAATTTTGATTAATGATGAATCTGATAAATTAATTGAACAAGATAAAATTATCAAAGCTGCAAAACTTTCTACAGAAAATAATGGGATAGTATTTTTAGACGAAATAGACAAAATTTCAGCCAGAACCGACAGAGTTGGAGGTGATGTTTCTAGAGAAGGTGTTCAAAGAGATTTATTGCCTTTAATTGAAGGAACAACTGTTAACACAAAACATGGTCCAATCAAAACTGACCATATTTTATTTATTGCATCGGGTGCGTTTCAACTTGCTAAACCTTCTGATCTGTTACCAGAATTACAAGGAAGATTGCCTATAAGGGTCGAGCTTGAGGCATTAACGAGTAAAGATTTTAAAAGAATTTTAAGGGAGCCTGATTTTAGTTTAATCAAACAGTACGTGGCTCTTTTGAAAACAGAAAATGTTGATCTTGAATTTTCAGATGATGGTATTGACGCAATAGCCAATATTGCTTCAGAAGTAAATGCTACGGTAGAAAATATTGGAGCCAGAAGATTGCACACAATAATCGAAAAAATTTTAGATGAAATAAGTTTTACAGCTACTGATCGTGCAGGTGAAAAAATTGTTATAAATAAAGAATATATTAATAAAAATTTAGATACATTAGTTAAAGATACAGACCTTTCAAAATTTATTTTGTAGTTTTATTTCTTTTCAAATAAATATAAAAAGCCCCTCCTCCACCATCTTCTATCTTAGCATCTGTTATTTCATTAATCTTACTCATTAAATCTTTATTATTTGTTATAAATTCAGGTACTGAATATTTTAAAATTCCTAGATCTTTTGAAACATAAGGATCTTTTTCATTCTCAGAATGAAGACCTTTTCCTGTGACAACAATTAGTTTATTAGCATTTTCTAAAAAAGCTTTGTTAATAAAATTTTCTATTGCTTTATTAGCTCCATCTAAAGTGTAGCCATGTAAGTCTATTGATCTTGTTTCTTTTTTTTTCTTAATAATAAAATTTAAATCTTTATCAGGTAGCTTTTCTTTGCTGTTAACAAAATTCTCCCAGTCTTTTTTATTTTTATTTGAAATATTATCGTTCAATTATGTTAAAATATTAACAAGCTGCCAGTTTGGGTTTGGGGAAGTTGTATCTCTTGAAAAAACCCATGTATCATAAATTTTTTTAATTTTTTCTGGATCACCTGACACAATTTTTTTGTCTTTATCTCTTATACAAGTAATCACTTCTGCAATAAAATCTACAGTTACGTTTAAAATTTTTCCAATTTTTTTATGCTCTTTAATTATCGCAGAATTTACACCAATAAATGTAATTTCAGCAAAGTGTCCTCTTGAGCTTCTTTCTTTAAGCGCTTTATCAAACTGATTGTAAATTTCATTATTTAAAAGAGATCTACTAGTGGTTATTTTATTATCATTATCACTAAAATCTGTAATAACTGTTTCATATGCAATCTTAGCACCTTTTAAGAATTCCTTTTGAGCTTCATCATCAAATTTTTCATTTATTTTTTTTGGTTGTTCCTGATTTACTTTCTTTAGTACTTCCTTTAGCTGAGAAGGTGCTTTGCCCCCAAAGCCTGTTCTTTTGCCTAGTATTCCTCTTAACCTCAAAAAAATAAACCCTGCAATCATTGCTAACAAAATGATGTCTATGTATTCAAAACCATTACTCATAATCTTTGATAGTAATTACTCTATTGATTAATTTCAACCAGCAATTTAGATTGAGGACAAATGAACTCATTTTTTTTAGGAATAATATTAGTTCCAATTATAGAAATTTACCTTTTAATTAAGATTGGGTCTGAAATAGGTGCACTAACTACAATTTTACTAATTTTTACTACAGCAATTGTAGGGTTATATTATGCTAAATATGAAGGTCTAAACACCCTTAAATCAGGATTTGCACAATTAAGTAAAAATGAAACTCCCGCTTATGAAGTTATATCAGGAGCAGCAATTGCTTTTGCAGCTTTGTTGTTAATAATCCCAGGATTTGCAACTGATGTTGTGGGTTTCTTGCTTATTTTTCCTTTCAGCAGAAAATTTATATTTAATTTATTTTCAAAAAAATTTCCCCAAAAAAAACGGGGAAAAAATAATTTTATTGATGGAGAATTTGAAGATATAGATGACGACAATGACAGAAAAATTTAAAATATTAGGAAGATATATCAAAGATTTATCCACCGAGACACCTGATATTGAAACATACTTGTTTGTAAAAGAAAGAATTGCAAAATATCAACTTAGTATAGATATTAACTCAAAGGCCTTAAAAAATAAGATGATTGAAGTTAACACAACTTTTAAATTTGAAGATAAGCAGGAAAATCAAAAAAAATCACACTTTGAGATTGTGAATTCAACCATAGTTAAAATAAATGAGGAAATAACTGATAAAAAAGAACTAGAAAAAATAATACTCTGTGATGTTCAAATCGAAATTTATCCTGAAATAGAAAAAACATTATTAAATCTTTTACATAATTCCGGTTTTCCAAGAATTAAATTTGAAAAAAAAGTTGATTTTGAAAATTTATATAAAAAAAAATTTAATTAAAAAAAATTTTTTTTAATATTTTTTTTTAAGTAATCTTTATGCTGCCTCAACTCTTCTGCAGATGGTTTTATTACTTTTTTACTATATTGAACACTTTTAATATTTAATGATAAGCTCTCTTCGTTTGTGTTGCTTAGATCAAAAGAAGGTTCTTTTTGATCAATCAAATTAATATAAACACTAGCTAATAAATCACAGTCAATTAAAGCAGTGTGCTTAACTCTTTTTGAATTATCAATTCTAAACCGTTTACAAAGTGCATCAAGACTAACAGGTGAGCCTGGATATTTGTCTCTAGCCAAAGATAATGTGTCTACAATTTCATTATCAATTTTATTTTTACCTATTAACCCGAGTTCATTATTAAGATGAGACAAATCAAATTCTGCATTATGAATTATCAGTCTTTTATTTTCAATAAAGCTTAAAAATTCTTCACTAATTTCATTGAATTTTTTTTGATGAGATAAAAATTCATCTGTGTAACCATGTACTTCGAAAGCTTTTTCTGAAACTTTTCTTTCAGGATTTAAATAATAATGAAAACTTTTTTTTGTTGGTATTAAATTATCTAGCTCTATACATCCAATTTCGACAAGCCTGTGACCCTCTTTAACTGATATTCCTGTAGTTTCCGTATCTAATACTATTTCTTTCATTTAAGTAATTTTACCTAAAATTTTTTTAATACCAAGCTTAACAGTTTTTTTTGTGAAATTATTTTGAATTGTAAAATGTGATTTTTTTTTTTTATAAGCACTAGGAAACTGAATTTCTTTGAATTTTTTAAATAATTTATGGTTAAAATTTTTTCTTTT
>CACECL010000024.1 GCA_902557995.1 uncultured Pelagibacteraceae bacterium | reverse complement strand
GTGCGGGTACTCAAGACAAATTAAAAGATAAACTAAAGGAAAAACTAGGTGACGATAAAGTTGGAGAAATGTTCTGCTTAGGTCATTGTTATGAAAATCATGCTTTCCATTATGATGGAGAAAATTATGCTGGTAAAGATATTGAAAAAATAGATCAAATTTTAAAGGGTGAAGAAATTAAACAAGATAAGTTTTTCTCTAAGAGTTATGCTACAACAAGTTTTTTAATGGATGACAAGTTATCCTCAACAGATCAATTCAATGAGCAATTAAGTAAATTTTTAAAAATAGATAAAAAAGAAATAGTAAAATCATTATTAGATTCAAATTTAACAGGAAGGGGTGGCGCAGGTTTTCCAACAGGAATGAAATGGGATTTTTGTAGTAAAGCAAAAGGAGATAAAAAATATGTTATCTGTAATGCGGATGAGGGTGACTCTGGTGCTTTCTCAGACAGATACTTATTAGAGGACCAACCTTTAAAAGTTATTTTTGGAATGGTAATTTGTGGTTATGTGATAGGAAGTAATGAAGGAGTTTTATACATTAGAGGTGAATATCCTAAATCTATTGAAGCAATTAATGGCTGCATCAATAAACTTAAAAAATTAAATTTACTAGGTGAAAATATTTTAGGAACCAATTTTTCTTTTGATCTTGGAATTTGTATAGGACAAGGTGCTTATATTTGTGGTGAAGAAACAGCTTTGATTGCATCTATTGAAGGAAGAAGAGCTGAAGTGGATGTAAGACCTCCCTTCCCTGTTACTGAAGGGTTGTATAAAAAACCAACTGTAGTTAATAATGTTGAAACATTAGCTGCTGCAACTGGAATTTTATTAAATGGATCAGAAAAATTTTCTTCAGTTGGAAATAAAAAATCAGCTGGAACAAAATTAGTTTGCTTAGATAGTTTCTTTAACAATCCAGGTGTTTATGAAATTGATATGGGTACACCAATGAAAAAAATATTTAATGAAATTGGTGGTGGATACAAAGAACCTGTTAAAGCTTTTCAAATAGGAGGTCCATTAGGAGGCGTTGTTCCTTTAAGTGAAATAGAAAATTTAAATTTAGATTTTCAAGAGTTCACAGCAAAAGGTTTTATGTTAGGTCACGCAAGTGTAGTAAGTATTCCAAAAGATTTTCCAATGGCTGAATATATCCATCACTTGTTTGAATTCTCAGCTGAAGAATCATGTGGGAAATGTTTCCCAGGAAGACTTGGATCTTACAGAGGTAAAGAGATGTTTGATCAAGCTAAGAAGAAAACAGCTAAAATTCCTTTAAAATTACTTGAAGAATTGTTGGTTACTATGCAAAAAGGATGCTTATGTGCTCTTTGTGGAGCAATCCCAACGCCAATTCAGAACATCCTAAAATACTTTGGTGATGAAATGAAAAATGATATGGTGAAAGATAATTAATGAGCTCTGAAAAAAGAAAAATTGCTTATATTGATGGAAAACCATACGAAATTGGTCCTAAACACACGTCTATTTTAAAATTTGTAAAAAGCTATGTAGGTGAAAAAAAAGTACCTACTTTATGTGATGATCCAAACCTAGCTCCTTATGGTGCTTGCAGAGTTTGCTCTGTAGAAGTTGCTTTAGAAAAAGATGGTCCAACAAGAGTGGTCGCATCTTGTCATACTCCAGTTGCTGAAAACCAACATATCTTTACTTCAAATGAAGCTTTAACAAGTCTAAGAAAAAATATTGTTGAATTGGTTTTAACTGACCATCCAATGGAATGTGATACTTGTGAGGTAAATAATAATTGTGAATTACAAACAGTAGCAAACGATTTAGGAGTTGCTGATCACAGATACAACAGTCCTAAACAGCACAAAGGTATACCAAGAGATACTTCTCACGATTACATGAGAATGAATTTAGACAATTGTATTAATTGTGGAAGATGTGTCAGAGCTTGTGATGAAATTCAAGGTTCATTTGTACTAACAATGAGCGGAAGAGGTTTTGAATCTAGAATAACAACTGATAATGATATGATGTTTGGAGATAGTTCATGTGTATCTTGTGGTGCATGTGCACATACATGCCCAACAGATGCAATTTCAGATGTTTTTCAATCTAAATCTGCAGCTGTAGATAAAAAAGTTAGAACAACTTGTTCATACTGTGGTGTTGGATGTAATTTAGAAGCATCAATAAAAGATGATAAAGTTGTTGCAATAGATACTCCAAAACAAACTGAGGTAAATGCTGGTCATACTTGTATTAAAGGAAGATATGCATTTAGTTTTTATGATCATCCAGACAGATTAAAAACACCTTTGATTAAAAGAGATGGAAAGTTTGAAGAAGCTTCGTGGGATGAAGCTTATGAATTCATTAAAAAAGAAATGAATAGAATTACAAAAGATAATGGTCCAGATGCCTTTGCTGGAATTTCTTCTGCAAGATGTACAAATGAAGAAAATTATGTTTTTCAAAAAATGATTAGAGCTGCTGTGGGAACTAACAGCGTAGATTGTTGTGCAAGAATTTGTCATTCACCAACAGCTTGGGGAATGCAACAAACTTTTGGGACTGGGGCAGCAACTAACTCTACAGAAGATATTTATCATGCAGATTTATTTTTGGTAATTGGAGCTAATCCAACTAACGCTCATCCTGTAACAGGTGCAAAAATAAAACAGCAAGTGATGAAAGGTAAAAAATTAATCGTACTTGATCCAGTTACAACTGAACTAGCGAAACTTGCTGATTATCATATTAAACTAAGACCGGGAACTAATGTTGCAGTTCTAAATATGATGTTGCACTTTATTATCAAATCAAAACTTTATAATGCAGATTTTGTTAGAGATAGAACTGAAGGTTTTGATAATTTCTTAAAAGAAATTGAAAGACAAGATGTTGATCATTTAGCAAAAGTAGCTGGTGTAGATAAACAATTAGTTAAAGAAGCAGCAATTGCATATGCTACTGCAAGAAATTCAATGGAGTTCCATGGTTTAGGAGTTACTGAACACGAACAAGGATCTAAAACAGTAATGTTAATTGCAGATCTAGCAATGATCACTGGAAACATTGGAAGAAAAGGAGTTGGGGTTAACCCTTTAAGAGGTCAAAACAATGTTCAAGGTGCAGCAGATATGGGATGTCAGCCTCACCAAGGTGCTGGTTATTTTCCTGTAGCTGATGAAAAACATCAAGAATTCTACACACAAAAATATGGGGTAACTCACCCAACTAAGCCAGGATTAAAAATTCCTCAAATGTTTGAAGCTGCAATAAACAAGGAATTAAAAGGTTTATGGATCATTGGAGAAGATATTGTTCAAACAGATCCTAATAGTGCTCATGTAATTGAAGCTATGAACTCTTTAGAACTTTTAGTTGTTCAAGAAATATTTATGAGTGAAACAGCAAAATTAGCAACTGTTGTTCTGCCAGGTACAACGTTCTTAGAAAAAGATGGAACTTTTACAAACACTGAGAGAAGAATTCAAAGAGTAAACAGAGCTGTACCTCCTCTACCAGGCACTAAACCTGATGGATTAATTGTAACTGAGATGATGCAGAAATTAGGATTTGATCAGCCAACTTATGATGCAGATCAAGTTCTAGCTGAAATTGCTGATATCGTTCCTTTCTTTAAGGGAGTTACTAGAGAGAGACTCGGAAAATTAGGATTACAGTGGCCAGTCCAAGAAGATGGAACTGATACAAAAATTTTACATACAGAAACATTTAAATTAGGTAAAGGTCGACTAAAAAACTTTGATTGGAAAGAGTCATCAGAAATAGAAGCTAATCAAAAAGACTACCCTTTGATTTTAACAACTAGTAGAGTTTTACAACATTACAACGCAGCAACAATGACTAGAAGAACAAAGAATATAAATATTGTTGATGAAGATGTTTTATTAATTCATCCTAAAGATGCAGCTTATAGAGATCTAAATACTGGTGATATCGGAAGACTTTATTCTGGCAGAGGTGAGGTTGCACTTAAAGTTGAGGTTACAGATAAAGTTAAAGAAGGAATTGTGTTTACTACGTTCCATTTCCCAGAACATATGGTTAATATGGTTACAGGTCATGGTAAAGATGAAGAAACAATGTGTGCAGAATACAAAGTATCTTCTGTTGAAGTACAAAAAATCTCTAATCAATTTAAAACAGAAGTTAAACCAAAAGAAAATCAAGCTGAAGTTAGTTAATTAAAATGACCATTGGTTGGCATTTTGATAATACATATTCAAAATTATCAAATACTTTTAAAGAAAATATTAAACCAACTCCTGTTCATGATCCTGAATTAGTAATTTTAAATGAGGAACTAGCATCTACTTTAAATTTAGATTTTTCAAAAACAGACAAAAAAAAATTAGCAGAAATATTTTCTGGAAACTCCATACCAGAAGAAACAAATACTATTGCGCAAGCATATGCAGGTCATCAGTTTGGACACTTTACTATGTTAGGAGATGGTAGAGCAGTTTTGTTGGGTGAGCATTTAGTTAACAATGATAATCGTTTTGACATTCAGTTTAAAGGTTCAGGAAGAACTTCTTTTTCTAGGGGTGGTGATGGAAGAGCTGCACTAGGACCTATGCTTAGAGAATATATTATCAGTGAAGCGATACATTCATTAAATATTCCAACTACAAGAAGCCTTGCTGTTGTTAAAACAGGAGAAAAAGTTGTAAGAGAAAATCTTTTACAGGGCGCTATATTAACAAGAGTTGCATCAAGTCATCTTCGGGTTGGAACGTTTCAATATATAGCTGCAACTCAAAACATTGAAAATTTAAATACTTTAGTCGACTACACAATAAACAGACATTATCCAGAAATTAAAACATCAAATTCAAAAACATTAGACTTGTTAAATCTTGTAATGGAAAAGCAATGCCAGCTAGTAATTAATTGGATGAGAGTTGGATTTATTCATGGGGTTATGAATACTGATAACATGGCAATTTCAGGTGAAACAATAGATTATGGTCCCTGCGCATTTATGGATCATTATGATCCAAAAACTGTATTTAGCTCAATCGATAAATTTGGAAGATATGCCTTTTCTAATCAACCACCAATTACAAAGTGGAATTTAGCAAGATTTGCAGAATGTTTAATCCCTCTAATTGATAAAAATGAAAATAATGCAATTAAATTAGCAACAGATTTAATAGATAATTTCCAAAATATTTATGAAGACAAATGGTTAAATATGATGAGAGATAAACTTGGTCTATTTGGTGAGGATAAAAATGATAAAAAATTAATTAATGATTTGCTTAATTGGATGGAGAAAAATAAAGCAGATTACACAAATACTTTTTGTAATCTAATGGATATCAATTCTGATGAAATTTATAAAAATAACGATTTTATCGATTGGAAAAATCAATGGAAAAAAAGATCTGAGTTAAATAATTCAACTAAGGAAAAACAAAGCAAACTTATGAAATCAAATAATCCAATTGCAATTCCTAGAAATCATAAAGTAGAGGAAGCTTTAGCTGAAGCAGAAAAAGGAAGTTTAGATAAAATGAAAAAGTTATTAGCTATTTTAAAAAATCCTTACGACAATCAGAATAATATTAAAGAATATCAAGCACCTGCTCCATCGAGCAACGAGAAATATCAAACTTTTTGTGGAACTTAATTTATAGAACGTAGGGCTCTGGCCTAGCAGTTTTACCCAAAACTCTCTCAACTGCAAAATCACTTATATCAATTGTTTGGTATGACCCTGTTGTGATTAATTCAGTTAAGGCTCTACCGATACCTGGTGCCTGCATTAATCCTCGGCCTGTAAATCCAGAGGCCATATAAAGATTATCATATTTTGGATGCTTACCAACAACTGCATTATTATCTAATCTATTACAATCATAGTAACCTGCCCATCCACCAGTTAACTTTAATTCTTCAAAGGCAGGTATTCTCTTAGCAAGAGCTGGCCAAACTAATTCCTCAAAATCATTCCAGGCTGGTTCCAAATCATCTGCATCAAATACAGAAATAGGTGATCCTGCTAAATATTCCCCACCCTCTGGTCTCCAATAAACACCCGTTGTTAAGTCTCCACTTAGTGGCATCTCTTTTATATATGTTGGGCATTTAACTCTAAACACGGTATGCTTTTGAGGAACAACAGGAATATCTTCTAGCAATTCTTTTGTCCAGCAACCAGCTGCAGAAACAATTGTTTTGGCATTTATTTCAGAAATACTTTTTACTTCACCTTTAATAAATTCTGCTCCAAGATCTATTGCTTTACTTTTAAGAGCGCTGTGAAACATAAATGGATCAATCCATCCTTCACTTTGATTATCCGTATAAGTTGCTGTCTCTATCCCTTCACTATTCACATAAGGAAAAACCTTAGATAATTCTGACCCTTTAATATTTTTTGTTCCTGCATCACATTCTTTATGATTTTCTAATGCTCTGTATTGTTCTTCAGCATGCTCAGGACCAAACATTAAGAGATATCCATTAGTTACCATACTAGCTGTTGGGTTAGGATTTTTTTCTGTTTTTAATAATTCTGGTATTTGAAAAATAAATTCTCTTGCAAATTTTCCTAATAAAATATTTTCTTTTTGGAAAAATTGTCTTCTAAAACCACCTAGAGATAGCGGGAATGAAGCTGTTTTATAAGTAGGATCTCTTTCAATAACCTTAACTTTTCTTCCCTCTTTGGATAAAAAATAAGCAGTTGACGCACCTATTATTCCACCACCAATTACTACAACATCATCCATATTTAATTTAATATAATCAAACTTGTATTCAGAATTAGTGCAAAGCTACACCAAAGTAAATATGGAATCATTAAGTAGGCACTCAACATCTTGACGCGTTTAAACCTTAAAATAAGATTAATTATCAATGCTATTAGTATGATTAATACTAAAAGAGCCAAAACCATATTGTGAAAAACAAAAAAAACTACACTCCAAGTTGTGTTGAATACTAAATGGATAAAATAAATATAAACAGTATTCATATCTCTATTTTTCGTATGCCAATAAAGCCATATTGCAACTGTCATTAATGTGTACAAGGTGGTCCAAACAGGTCCGAATATCCAATCCGGTGGATTAAATGATGGTTTATTTAGTAATGAGTACCATGGCTCTTTAAAAGTAACAGTGGCTAAACCGCCAATCAATGAAGCAGAGAATGTAATAGCAAGAAACAATATAAATGTTAAAAATTTATTTTTAAACATGTTAGATATATACATAACAAAAAATGACTAAAAAAACTATTTGGATTACAGGTGGTAGTACTGGTATTGGAAAAGCTTTAGCAATTAAATTTGCAAGTAAGGGATGGAATGTTGCTGTATCTGCAAGAAGAGCTGAATTGCTAAATGAGCTTTCAAATTCTCATGAAAATATTTCAAGTTTTCCTTTAGATGTAACAGATAAGGAAAAATGCAAAGAAGTATTTAATGAAATTAAAAACAAATATGAAAATATCGATATTTGTTTTTTTTCAACTGGAACATGGGATCCCAAAAAAGAAAAAGATATAGATGTCGAACAAATGGAAGATGTTTTTAAAGTAAATTTTTTTGGAACTGTGAATAGCATCAAAGCAGTTGAACAATACTTTAGAGATAAAAAAAATGGTATAATTACTATTGTTTCTTCAATTGCAGGATATAGGGGGTTACCTAATTCAACTGGATATGGACCATCTAAATCTGCATTAAATAACTTAGCTGAAAGTTTGTACTTTGATTTTAAAAGATACAATGTACGTGTTTGTTTAGTGTCTCCTGGATTTATTAAAACACCAATGACAGATAAAAATGATTTTAAAATGCCTTTTTTAAAAACTCCTGAGTATGCTGCAGATCAAATTTATGAAGGATTAGTTAACAAAAATATATTTGAAATACATTTTCCAAAATCACTTACAATTACATTAAAACTATTGAGTTTTTTACCGAGTAAAATTTATTTTGGTTTAGTTGGAAAGCTAACTAAATATCAAAAAAAATAGTTAATCTTTTACAAATACAACTGTCAATTCAGCTACTTTAAAACCAAATTTAGTCATTGTTGCTCTATTAATTGCAACTCTATCATCTTGTTTAAAAATCCAATCATCAAAAGTTATTTTTAATTCTTTGCCTTTAACTGGAACTAATAAAACATATTCAAATTTAAACGCTGGTCCGTAAGAATATCCTATTGCTTTACCTACAACATCTCCTGCTGTTCCTTCATAATTATGCTCATCAATTTTATTTATTATCCATTCTCGGTCTTGAACTTCACCATCATCCCAATTAAATTTTTCTTTAAGAATTAATTGCTTGCCATCCCAGGTTCCATTTAAATCTGCAGAAAATTGTCTTGTAACTTTTCCTGATCTATTTTGTAGAACGCCCCAAGCCTTAACATTTCCAGATAAGTATTCCTCAATAATTAATCTTGGTTCTTTGTTTTTAAAGTCTTCTGGTTTCATAGTGCCATTATTTGAGCAACTTGTAATTAAGAATAATGAAATTATCAATGAAATTGACTTAATTATTTTTATATGTCGCATAAATATCTCCATTATTTTTATTTGTTTTGCATTGAAAATTGTATCAGATCAATATTTTTTGACTTAAATCCAGCCTCACAATAAGAAAGATAA
>CACECL010000023.1 GCA_902557995.1 uncultured Pelagibacteraceae bacterium | reverse complement strand
AAAAAGAATTATTAATTACAGAGTAGATCATAATCAAAAATTTGATGAGAAATTTGTAAATGAATTAAAATTAAATATGCCTGATATAGTCTATGTTTACTCTAAAAATAGTGCGTCAAGTTTCTTAAATTTCATAAAGATTTACCAAACCGAAAATTTATGGATGAATACAAATTTGATGTGTATAGGCGAAAAAACCTCGTCAATACTGAACGAAATCAAATGGAAAAAGATTTTTCTTTTTAACCCTGGAGAAGAAGAGTTTTTGTTATATAAAATTTAGAAATGGAATTAATTAATAATTTTTCGGAGATATTTTTATCAGTATGGAATAAAGGAATTCTTGGTGTTGATATTTTTCAAATATTAATTGGTATTGGAATATTTTTACTATTCTTAGTTTTTAGAGGTCTAATAAGCAAATTAGTTATTAAAAAATTAGAAATCATCTCGAAAAGAACAACGAATAAATTAGATGATACTTTTGTTCAATCACTTGTAGGTCCAGCAAGATTTTTACCAATTGTATTAGGATTTTTTATTGCAAGCTACTACATGACTTTCTCACTCGAAGGAAGAGAAGTGGTAGACACTATTAATAGAACGTTGATCACTATTTTAATTTTTTGGGTAATTCACCAAATCATTGAACCAATTTCATACATACTTAGTGGTTTAGACAAATTGTTAACAAGAGAACTTATTGGATGGATAATTAAATCGCTAAAAATTTTAATTTTTATTTTAGGTTTAGCAGCAGTTTTGGAATTGTGGGGAATTAAAATAGGTCCAATCATTGCAGGTCTTGGATTGTTTGGTGTTGCTGTAGCATTAGGGGCACAAGACTTATTCAAAAATTTAATATCAGGAATTTTAGTTTTAGTTGAAAAGAGATTTAAAATTGGAGACTGGATAGCCGTCGAGGGTATTATTGAAGGTGTAGTAGAAAAGATTGGATTTAGATCAACAACAATTAGAAAGTTTGACAAATCTCTTGCTATTATCCCAAATTTTCAATTTGCTGAAAACGCAGTTGTAAATGTAAGTGAAACTTCAAATTGGTTAATCAGTTGGATTATTACACTTCAATATGACACTACGGTAGATCAGTTAAAAAAAATTAGAGATGAAATTGAAAGTCATATTAATTCAAGCGAAGATTATAATACCTCAATTGGTGTTGCGGTAAGAGTTGATAAATTTTCTGATAGTTCAATAGATATGTATGTGAGATGCTTTACAAAAACAGGAAGTTGGAATAATTGGCTTGATGTAAAAGAAAGATTGGCAATTGCGATTAAGGAAATTGTAGAAAAAAATAGTGCTTCATTTGCTTTCCCAAGCCAGTCAATTTACGTTGAGAAAAAATGATAGCTATTTTTTATTTAGTTTTACAAATTTTAAAATTGTATTCTTATGTTGTAATCGCCAATGTTATTGTAAGTTGGTTAATAGCTTTTAACGTTCTTAATACTCAAAATAGGTTTGTGTATGCAATTTTAGAGTTGAGTTACAAATTAACCGAGCCTTTCCTGAATAAAATTAGACGTTTTTTGCCAAATTTAGGTTCACTAGATATTTCTCCAATCATTCTTCTTTTATTGATTTGGTTTATCGAAATGTGTATGAAGCTGTACATTGCACCAATGATTTTTTAAGAAATAAATATGATTTTAATTGATGGAAAAAAAGCAGCTGCAGAATTAAGAGCAGAGTTAAAGGAAGAAGTTGCAGAGTTAAAATCAAAACATAATAAAGTACCAGGTTTAACGGTAATACTGATTGGTGATTTAACACCTAGTCAAATTTATGTAAGAAATAAAGAGAAGTCAGCAAATGAGGTAGGATTAAAATCTGAAGTAATTAAATATCCAGACTCAGTTGAAGAAAAGACAGTTCTAGAAAAAATTCAAGAACTAAACAGTGATGAAACTGTTTCAGGAATTTTAGTTCAACTTCCCTTACCTAAGCATATTGATAAGCAGAAGGTAATAGAAGCTATTGATCCCTCAAAAGACGTAGATGGATTTCATCCAATGAATGTAGGCAATCTTTCATCTGGTTATGAAAGTTCGATACCCTGTACTCCACTTGGATGTTATTTGTTGATAAAAAAAATTGAACCTAATTTAAGTGGTAAAAAAGCTGTGGTTGTGGGTAGATCAAATTTAAATGGTAAACCAATGACACAACTTCTTTTAAAAGAAAATTGTACCGTAACTATAACTCATTCAAAAACTAAAGATTTAAAAGCTGAATGTTTAGAGGCAGATATAATTGTTGCAGCCGTAGGTATACCCGAACTTGTTAAAGGAGATTGGGTTAAAAAAGATGCTATTGTTATTGACGTTGGTATAAATAAAACTGACAACGGTATTGTTGGCGATGTTCATTTTGATGAAGTTTCAAAAAATGCAAAAGCACTTACACCAGTTCCAGGCGGTGTAGGTCCAATGACCATTGCTTGTTTGCTTAAAAATACGATCGACTGTTTCAAAAGATCGCAAATTTAATAATTAAACCATAAGCTGTAATCTGTTAATTTATTAGGATGAAAAAACCTAAACGACCATACAGATTTGGTATAATTTTTTTGCTTCTTACAGTTCCACCTATTGGGGCAACACAATTAGGTTGGTATTTGCATGACAAGCAAACTGGTTTTGATTATGGTATGATTGTAGGTACTGTATCAGTAATATACGCTGCATATTTAATGTATGAAAAAAACTGGCGTGAAGAAGATGAAGATTAAATTATGGAAAAAATAATTTTTTTTGGATTGGTTATTCCTATTATGGCTTATGTTTTATATTTAGGTGGAATGGCAATTATGAATGGTTTTAAGTCTAAGGAAGCTAATAGAGCTGAGAAAGAGGAAGCTGAAAGTGAGGGTAGGGAGACAAGCGAAACTTCTGATGAACAAAGCAGCAATCTAAGTGATGAACTTACTAAATTGAATGATCTAAAAGAAAAAGGAATTATTTCTCAAGAGGAATTTGAAAAGGCGAAAAATAAACTATTAAATAATTAAATAGTTTAATCATGTTTAATGGTTTTAAAAAAAAATTTGTTAAAGTAAGCAAGGGTAAAATTTTTTGTCGATTTAAAGGTAACGGTCCCCCCTTATTATTACTTCATGGATATCCCCAAACACATGTGATGTGGCACAAAACTGCCCCTGAGCTTAGTAAATATTTTACTGTAATAGTTGCTGACCTTAGAGGATATGGAGATAGTTTAGTTTTACCTGGTGGTACTAATCATAAAAATTATTCTAAAAGAGAAATGGCTAAAGATATGGTTCAATTGATGAGTAAATTAAATCTTAAAAAATTTTTTGTTGCTGGACATGATAGAGGCGGGAGAGTTGCACATAGAATGGCAAGAGATTATAGAAATAAGATTATGGCATTAAGTGTATTAGATATTTGTCCAACTCTAGATATGTACGAGCATACTGATATGAAATTTGCAAAAGGATATTTTCACTGGTTTTATTTAATACAGCCAGCACCTTTACCAGAGAAAATGATAATGACAGATCCTAAAAGATGGTTAAAAAGTCGTTTTAATAGATCATCAAAACGTGCGATTGGAAAAGTTGAAGATGAATATTTTAGAGCCTTTAAACAAAAAAAAAGAATTCATGCAACTTGTGAGGATTATAGGGCTGCGGCTACTATAGATTTAGAGCATGACAAAAAAGACAGAAAAAAAAAATTAAACATTCCTATACAAGTTTTGTGGGGTAAAAAGGGAGTTGTTGGAACGCAATTTAAATCAGTTAAAATTTGGCAAAAATACACAAACAAAAAAGTTTATGGAGCAGAAATTAATTCAGATCATTTCATTCCAGAGGAGAGTCCTAAACAAACGATTAATCACTTAAAAAAATTTTTTTTAAAAAATGTTAAAAATAATTCCAAATAAAAAAAATATTGGAGCTGAAATAATTGTAAATTTAAAAGATATTACGAATAAAGATATTTTAAAAATTAAGAAAGCACTGAATAAATATGGAATGTTGTATTTTAAACAACAAGAATTAACCTCTAAATTTTATATTCAGTTTGCGAAATATTTTGGAAAATTAGCCAACTATCCAAGACTAAAAGGTTTAAATAAAAAATTTCCTCAAATTACTGTGGTGCAAAGAAAATCAACTGATAAAGGACCAAGTTTTGGTGAACAATTTCATACAGACTCGATTTATACAAAAAAACCACCAAGATTTACAATGTTGCTTTCTAAACTTGTGCCAAAAAAAGGAAAAGCTAATACAGAATTTTGTTCTCAATATCTTGCTTATAAAGAATTACCAAGTCCAATAAAAAGAAAATTTAAAAATATTAAAGGTAAATATTCCTCTGAGGGTCCAATCTCGGTTACAACAAAAGAAAGAGTAAAAGAAAAAGGAAAAAATATTACAGAGCTTAAATCTTCACATAAAATAATTAGGAAAATCAGCACAAATTATTCTATTTATTGCAGTCCAGGACATTTTGTTGGTTTTAGCTCAAAGATAAAAAATCAAGAAAAGTTAAAAAAATTTTTATTTAACCATCAAATTAAGAAGAAGTTTCAATTTTCATTGTCTTGGGAAAAAAATCAATTGGCTATATGGGATAATAGATCTATGCTTCATCAAGCAACACCTTTCAAAGGAAATAGAATAATGCATAGAATAACAATCAAATAATTTATGTTCACAATTTTTTTAGGACTAACTCCATTTATATTTATTACTTTTTTAGGTTTTGTTTTTGGTAAGTTGAAGGTCTTAGACCTTAGTCATGCTAAAATTTTAAATCTTTTCTTGTTCTATATTGCAGTTCCAGCATTGATAATTAAACTAATAGCACAAAATGAAATTGGACAAGTAGATTTCAAACAAATTTTCTCTTATTTAATTATGCAGTCGATATGTGGAATTATCGCCTACTTAATTACTTCAAAATATTTTAAAAGATCAATCCCAGAGTCAATTATTTGGGCTTTAACAGTTGCATTATCAAACCATGTAACTTTGCTCTTACCAATAACAGAAATTTATTTTCAACAAAATGTAATTACACAAGTTGCAAGTATCATATTAATGGATGGGATAATTTTATTATCTGTAATTGCTTTTTTTCTCGAATTATCTACAAAAAAAAATGTAAATTTATTTAATTTTATTAAAAATTTATTTTTAAACCCATTTATACTTTCAATAATTATAGGTCTATTATTTTTATTATTAAATTTTAATATTGATCAAACACCGATTGAATACACTTTGTCTAAACTTGCAGCATGTGTTTCTCCAGTTGGATTGTTTGCAATTGGCATAACTCTTTCATTTTATACTAAAAATGTAATTAACAAATTATCCGTATCTATTTCAGTTTTAAAATTAGTTATTTCCCCAATAATTTTATTGTTAATTGGATTAGTGTTTTTTAATGCAGGATTGCCAGCTGAAATACCAGGTGCTTTCTTTGTGAGTGTTGCGCCTTGTGGAGTTACTTCTATAGTTTTATGTGCCGCTTATAATGTAAGTCCCGAAAATATAATTAAAGCAATTTTTGTCTCTACTATTGCTTCTATAGGGACTATATTTTTTGCAATTAAGTATTTAACTCTATAATAATTTATCTAGAGGACTAACTTCTCCAATTTTAAAAATAATTGTATCTTCTTTATTAAAACCATATTTTTCAGCACTATCTTTAAATCTAATTGGGGGTTCCATAATCGGTTCTAATGACAAAACAAACGTTCCCCAATGCATCCCTAATACTTTTTTACTTTTTAGGTCTTGTGCAACATTCAGGGCTTCTTCTGGTGTAGTATGATAAATAGTTTTATCAAACATTGGTTTGAAATTATAAGCCCCAATATTAATCATTGTCAGATCTATAGGACCATATTTTTCACCTAGTTCTTTGTAGACTTTCCCATATCCAGTGTCACATGCAAATAAAATTTTTTTATTTTTATGTTCTATTAAAAAATTACCCCACAAAGTTTTATTAGTGTCTGTTAAACTTCTCTTTGACCAATGAACTGCAGGAAGTAAAGAAATTTTCAAATCCTCATTTATAATTATTCGATCATACCAATCCATTTCATTTACATCTTTATATCCTTTAAAATATTTACCAAGATTTAGTGGTGCTAATACTTTTGCACTTTTAAAAGGAAAATTTCTAATTGTTGACATGTCCTGATGATCGTAATGATTATGAGTGAGTAAAAATATATCTGTTTTAGGTATCTCATTTAATTTTATTGCAGGATTAGTAAATCTTTTTGGACCAAAGATTAGTGGTCCAGCATTCTTTGAAAATACAGGATCTGTTATAATTGTAGTTGTACCTAATTTTATAAGATATGTCGCGTGACCTATCCAAGCAATATAATCATTGTCTTTATATTTTTCTAAATCAGCTAATACTTTTTGTTTTTCAATAACATGTTCTTTTGGATAAGTTAAATCAACTTTTTTTCTCAATTTACTGAAAATTCTATAAGAAAATTTTCCTGACCTAGATATTATTACCGGAGATCCTTTTGGATTCCTGAAAGTACCATCAGGCAAATGATGATAAGGTCTTTCTTTCATATTATTTTTTTTTCTCCATTAACCATAAGCTATTTCCCGCAAGAAAATATATTTTTCCATTAACAGGATGAACTTGTATATCTCTTATTCTTCCAATTTTATCTTTGAAAATAATTGTTTCTTGAATGTTAGATGAATTTTGAAAGTTTAATTTTCTTAATGATTTATCTTTTAAAGAAGTAATGAGCGCTTCGCCATTCCACTCATCAAATTCTTTTCCTTTATAAATGGTTATTGCACTTGCAGCTATTGAAGGTACCCAGTATTGGAGTGCCTTAGTAAAACCTGGTTTCCATTTAGGTCCAATCTTTGACCCTGAGTAATTTGTTCCACCCCAACCTAAAATTTTCCAACCATAATTTTCTCCTTTTTTTATTTCACCAAACCAATCACCACCTTTTGCACCATGGTTGCTAGCATAAATTTTTCCATCAAAATAGGAATGAGTTAGACCTTGAGGATTTCGAACACCGATTTGATAAATTTCTGGTAACCAATCTGGTTTACCCTCAAATTTAGGGTTATCTTTTGGAATACTACCATCTAAGTGAATTCTGATAATACTTCCAGGATGGTTTGTTGGATCTTGAGCAATCATACCCCCACCTCTTTCACCAGCAGATGCAAAAAGATAATTGTCTTTAATAGCCAGTCTAGAACCAAAATGATAACCAGATTCTATTGGTGGTTCAGCTTGAAATATATTTTTAAAATCTAAATTTTTTTTATTAAATTCAGCTTTTGCAATTGATGTACTAGTTTTCCAATCCCCTCTATTTTCTGAATAAGAAATCCATAAGTAATTATCTTGGTAAATAATATCTAATAAACCTCCTTGTCCATGTACAAAATAATTTAAGTTATGTTCAACTTCATAAACTTCTTCAGAAATAATATTTACTATTTTTATTTTTCCGGTTTTTTCAGTGATAATAATTTCTTCATTATTTATAAAAGATGATCCCCATGGGTCATTTAAATCTGTCAATTTTTTAAAAGTAAAATTTTCAGAAAAACTTTTCGATGAAAATAGTAAAAAGAAAAATATCGATAAAAAATATTTGATCACTTTATGAAAGTTTAGATCTACCACCATCTACAGCAATTATTTGGCCTGTAACCCAAGAACTATCTTCTGTTAGCAAGAATTTAGCAAGAGCAGCAGAGTCTTTACCTTCGCCTAATCTTTTAAGGGGGTGTGCTTTTGCAATACCTTCGGCTATAGCAGTATTTTTTAACATTGGTTCTGCTATTTTAGATTTTGTTAAACTTGGTGCCACACAATTTACTCTTATGTTCGGAGCAAATTCTGCTGCAAGAGAAACCGTCAATCCTTCAACAGCAGCTTTTGCTGAGGCTATGATTGCATGGTTAGTAAAACCTCTTTGGGCAGCAACGGTCGAAAATAATACTATCGAACCTTTATTTTTTTTTAAACTTTCTTGAAATCCTTTAATAGCTTCTACAGCAGAATAAAGATTAAGTTTCATGCATTTCTGAAAGTCTTGTTCATTTACCATTCTTAATGGTTTCAAATCAATTGAACCAACACAATAAGCTAGGCCTTTAATTTCAGAAATATCTGATTTAACTTTTTCTATAAACCCATCCTCTAAAACATCTACAACGGTATGTGAGCATCCAAGTTTTTCAGAGACAGAACTAAGTTCACTTTCATTTCTTCCAACTAAATGAATATCGTTTCCAGAGTTTTTTAATTTTTCTGCTAAACTTGACCCAATAGAACCTGTCGCACCAAAAATTACATATTTTTCTGACATAAAAAATTTTATTAGTTATATTTAACTATGAAGTTATTTTTTATACTTGGTAATCAATTATTTCCAATAAAATACCTAGACCGCTTCAAAAAAGACCACCTATTTTTTATGGCTGAAGATAAGGGTTTATGCACTTATGAAAAGCATCATAAACAAAAAATTTTATTATTTTTAAATATTCATTTTTTTCTATATCCATTACTTTTTTTGATGTTTCAAAATCAAAACCATTTCTTGCAAGTAAAGATATATCTTTTTTATAAAATAAAGTTCTATTATCCTCTGCTCTAGCTGGACCAATTCTTTTCTTTTTACATAATTTTATTGCAGAAAAAAAATCTTGATCGGAATTATCTTCTTTTATTTTTTCAACTGTATCCTTAATAAATGTTTCGTTAATTCCTTTTCCAATTAAATAATTTCTAATCTTATTAATTGAGTTTCCTCTTTGGATCATGCTTTTAGCTTTACTTTCAGAATAAAATTGATCATTTATAAATCTGTTTTTTTCTAAGTCAGACAAAACAATATCAATCAATTTATTTACATCTTTTTTTCTTACATCAGACGCTGATAGTTTCATATATTTTTTTAATAAATAAGTTTTGAGTTGTTGTTTTGAAGGAGCATACTTTTCAACATAAGCAAAGGCAAAATTACGCATCTCATCAACAGTTACTTGAAGCGTTTTTTTTTCTATTTCTTATAGGAATCATTGTTAGATTTAATATAATATATCTATATGATTGAACAAATTTATACTTATTTCACAATTGAGACACTTTACATGTGGATCAACCTTGGTGTTCTACCTTTTTGGTTTATCTTGATAGTGTTTCCTCAATCACATTTAAGTAGAATTTTTGTAACATCAATTTTTCCTTTTTTCATATTAAGTGGTGTTTATATCTTCATTTTATATAAATCTTATTTAATTGGTTACGATTTTGACGGAAATTTCTCTCTTTACTTAGGTCTAAACGAGTTATCTAGATTATTTGAAGATCATTTGTATCTAATGATATTTTGGACTCATTTTATAGCAATAAACTTATTTATCGGTGGCTGGATTGTTAAAGATTCTCAAAAGTTTTCTATAAATAAAGTTTTGATGGCTGTGCCATTAATTGTGACTTATTTAATTGGTCCAATAGGTTTGTTTTTATACTGGATAATAAGAATTTTTTACGCGAAAAGAATTAGTTTATATGAGTAATCATATAGATTTTTATTTCGATA
>CACECL010000022.1 GCA_902557995.1 uncultured Pelagibacteraceae bacterium | reverse complement strand
TACAAGAAAAGAAGTTAGTAGAGCTAAAATTTTATTCGATAAAAATTTAATATTTAATAAGCTACCAATTTGTCCTCCAATAAGTACCGATAAAAATAATGGCCAATAGGTAATAACTTGATCTAAAACCTGATCTTTTGTCAGCTGTCCAGCTATTCCAAAGATAGAATTGATTAATATAAATAAAGATGCACTGCTGGTGATATGCTTAGGGTATCCAGCTTTCATTAAAAATAGAAGAGGGCTTAAAAAAATTCCTCCACCAATTCCTACTATGCCTGACATAAAGCCAATTATCGATCCAAAAGAAATTGAGATTAATCTTGGTATTTTATTAATTGTAATTTGCTCTTTATTAAAAGATTTACTTTCAATTAATAAAAAAATGCCTGCAACCAACAAAACACAAAATAATAAAATCTCAAATAAACTTTTTTCAATTTTTATCGATCCTCCAATAAAGGCAAAAGGTATTGAGCCAATTAAATAAGGAAAAAGTAAATTAAAGTTTATATTCTTAGATTTTATAAAATTAATAGAATTACCAGATACAACAATAATATTACATACAAGGGCTATAACGGGAAATATTGTGTAAGGCACACCCCAAATTAAAAGTATTGCGAGATATGTTGAGCCTCCCCCAAAACCAACACTTGAGTATATTAATGCAGTTACAAAGAAAAGAATTGATAATATAATCATTTTTAAATTATGGATGTAAATATAGCTTTATTAACTGTAACAGATACAAGAACATTTGATAATGATAAATCGGGTGCAATCTTGGTTGAAAAAATTAAAGAAGCTAAACATCAATTAATTGATCGAAAAATTTGTAAAGACAATAAAGAAGATATTGTAAAAATTTTAAAAGAATGGACTAATCAAAAAGATATAGACGTTATTATTACTACTGGAGGAACAGGTCTTACTGGAAGAGATATAACTCCTGAAGCAGTTAATGAAATTGCAGATAAACATATACCTGGATTTGGGGAGGTTTTTAGAACAATAAGTCTAAAAACAGTTGGAACATCCTCTATACAATCTAGAGCTTGTGCAGCTTTATCTAATGGTAAATATATATTTGCATTACCAGGATCCTCAG
Source organism: uncultured Pelagibacteraceae bacterium (assembly GCA_902557995.1). Taxonomy (GTDB): domain Bacteria; phylum Pseudomonadota; class Alphaproteobacteria; order Pelagibacterales; family Pelagibacteraceae; genus Pelagibacter. The sequence continues at coordinate 10,422 of CACECL010000022.1, read as the reverse complement.
GAGGTGTAACTGATGCGTGGGATGGAATATTAAAGCATCAATTAGACGTTAATCATAAACCCTGTAATTTTGTAGAATTATTCCCTAGACTTAAAGAGAAATAATTATTTTTGATATTTATCTTTCCATTCAGAATAAGGCATCCCGTAAACATGTTCTCTTGCATCAGGATCAGAAATTTCAATCCCTTTTTTTCCTGCTTCTTCTCTGTACCACTTAGAAAGACAGTTTCTACAAAAACCTGCAAGATTCATTAGATCTATATTTTGTACATCTTTTCTTTCTCTAAGATGAGAAATTAATCTTTCAAAAGCTGCAGATTGCAATTCTTTTTTTGTATTTTCGTCCATAATTTATTATATGTTTAATTTATGAAATTAACAGGATCTTATAAAATTAATTTAGAAAAACAAAAAGTTTGGGAAGCTTTAAATGATCCAGAAATACTTAAACAAGCAATCCCGGGATGTGAAGAATTTAATAAAAAATCTGATACTGAATTTTCTGCAAAAGCTACAAATAAAATTGGACCTTTTAATGCAACCTTTTCTGGTGATATTGAATTAAAAGATTTAAATCCTCCTAACAGCTATAAGATATTAGGATCTGGAAACTCTCTAGTTGGCTTTGCCTCAGGAGAAGCTGAAGTTAAACTTGAGGATACAGACACAGGAACAAATTTAATTTATTCTGTTGAAGCACAAGTAGGTGGCAAAATTGCACAAGTAGGTTCAAGACTTATAGATATGACAGCAAAAAAAATGGCAGATATTTTTTTTGGTAAATTTTCTGAATTAATTTCCTCTGAAAAAAATGAATCTATCGAGATAACTGACTCAGATAATGAAAAAGTACCTGAAACAAAAATTAATTATAGATATTTAACAGCCGCAGTAGTTCTAGGAATTTTCTTAATTTATTGGATGTTTTTAAAATAAAATTCTAGTCCAAGTAGTGTTCAATTTGACACTTGCCTTCATATTCTCAAAATGATTAAATCTTAATATTATTTATAAGGAGAGATTATGGGTAAAATTTCATTAGAAGTTAATGGAAGAAAAGTAGAAAAAGAAGCTCCTGATAACACTTTACTATCTACATTTTTAAGAGAGCATTTACAGCTAACAGGTACACATATTGGATGTGATACTAGTCAATGCGGAGCATGTGTAGTTCATGTTGATGGAAATTCTTTAAAAAGTTGTACGGCTTTAGCAGCTGATGTTAATGGATCAAAAGTTACAACAATTGAAGGTTTAGAAACAAATGGAAAAATGCATCCAATGCAAGAAGCGTTCAAAAAACTTCATGGCTTACAGTGTGGTTTTTGTACTCCAGGAATGGTTATGAGCGCAGTTGATCTTTTGCAAAAAAACAAAAAACCATCAGATACAGAAATTAGAGATTGGTTAGAAGGAAATATTTGCAGATGTACAGGATATCAAAATATTGTTGCCGCAGTTAAAGAAGCAGCAACAAAAATGTAATTTTAAGGAGGAAAAAGAAAATGGCAAGTTTAGTAGGTTCTAGAGTTGAAAGAAAAGAGGATAAAAGATTTTTAACTGGTAAAGGCAGATACACAGCAGATATTAATTTAGCAAATCAAACTTACGCGATTTTTGTTAGGTCTCCACATGCAAGAGCATATATTAAAAAATTAAATATTGATAAAGCTTTAAAATCATCAGGAGTAGTAAGCATACTTACAGGCAAAGAAATAGCAGATGATAAAATTGGAGGTTTAATTGCGGGTTGGGCAATCAGAAGTGAAGATGGTACAGAAATGAAATGTCCTGGAAACCCTCCGCTAGCTAAAGATAATGTAAATTTTGTTGGAGATCCTGTTGCAGTTGTAATTGCTGAAAGTTTAGCAGAAGCAAAAGAAGCTGCAGAAAAAGTTGAAGTTGATTACAAAGTATTAAAAGCAGTCACAAGTACTGCAGATGCTATGAATGGAGATACTATTCATGAAGGCATAGATAAAAATCTTTGTTTTGACTGGTTGTTAGGCGATAGACAAAAAGTTAAAGAAGCATTTGATAAGGCTGATAAAGTAATTTCTATTGATATCATTAATAATAGATTAATTCCAAATGCAATGGAGCCAAGAGCATGTGTTGCCGATTACAATGCAGCATCTGAAGAGATTACTTTATATACAACAAGTCAAAATCCACATTTATCAAGATTGATAATGTCTGCTTTTGGAAATGTAGCTCCTGAACATAAGTTAAGAGTTGTAGCTCCAGATGTTGGCGGCGGTTTTGGTTCAAAAATTAATGTCTACAACGAAGATATTGTTTGTAGCTGGGCAGCTAAAAAAATTAATAGAGCTATAAAGTGGGTTGCAGAAAGATCAGAGTCTTTTTTAACTGACATACATGGAAGAGATCATGTAACTCATGCAGAATTAGCGGTTACTAAAGATGGAAAGTTTCTTGGTTTTAAAAATGAGACCATAGCAAACCTTGGAGCTTATGCTCGAGTATTCGGCACAGTGACACCAACTTATTTATTTGGACCTTGTGCAACTGGAGTTTATGAAATTCCAGCAGCTTATACAAATGTCAAAGCTGTATATACAAATACAGCTCCAGTAGATGCTTATAGAGGTGCAGGAAGACCAGAGGCTACATACACTATTGAAAGATTAGTTGAAAAAGCTTCAATGGAATTAGGGATAGATAAAACTGAACTTAGAATTAAAAATTTCCCTACAGCATTTCCTTTTAAACAAACATTAGTTCATACTGTAGATTCTGGCGATTATGTCGCTGGAATGGAAAAGGCAAAACAGATGGCAGACTACAAAGGTTTTGAGGCAAGAAGAAAAGAGTCTGAAGCCAAAGGAAAACTAAGAGGAATAGGTGTTACTTCATATTTTGAAGCATGCGGTATTGCTCCTTCGGCTGCTGTAATGTCTTTAGGATGTGGAGTTGGATTATGGGAATCTGCAGAGGTTAGATTTAATCCAACTGGACAAGTCACTGTTTACACAGGTTCACATAGTCATGGACAAAGTCACCAAACAACTTTTGCTCAAATAGCAGCTGATGAGTTAGGTGTACCAATAGAAAATATAGATATCGTTCATGGAGATACAGATAAAGGAACATTTGGTATGGGAACATACGGTTCTAGATCTTTAGCTGTTGGTGGTATTGCAATTGTTAATGCTTGTAAAAAAATAGTTGAAAAAGGTAAAAGAGTTACAGCAAAAATGTTAGAGGCAAATCCAGAAGATGTTGAGTTTAAAGATGGTGAATTTATTGTTTCTAAATCAAATAAAAAGAAAACAATAGGAGAAGTAGCTTTTGCTTGTTATTTACCGGGTGTAAGAGATGAAATGAAATCTCCATTGCCAGAGGGTGATGAGCCTGGTTTAAAAGAAACTTCTTTTTATGATCCTTCAAACTTTTCTTTTCCAGCAGGAACACATATTGCTGAAGTTGAGATAGATCCAGAAACAGGTCATGTGAAGCTAGAAAAATATACAGCTTGTGATGATTTTGGAAGAATAATTAATCCAATGGTTGTCGAAGGACAAGTTCATGGTGGTCTTGCTCAAGGTATTGGTCAAGCATTGTATGAAAATGCAGAGTATGATGAAACAGGTCAGTTGATGACTGGATCTTATATGGATTATACGATGCCACGTGCAGATAATTTTCCTGAGTTCAACATTGGTTATACTTGTACACATGCAACCACAAATCCTTTAGGAGTTAAAGGTTGTGGAGAAGCAGGAGCTATAGCGGCACCACCAACAGTAATGAATGCTGTTATTGATGCTTTAGGTGGACAGGAAGTTACTATGCCAGCTACTGCTGAAAAAGTGTGGAAGGCTTGTAAAAATCTAAAAAAATCTAACGCAAAAGCAGCATAGGAGGTTTATGAAAGATTTTAATTATCATTCAGCAAAAGATAGTAAAGAGGCATCTAAACTTGCTTCATCAAGTTCTGCTTTTTTAGCAGGAGGAATGACCACTATTCCTTCAATGAAATTAGGATTGGCTACTTACAAAGATTTAATTGATATAAAAAATATTAAAAAATTAAGTGGTATAAAAGTAAGTGGCAAGTCAGTTACAATTGGAGCTGCAACTAAACATGTTGAAGTTTCAAATTCTAAAGATGTAAAAAAAGCAATTCCATCATTATCTAGTTTGGCTGAAGGAATTGGTGATCCTCAAGTTAGAAATAGAGGAACGATAGGTGGGTCAATAGCAAACAATGATCCATCAGCAGATTATCCATCAGCCTGTATTGCTTTAAATGCAACAATACATACGAACGAAAGAAAAATTGAAGCGGCTAAGTTTTTTAAAGGAATGTTCGAGACAGCTTTAAAAAAGGGTGAGTTAATAGAAGCAATAGAATTTCAAATACCAGAAAAATCTAGCTATCAAAAACATCCTAATCCTGCATCTAGATATGCAATCGTTGGAGTATATGTGGCTAAACATAAAGGAGATGTAAACGTTGCAGTTACTGGTGCAAAATCATGTGTTTATAATGATAAAGAAATGTCGAAAGCTTTAACAGGTAATTTTTCCTCTTCTTCAATAGATGGAATGGATCTAGATAGTTCAGAAATGAACTCTGATATGCATGCTTCTGCAGATTTTAGAGCTAGTTTAGTTGTCACTCAGGCTAAAAAAGCCGTTGATGCTTGTTAGTTAGAAACTATATTTTATCAGATGAAAAATTCATTTGATGAGAAAATTTTAGACGAAGCTAAAGATTGGATCAAAGCTAATCAAAAAGTAGTTTTAGCAACTGTAATTCAAACATGGGGATCATCACCTAGACAGGTTGGTAGCAGAATGATTGTGAACGAAAAAGGAGATTTTTCAGGATCAGTTTCTGGAGGATGTGTGGAGTCTGCAGTTGTAAGCGAATGTCTATCATTAATTAAAGACAACAAGCCTTGTAAAAAAATAGAGTTTAAAGTTTCGAATGAGAGCGCGTGGGAAGTGGGTCTAGCATGTGGTGGAGAGATAGCGGTATATATTGAGCAGATACACTAATGAAAATTAAAACACTTGAAGAAATATTAAAAAAAAAATCATCAAAAACTGAGTTTGCAATTCTTACAAATTTAGAAAATGGTGATAGTGAAATTTATTTACCTGGCACTTCTCCAAAAGGAGAATTTTCAAAATATGCTGATGAAATAGAAAATTTTTTTAAATCAAAAAAAAACGGCGTTATAGAAAATTCAGAGATATTTGTTGAAACTTATATAAAACCAATAAAAGTAATTATTGTTGGGGCTGTGCATATTGCACAATATTTAGTTGATTTTGCAAAAAGTTTAAATTTTGAAATTAGTATTATAGATCCAAGAGGATATTTTGCATCTGAGCAAAGATTTCCTGAAATTAAAGTTATTAACAAATGGCCAAAAGAAGCTTTTGAAGAAATTGAAACAAATTCAAGTACAGCCTTAATAGCTTTAACACATGATCCAAAAATAGATGATCCTGCTTTGCAATACGCATTAAAAAATAAATTTTATTATATTGGAGCACTTGGCAGTAAAAAAACTCACGAAAATAGATGTCAAAGATTAGCCGAAGCTGGATTCAATAATAATGAAATTAATTCAATTCACGGACCAATTGGAATTAAGCTTGGTGGTAAATCTGCTCCAGAAATTGCTTTATCTATTATAGCTCAATTAGTATCAGAAACTTATAAAAAGTGATTAAAGCAATATTACTTGCAGCTGGTCAATCAAAAAGAATGAAATCAGAAAATAAACTTATTAAGTTATATAAAAATAAACCGTTAATAAATTATTCATTAAATGTATTAACAAAAAGTAAAGTAAATAAAATTATTATAGTTCTTGGTCATCAATTTAAAGAAGTTAAAAAAATAATTAAAAAAAATAAAAAGATTATTTTTACCTATAACAAAAACTACAAAAAAGGAATGGCCTCTTCTATAAAAGTGGGATTAAAAAAAGTATCTAAAAACGACGATGGCTTTATTGTAGCTCAGTCAGATATGCCATTTGTTAAACTATCAGATATAAATAAAATTTGCAGATCTATACAAACTAAAAAATTTTTAGTCCACGCATTAAATTATAAAAATAGACTAGGTAATCCCATTGGTTTTGATATTTCTTTGATAAAAAAATTTAAAAATATTAAAGGTCAGTTTGGAGCAAAATTTATGGTTAAAAGGCTTAAAAATAGAACAAATTTTATTAATACAAGCAGCCTTAAATCCTTTAAAGATTTTGATAAAGTTTCAGATTTTAGAAGCTGATTTAGTAATTTTAATCCTAAAAAGTAAAAGAATAATTAAAAGTATTAAAAATATTAGTGGTTTAAAAAATATTGTTTTTGATAGCCAAATATAATGAAGTACGCCAAAAATCCCAATTATATAAATTAATCTATGAATTTTTTTCCAATTTTGTTTTAACAGTCTAACCATTCTCTCAGATGAGGTTATAGCAAGTGGAATTAATAATAGCCAAGCTGAAAATCCTATGAAGATAAACTTCTTCTTTAAAACATCATTTATTAGCGGATCAAAATCAAATCTGTAATCAAGACCAACATAACTTAACATATGAATAGATGCATAAAAAAACGTGAACAAACCAAGCATTCTTCTAAACTTGATCCACTCTACAGACTTTGTGATTTTCTTAAGTGGTGTCATTGAAAGAGTTAAAAGAATAAAAATCAAAGTCCATTCTCCAAAGTAATTTATGATTCTATCAACAGGCTCTGGACCTAGTTGATTAAAAATTATTTGATAAGAAATTACATAAAGTGGCCAAAGAGAGAGAAAAAAAACTAGAGTTTTATAATATCTTCTCAATTTAATTTAGTAATTTTTTTTTAGATCCATACCGCTATAAAGACTTGCAACTTCATCTCCATAACCATTAAACATTAAGGTCTTTACTCTAGGTGCCCAAACACCTTCGCCTATTATTCTTTCAGTTGCTTGAGACCATCTTGGGTGATCAACATTGGGATTAACATTTGAGTAAAATCCATATTCTCTAGGCGAAGCCCACATCCATGATGAGGTAGGCATGTTTTCGACAAATTTAATTTTAACAATAGCTTTTGCACTTTTAAAACCATACTTCCAAGGAATAAAAATTCTTAGCGGTGCTCCGTTTTGATTAGGTAGTTTCTTGCCATATAAACCTGTCACTACTGTTGTCAAAGGATGCATAGCTTCATCAATTCTTAAACCTTCATTGTAAGGCCAGTTTAAAACAGGGTATCTTTGACCATTCATTTGTGCAGGGTCATACACACTTTCAAATTCAACAAATTTTGCTTTATTAGTTGGATTTACTTTTGATAGTAATTTACTTAAAGAAAAACCCATCCATGGAATAACCATAGACCAACCCTCAACACATCTTAATCGATATATTCTTTCCTCAGAAATAAACATTTCTGAGATTTCTTCCATAGATAATTTTATTGGTTTTTCAACTTCACCCTCAATAGTTATATCCCAAGGAGTTGTTTTAAATATTTGAGAATTTCTATGAGGATCACTCTTTGATGTTCCAAACTCATAATAATTATTATAAGTCGTTATGTCTTTATAACTTGTTAATTTATCTCTCTCACTTGCTAAAGATTTATTTACAAAAGGTATAGCGGACATTGCTAATGTGCTTGCACTAAGACCTATAGATTTAATGAAAGATCTTCTTTTTTTATAAATGTTCTCTGGTGTAATTTCTGAATTTTTAAATTTTATCATTTTAATTATTTAGAGATATTCCTTTTAACCACTCACTGTCCTCATTTTCATAATGCTCTTTTTTCCAAATAGGAGATCTTTTTTTAATTTCTTCAATTATATATCTAGACAATACAAAAGCTTGATCTCTATGTTTGCAAGCTACACCAATAATGATGCTTTTTTCTTTTAAACCTACATATCCTTTAACATGCTCAATAAATACTGCTTTTTCTTTAATATTTAGCTTGTTATCAGCTTCTTTATAAATTTCTTCAAAACTTTTTATAACCATACTTTCTTTGGCATCATAGGTAATACCAGTAACTGTTTTATTTTCATTTAAATCTCTTACAGTCCCAACAAAATATATTACAGCACCAAATTTCGATTGATTTAAAAAATTTTCTGCTTTTGAAATTTCTATCTTCTCTTTTTTTGAAGCATCAATAATTTTAGTATGTAGCATTAACCGCCTCCTATAGGAGGTATAATGCTAAAGTTTTGTTTTTTAACTATTTTATAATTGTCTGAGACAATTTTATCATCAGACGAACAAAAAGCTGATGATTTAATAATTTTTTTAAAAGTTTCATTTCCTTTAAATTTTATATCAATAAACTCTATCATTTGGTTTCTAAGATCTTTTATTGAGGAATTTTCAATTAATTCAAAGTCTAAATGGGATTTAGTACTAAATTCTCTAGCTGCGCCAAATAGTTCAACTGATATTTTCATTAAAAAATATTTTTTAAAAAATCTGGGAGACCATCAGGGTTTTTCCATAGTCCACTTTTTCCACCTTCTTTAATTAATAATTTTACGTTATCAATTTTAAGATGTGGATTTACTATTTTGCTTAAATCATAAATTGTGATTAAGGCAGAGTTAACACCCATTATAGCTTCCATTTCAACACCTGTTTTTGCTACCGCAGAAACTACACAAAAAACTTCTAATGAACTGTCTAATTCATTCATAATTATTTTAGTAGCCGTATGGTCAATTGGAAGTGGGTGACATAGAGGAATAAGTTCACTTGTTTTTTTTACACCCAACACAGCTGATACCTCAGCCAAAGTAATAGGATCTCCTTTAGGCATCTTCTTATTTTTAATTAGATCAAAAACCTCTTTTCCAACATAAATTTTACCTGACGCAAGTGCTCTTCTAAAAGTTTCTTTTTTTGAAGAAACATCAACCATATTGAAAGAGTTTTTTTGAAATATTTCTTTCGCCCAATCTTTAAGTTCTTCTTGATTTATAATTTTTAATTTTGACATTAGCCACCCGTGGTAGATAAATTTTTAGTTAAACCAGTTTCGCCTAGTTCCAAATGGTGAGATTCTTTTTTAAATTTCATTTGACCCATTATAAGATCTTGTAATTCTTCAATTTGATCATCTTTTTGTAATAAATGTCTTATACTTATTCCAGTATTTCCAAATAGGCATAATCTAAGATCTCCTCTTGATGTAATTCTTAATCTGTTACAGCTTCTACAAAAATCTTTAGAGTAGGGCGCTATAATTCCAAATTTCCCTTTGTATTCTGGATTGATATAATTTAGTGACGGCCCTGCATCTTTACCTAAGGTTTGATAAATCCAATTATTTTTATTTAAGTAATCTTTGAAAATTTTTGAAGATACATGATATTTTTTAAAATAATCTAGGTTATCGCCTGTTTGCATTAGTTCTATATATCTAAAATCTACTTTATTCTTCTTTATAAATTCTCCCCAAGACTCAAAATCTTTTTCTGATGCATTTATTCCATTTAAAAGAACTGCATTAATCTTAATATTTTCAAAATTTAAATCTTGTAGAATATTAATACCTTTTAAAATCTCTTGTAATCGATCATGACCTGTAACATTTTTAAATGTATTTCTATCTAGACTATCAATGCTAATATTAATGCCGTTTAAGCCACTATCTACTAACATCTTTGCTTTTTCATCTAAATGATAACCGTTTGTGGTAATTACAACTTTTTTTATTCCAGCTTCATTTTTTAAGATCTTGATTATATCAAAAAAATCTTTTCTTACCGTTGGTTCACCTCCAGTAAGTCTAATTTTACATACACCCAATTTTGAAAAAACTTTTGCTAGACGTCTAATTTCCTCTAAGTGAAGAAATTTTCTATTATCGCTCTTATCAATTTGATATCCATTTGGTAAACAATACCCACACTTAAAATTACATACATCAGTAATCGAAAGTCTTATATATGGAAAAGTTCTGCCAAAGTTATCTCTTAATATATTCATTTAAGTTAAAGCTATCATAATTAATAAAATTAATCATGATAGAATTAACTTAAAAATCTAGCTTTAACCTGCTGGTTTATAATTAGCCATAGCCTTTGATGCCATGCCAGCAACTTTACCCATATCCATTTCTTCTAATATGGTAAAATTTGTTATAGCTCCAGAAGCTTCAACTGCTAGCTTAACTGCTGCTGCGCCTTCAAATCCAATACTACCACTCACAACTCCTACAAAATCATAAGCTCCTCTTGTGATCATAAAAGATTCCATCTTTCCTCCTACTGCCTCTGATAAAGCAGTAGCTGCTGCAGCTCTGTCTTGGTCTGGATTACCTATAAATCCTTTAAAAGCTTGAGCTGTATAATTGCCCATTACTATAAATTTAGCCATAGTTACCTCCTTTTTATAAA
>CACECL010000021.1 GCA_902557995.1 uncultured Pelagibacteraceae bacterium | reverse complement strand
CAAAATAGATCTGAGAGCGACATAGCAACTTTTTTTGCATTATTTATAGCTTTATCAAATGCTTTTTTGGGCTCTCCTTCATCCCACAAATAACCCTCTAAAAATATTATTTCACTTTTTTTAATTGCATCAGAGCTAACATCATTTTCATTAATTTTTCCTGCAGTTCCTAAAAAAGTACACATTGTTCTTTCTGAGTCAGGTGTTACTAATATTAAACATGTTCCAGTTGGTAATTCCTCTTTCTTTTTTGAATAAAAATATTCTACATTTTCTTTTTTTTAATCCCTCCTCATAATTACTACCAAATTCATCATCTGAAATTTTGCCTATAAAGCCAGCTTTATTACCAAGTTGAGATATACCGACTATTGAGTTTGCTACAGATCCTCCAGAGACAGTTTTTTCAATTTTAAGATTTGTTAATAAATTTTTGAACTCATTTTCATCAAAAAATAATTTCATTGTGCTTTTTGTAAGATTATTTTTATTAATAAAGTTGTCATCTACTTTACAAATTACATCAACAATTGCATTTCCTATTCCTAAAATTTGCATACTAAGCCTTTTTGGTAATAACAGGTTTTTTTCTATTTGGGTAGCAAGTTGTACAGATTTTACAAGTTAAACCATAACAATCTCTTGCTTTACAATATTCTCTACCATAAAAAATTATTTGTAAATGAAGTTTGGACCAAGTTTTTTTAGGGAATATTCTTTTTAAATCTTTTTCAGTTTGAATTACATTTTTTCCATTTGTTAACCCCCATCGTTGTGCAAGTCTGTGAATATGAGTATCAACTGCAAAAGCTGGATATCCAAAGCCTTGAGACATTACTACACTTGCTGTTTTGTGGCCTACACCAGGTAATTTTTCTAGTTCCTCAAAAGTTTTAGGTACTTTCCCATTATGTTTTTCTAAGACTTGTTTTGACATCAGGTAAATACTTTTTGCTTTAATTCTAAAAATACCGATTTTTTTAATTAATTTTTCAATTTTTTTTTTTCCTAATTTTACAAAGTGTTCTGGTTTATAGTATTTTGGATAAATATCTTTTGTTACATTGTTAACGTTTACATCAGTACATTGTGCTGAAAGCAGCACAGAAATTAATAGTGTGAAAGTATTTTTACTTTTTAGTGGTACAGGTGCTTTAGGATAAATTTTATTTAGAATTTTAATGATGATTTTTGCTTTTTTTCTTTCATTCATTATGAAAAGTTAAGCAAATCTCTCATAGAATATAACCCTGGTTTTTTTTTCATTAACCATTTAGATGCAGCCAAAGCTCCATCTGAGTAAAGTGCTCTATCAAAAGCTTCATGATTTAATGTAATTATTTCTTTTCCACTTGAGAATTTTACTTCATGTTCACCAATAATTTCACCTTTTCTGATCGAGTTAAAATTGATCTTTTTTCCGTAAGGAAAAGATTTTTTATTTAAGTATTTTTTTCCAATTAAATTATATAAATTTTTATTTTTTCCATCGGCAATTCCTTTACCAAGCATTAACGCAGTACCAGATGGATAGTCTTTTTTATGTTTGTGGTGTACTTCAAATATTTTACTTAAGTATTCATCATTTAATGATTTTGACGCAATCTCAGTTAAATACATTAATAAATTTACACCTAAGCTCATGTTTCCAGCTTTTAAAATTGGTATTTTTTTTGAAAATTTCTTAATCTGATTTTCCTGACCTCTAGTAAATCCAGTAGTACCGATTATTATCTTTTTTTTTAGTTTTGATGCTATTTTTAATATTTCAAGAGTGCAGTTAGGAATAGTAAAATCAATAATTACGTCAGCTTTTCTAAAAGCTTTTTCAGAATTTAACTCAGGTTTAACTCCATTAAATTTTTTATTTATTAATCTATTTTCTGTAAGTGTAACTAATTTAAAGTTTTTATTTTTCTTTGAAGACTTAATTAATTGCTGGCCCATTCTACCCATACAACCTGAAATCGCTAAATTAATTTTTTTCATTTAGCTAATATTAACCTTTTTAGAAGATTAGTCTTTTAGTTTTTCCAGAAATCTTTTGCTTTTTGAAAAAATTTTTTAATACTCGGATTCGACTTGTCGTTTTCAATTTCTCTAAATTGTTCTAATAATTCTTTTTGTTTTTTATTTAAATATACAGGTACCTCTGTTTTAACTTGAACATATAAGTCTCCGAAATCGCCTCTTCTCATAAATGGCATTCCTTTACCTTTTAATCTGAATTGTTTTCCATTTTGAGTACCGTCAGGAATTTTTATTTTTGCTTTTCCACCATCAACAGTAGGAATTTCAATGGTTGTTCCTAGAGCAGCATCTGCAAAAGAAAGTGGAAATTCAAAAAATAAATTTTCGTCTGATCTTTTAAATAAGTTATGTGAATTAACATTAATAAACAAATAAAGATCTCCTGTTGCTCCACCTCTAGTTCCGGCTTCACCTTTTCCTGCAAGCCTTATTCTTGTTCCATCATCTACACCTTTTGGAATTGTTACAGATATTCTTTTAGATGCTTGCTTTTTACCCTGACCATTACAATCATTACAAGGGTTAGTAATTTCCTCACCATTTCCATTACATTGAGGACAGGTTTGTTGTACAGTAAAGAATCCTTGATTAGATCTTATTCTCCCATTACCGCCACAATATGAGCATCTGTCTGGAGAATAGCCAGGTTTTGATCCATTTCCTTTACAAGTACCACACTGTTCAGATGTTGAAAATTTAATATCTTGCTTTTTTCCATGATAAGCCTCTTCTAGAGAAATTGATAAATCATACCTTAAATCTGAACCTCTATTGTTTGATTTTCTACTTCTTGATCTTCCACCTCCTCCAAAATCACCAAAGAAATCTTCAAAAATATCTGAAAAATCTGCTCCACTGAAACCACCAAAACCTCCACTTTGTCTTCCACCACCGTTTTCAAATGCAGCATGACCAAAGTTATCGTAGTTTTGCTTTTTTTCTTTGTCTGAAAGTATTCCGTAAGCCTCACTGGCTTCTTTGAATTTTTCTTCCGCTTTGCTATCTCCTGGATTTTTATCAGGATGATATTTAACAGCTAATTTTCTGTATGCGGATTTTAATTCTTCAGGACTCGCGCTCTTATTAACGCCTAGGACATCGTAATAGTCTCTTTTAGCCATCAAATTACCCCAGACAATTAAATGTCAGTTTTTAAGCGCTTTTTTCTTTATTCTCGTCTTTTACTTCTTCGAAATCAGCATCAACAACATTCTCGTCTTTTTTACCCGCATCATCTCCACCATCATCTTTTCCAGAGTCAGGTTTTGCACTTTGTTGTGATTTATAGATTGCTTCACCAAGTTTCATTGAAGCTTGAACTAAAGCTTCAGTTTTTTTCTTAATATCTTCAATATCTTCACCTTTTAAAGCTTCTTTTACAGCAGTTGAGGCATCTTCAATTGCTTTTTTTTCTGCATCAGAAATCTTTGATCCATGTTCTTTTAAATTCTTTTCAGTAGAGTGAATTAGAGTATCTGCTTGGTTTCTAGCATCAACAGACTCTCTTTTCTTTTTATCAGCTTCCTTATTAGCTTCTGCATCTTTAACCATTTTTTCAATTTCTTCATCACTTAATCCACCTGAAGCTTGAATTTGGATTTTTTGTTCTTTACCAGTTCCTTTGTCTTTTGCCGAAACATTTACGATACCATTAGCATCAATATCAAATGTAACTTCAATTTGAGGAACTCCTCTTGGTGCTGGCGCAATACCTACTAATTCAAAGTTACCTAGGGCTTTATTATCAGCTGCCATTTCTCTTTCACCCTGTAGAACTCTAATAGATACTGCAGGCTGATTGTCTTCAGCTGTTGAGAAAACTTGGCTTTTTTTAGTTGGGATTGTTGTATTTTTATCAATTAGTTTTGTTGAAACTCCCCCAAGTGTTTCAATACCTAGCGACAATGGAGTTACATCTAATAGAAGTACATCTTTAACATCACCCTGTAATACTCCTGCTTGAATAGCAGCACCCATAGCAACTACTTCATCAGGGTTTACACTTTTGTTAGGATCTTTCCCAAAAAAGTTTTTAACTTCTTCTAATACTTTTGGCATTCTAGTCATACCACCTACCATAACTACTTCATCAATTTCACTAGCAGTAATTCCCGCATCTTTAAGAGCGGTTTTACATGGAGGCATAGTTCTAGCAATTAAGTCTTCAACCAGAGCCTCAAGTTTTGCTCTAGTCATTTTTAAATTAATATGTTTTGGACCTGTTTTATCTGCAGTGATAAAAGGCAGATTTATATCTGTTTGTTCTGCAGAAGATAATTCAATTTTTGCTTTTTCAGCAGCTTCTTTTAATCTTTGTAAAGCAAGTTTATCTGACTTAAGATCAATTCCGTTATCTTTCTTAAATTCAGAAATTAAGTAATCAACAACAGCATTATCAAAATCTTCACCACCTAAAAAAGTATCACCATTAGTTGATTTAACTTCAAATACACCATCACCCAATTCTAGGATAGATACGTCAAATGTTCCTCCACCTAAATCATATACAGCAATTTTTTTATTTTGTTTTTTATCCAAACCATAAGCTAACGATGCAGCAGTTGGTTCATTAATAATTCTTAAAACTTCTAATCCAGCAATTTTTCCTGCATCTTTTGTTGCTTGTCTTTGTGCATCATTAAAGTATGCTGGAACAGTAATTACAGCTTTTGTTACAGCCTGACCTAAATATTTTTCTGCCGTTTCTTTCATTTTTTGTAAAATGAATGCTGATATTTGAGAAGGTGAATATTTTTCACCTTTAGCTTCAATCCAAGCATCGCCTTTTTCAGAATTAATTATTTTAAAAGGTGCAGCTTCTACATCTTTTTTTACCGTTGGGTCGTCAAAATTTCTTCCAATTAGTCTTTTTACTGCAAAAATAGTATTTTCTGGATTTGTAACAGCTTGTCTTTTTGCTGGTTGTCCAATTAATTTTTCGTTTTCATCTGTAAATGCAACAACTGATGGAGTAGTTCTTGCTCCTTCAGCATTTTCTAAAACCTTAGCTTGTGTTCCTTCCATTATGGCAACACATGAATTTGTTGTTCCTAAGTCTATTCCAATAATTTTACTCATAATATTAATGTCTCTCTTTCGTCATATAGGGTTTAAATGTGAAACTACAAGTTGATCTCATAATTATTTATTTTCTGGATTTTCCTGATTTTCCTCAGTTTTTTCTTCTTTAATTGTAACTTTTTTTGACACTCCTACTAATGAGGGTCTAAGTAATCTGTCTTTTATAGTAAAGCCTTTTTGAATTTCCTGAATTATTGTTCCAGGTTCTTTCGTATCGTCCTCAATTTCCATCATTGCTTGATGAAAGTTTGGATCTAGTTTTTTGTTAAGGCTATCAATTGGTTTAATGTTATTTTTTTCAAAAATTGAGATTAAATCTTTTTTAATAATATCTAAATGCTCTAGCGTCTTTTTTAATGCTTCTGTTTCTTTTAATTTATCGTCGCTTTCAAGAACATGTTTGGATCGATCTAAGTTATCAATCAAATTTAATGCTTCTTTTGCAAAACTATAACCACCATATTCAAAAGCATCTTCTTTTTCTTTTTCAAATCTTCTTCTTTGATTTTCCATTTCTGCAAAAGTTCTTGCCACTTTATCTTCCAGTTCAGCAATTTTTTCTTCTGGAGTTGGCTCTTTAACTTCTTCTTTAGCTTCTTGCTTTATTTCTTGTTTATTTTCTTCGGCTAGATTTTCTTTAGGTTTCTCATTTTCTTTTACAGTATCTTCGTTTTGATCTGCAGAAGTGTTATTTTGGATTTCCTCTTTTTCCATAGTCTCTTATATGGTAAGCATTTTCTTAATTTCTAGATGTATAAACAAAAAATTAATAAATTATTAATAGGTACTAATAACAAGGGTAAATTACGTGAAATCAAGAGTTTATTGGCTAAAAAAATTAAAATTTATTCTACATCTACATTTGATCTTAAAAGCCCAGTTGAAAATGGCAAGACTTTTAAAGAAAACTCACTGATCAAATCTAAATATTTTTCAAAAAAGACAGGATTGTATTGTTTAGCTGACGACTCTGGTTTGGAAATAGATTTTTTAAATAAAAGTCCTGGAATTTATTCTGCAAGGTGGGGAGGAAAGTATGGGGACTTTAGTAAAGCCATAAAAAGAGTATATAGAGAATTAAATAAAAAAGACAAAAATTGGAAAAACAAAAAAATAAAAGCAAGATTTATTTGTGCACTTTCTATTTCATACTTAAATAAAAAAATTGCTTGCGTCATAGGTAAAGTTGAAGGTCATATTTCACATGAAGCAAAAGGAAAAAATGGATTTGGTTATGATCCAATTTTTATTCCTTTAAGAAAAAGAAAAACTTTTGGAGAAATGAAGCCATCTCAAAAGTATAAAATGGATCATAGATATCAAGCTTTTAAAAAAATTAGAAAATTTCTATAAGTTTTTGATTTTCAATTTTATAAAAATTAAGTCTGTGATTAATTTTATTATTTTTAATATCAAAAATTCCTATTTTTCCTTTGAATGAATTTTTTTTCTTAAAAATTTTATTTAAGTTTTCTATTTTTGCA
Source organism: uncultured Pelagibacteraceae bacterium (assembly GCA_902557995.1). Classification (GTDB taxonomy): domain Bacteria; phylum Pseudomonadota; class Alphaproteobacteria; order Pelagibacterales; family Pelagibacteraceae; genus Pelagibacter. The sequence continues at coordinate 5,217 of CACECL010000021.1, read as the reverse complement.
TTCATTGATAAATAATAAACTAAGCCAATAAGGTCATAACTTAATAAAGACAAATGAGTTGGATCTTCGTTAAATGCGTTATAGTACTTTATTTTGTAGCTATCAAAATTTTCTTTATTTATTGATGGATAATATAAAGGTTGAATATCAGTTTCATTTAACAAACTTTCATCAAACCATTGATTTAAAGTTATAAAATATTTATTTTTTGGAAGTACGTCAGTATATAAAAGTGATGTAGATACACTTTTTAGACTTTCATCAAAATCTGCAATTACAACAGCGTCAAAATTTAAACCTCCCAAAGTGTACCTTTTTTCAAGTCTTTTTATTTTCTTTTCTTTATTTGGATCATTTGAATTTTTTATCCTTTTTATTTCATCCTCTAAATTTTGCTTTCTTATTCTGTAGTTTGTAATTTCTTCTATTTGTTTTGTTAGTTTTGTAGGCTCTATATTATATTCGTAATCTTTATAAATTTTAATTTTTGAATTTTTCATTCCTCTTTTAACTTCAAATTCATAATCTTGGATTGGTGTTAAAAAAATAGTTTTTTGTATTTTATTAGTTTCTAAAAATTTTTTTATTGTATTAAATTGTGATGTAGAATTAATGCCAGCAGAGATTACATTTTTTGGAAGATCTAAAGTTTTATTTGTTAATGATAAAAAAGTTAAATCCTTCATTTCATCTAAATAAGTTAAACTTTCATAGAACACAGGGCCTATAACAATTTTTATCCCCATTTCACTTAATTCAAATGCTGATTTTAAAGTTTGGTTAGCTTTAGTTGCCGTATCTTTTGGATAGATTTCTATCAGATCATTATCAATATCTTTGACCGCTAATCCAACTGCTTTAATGATTGATTCTCCAATCTCCTTATTTTCTCCTGACATAGGCACCAATAATCCTATTTTGATTTTTTCTTGAGCATTAACATTTGGAAAAAACAGAAAGTAAAAACTTAAAATAATAAAATAAATAATTTTAATTAATTTGATCATTTTGATGTTAATATAATATTTTTTAAGCTGAATTATGATCATAAAACCACAATTTAAATTAAAAGAATACGAAAATGGTCTTTATTTGGTATCAACTCCTTTAGGAAATCTAAAAGATATTACTTTAAGAGCAATTGAAGTTTTACAGCAGTCTCATTATATTTTATGTGAAGATACTCGAATTTCAAAAAACCTTTTAGATAAATATCAAATAAAATCAAAATTAATTTCAAATCATAAATTTAATGAAAAAAAAAATGTAATAAAAATTATTGAATATCTAAAATCTGGAAAAATAATTTCTTTGATATCAGATGCTGGTACGCCTAGTATTTCTGATCCTGGTTCAATTTTAGTTAATGAGTGTATTAATAACGAGATTAAAATATTTCCCATTCCTGGACCTTCGGCTGTTGCCACAGCTGTTTCAATTAGTGGTTTTTCAGATAAATTTTTATTTTGTGGTTTTTTCCCAGATAAAAAACAGCAATTATCTAATGAATTAAAAAAATTCTCAGAATTTGAAAATTCCTTAGTGTTTTTTATTTCTTCAAAAAAAATTAATAAAATTATACCTGAAATAAAAAAGAATTTTGCAGGAAGAAAGATAGTTTTTTGTAGGGAAATTACAAAAATATACGAAGAATTTATTAGAAAAAATGTTGATGAATTAGAATTATTTGAAAAAGAACCAAAAGGCGAGTTAACTGTTGTTGTTTCTGAAAAAAAAATAGACAAAAATCTATCTAAAAAATTAAGTGAATCAGATATGAATATGATTAAAAAAATGATTAATAAATTATCTACTAAAGAAATTACAGATATTTTAAGTCAAATTACTAACGTATCTAAAAAAGAAATATACAATTATTGTTTAGAATTAAAAAATGAAAAATAAAATATTAATTTTTGTTTTAATAAGTTTTATTTTAACTGGATGTGTTGGGGTTAGTTCTAAAGGTCTTTTTGGAACTGGTGTTTCTGTTGCATTAGATCCTAGAACAATGGGCACTCAAATAGATGATTCCATAATGCAAAAAACTATTAGTGCAAAAATATTAGCTAAAGATAAAAAATATCTTATTTCAGTTAAAACAAAAGTTTTAGATGGTCGAATTTTTATAACTGGAAAAGTAGATAGCCCAGAAGAAAAACTATTAATAACAAAACTAGCCTGGGAAACGAAAGGCGCTAGATCTGTAAGGAATGATATTAAAATTAAAGAAGAATTTAATTTTAAACAGTCAGCAAAAGATGTTTTAATTACTTCTCAACTTAGAACAGCTATAATTGTTAATAAAAATATTAAGGCAACTAATTATCAAATTGATACCTATAAGAAGAAAATTTATATTTATGGAATTGCTTTAACTTCAGAAGAAAAAGATTTAGTTATAAGTGAAGCGAAAGAAATACTTGATGTCGAAGATGTAATTGCCAGCATTATTCTTGTTGAAGATTTAAGAATTCAAAGAGAATAATTATTTTTTGTAATCAATCACTTGGGAAGAATAAGCAGCAATCGATGCTAAATTAAGTATCTCAGAAGTCGATGACCTTAAAGGTGCAATTTCTATTGGAAGCCCAAGTCCAATTAATAATGGTCCAATCACTTTTGTTTCTCCTATAGTTTTAATTAATTTGTAAGAAATTGCTGCACTATGTTGTCCAGGCATAATTAAAATATTTGCTTTACCAACTATCTTTGCAAAAGGATAAAGTTCCTCATACTCAGGATTAAGAGCAACATCAGGCTGCATATCTCCGTCAAATTCAAAGTCTACTTTTCTTTCTTTTAATATCTCAACCGCGTTTCGAATATGTTTTGTTCTACTAGTAAGAGGTTGTCCAAATGTAGAGTGGGATACAAAAGCAACTTTAGGATCAAATCCAAAAAGTCTAACTACTCTTGCTGTAGATATCGCCATTTCAGCCATTTGTTCAGAAGTTGGATATTCATGGACACTTGTATCACCAACAAAAATAGTTCTCCCTTTATGAACGATCATGTTTAAACCAAACATAATCTCACCTTTTCTTACATCAACAACTTGCTTAATTTTTTCAAATGAAGCACCAAATCGTCTTGTATTGCCTGTTACAGCACCATCAGCATCACCACAGGCAACCATACTAGTAGCCCAAACAACTCGATCATTTCTGATCATTCGATCACAATCTCGCTCTAATAATCCTTGCTCTCTTTGTAATTTTTTAAATAAATGTTTAACGTATCTTTTTCTTTTTTCTTCATCTTTTGAATTAACAATTTCAATGTCAAAATTTTCACTATAACCAATATTTTTAATTTGTTCTTTAATCTTGCTTTCTTTACCAACCAGGATTGGAATACCTAATTTTGAATTTTTAAATGCGATAGCGGCTTTTAAAGTATTTTCATCTTCACCATCAGCAAAAACAATTCTTTTCTGATTTTTTTTTATAAATGAATTTATACCTTGCATGATTGTTACTGTTGGGTCTAGCCTCTGTTTTAGTTGATCTTTATAAGCATCAAAATCATCTATATTTTTTCTAGCTACTCCACTATCTATAGCTGCTTTTGCTACAGCCGCTGGTATTACACTAATTAATCTTGGATCAAATGTAGATGGAATAATATAATCTTTTCCATAATGAGGTCTTTCACCACCCATAGCTGCAACAACTTCATCAGGAACATCTTCTCTTGCAAGCTTAGCTATTGCATTAGCTGCAGCAACCTTCATTTCTTCATTTATCGTTTTAGATCTCACATCTAAAGCTCCTCTAAAGATATAAGGAAATCCAATTAAATTATTTACTTGATTAGGGTAATCTGATCTCCCTGTTGCAACAATTGCATCATTTCTAACCTCACTAATTTCCTCTGGGGTAATTTCTGGATCAGGATTAGCACAAGCAAATATAATTGGATTTTTTGCCATAGATTTAACCATCTCTTTCTTTAGAACACCTTTTGCTGATAATCCTAAAAAAACATCTGCGCCTTTAACAGCATCCTTTAAAGTTCTATGTTTAGTTTTAACTGAATATCTGGATTTCCACTGATCAATTCCCTCAGTTCTTCCTTCGTAAATAACGCCCTTTCTGTCTAGCATTATTATATTTTCAGATTTTACTCCTGAATTTTTAAATAACTCGGTACAAGCTTGCGCTGAAGCTCCTGCACCATTAACTACAACTTTAATTTTTTTAATTGATTTACCACTAATATTTAAAGCGTTAATTAATGCTGCAGTTGTTATAATTGCTGTTCCATGTTGATCATCATGAAAAACAGGAATATCCAAAATTTCTTTTAATTTTTGTTCAATTATAAAACAATCTGGGGCCGCAATATCTTCTAAATTTATCCCACCAAAGCTAGGTGCAAAATTTTTAATTGAATTTATGATTTCGTTTGAATCTTTACAATCGATTTCTAAATCTATGGAATCGATATCTGCAAATCTTTTAAATAATACGGCCTTTCCTTCCATCACAGGCTTTGATGCAAGAGCACCTAAATTTCCCATTCCTAATATTGCTGAACCATTACTTATTACTGCAACAAGGTTTCCTTTACTTGTGTAATCATAAGCTGCTTCTGGATTTTCACTTATCTTTTTTACAGGAGCAGCAACTCCTGGAGAATATGCTAAAGCTAGATCACGCTTTGTTGTCATATTTTTTGAGGAAATAATCTCAATCTTGCCAGGTTTTTTGTCTTTATGAAAATCTAAAGCTTCTTTATCTGTGTAATGATCAATTTTTGTTTTTTTCATTTATGATAACAATAAGAGTACAATTGGGGTAAAATTAAGACTAATATGATTTATGAACTTACTTAAGTCAACAGGTACATTTGGTTTTTATACTATCATTAGTAGATTGCTTGGTTATTTAAGAGATATTTTAATAGCAATTTTTCTAGGAACAGGGATGTTGGCGGATGCTTTTTTTGTAGCATTTAGAATTCCAAATACTTTTAGAAGATTATTTGCCGAAGGCACTTTTAATGCGGCATTCGTTCCAAGCTATTCATCAGAAATTACTAAAGGAAAAAAACAATCAAACAAATTTGCTAATGATATTTTTAATCTTCTTTTTTTAGGGTTATTGTTTTTAACAATAATAATTGAAATTTTTATGCCTGCATTTGTTTCAATTATCGCTCCAGGATTTGTGGGTGATTTAGAAAAAATAGAAGTAGCTATAAATTTAACAA
>CACECL010000020.1 GCA_902557995.1 uncultured Pelagibacteraceae bacterium | reverse complement strand
TCTGACACAACTTCATCTTTACTTTTGTTAGTTATCAATAATACCTTAGCTCCTCTAGCAATTACTTCCTGCATATTAGAAATTGTTTTTTTATAATAATTATCTCTCGGGGCCAAAACAACTACTGGCATGCCCTCTTCTATTAAGGCCAAAGGTCCATGTTTCATTTCCCCCGCTGGATATCCTTCGGCATGAACATATGAAAGTTCTTTAAGTTTTAATGCACCTTCTAAAGCTATTGGATATGAATACCCTCTTCCTAAAAACATTGAACCCTTTGCTTCGTTAAATGTTGAGGATATTGCCTGGATATCATTATCATGAAGCAATGTTTTCTCTATTAAGCCAGGCAAAGCTTTTAAGTCTTTAATTTTTTCTTGATATTCTTTTTTTTCAATTTCATTTCTTATTGATCCAAGTTTTAAAGCTAAAATATATAAAACAAGTATTTGACCTAGAAATGCTTTTGTTGATGCAACTCCAATTTCGGGACCACAATGAATTGGTAAAACAAAATTAGAATCTCTTGCTATTGAACTTTCGATTACATTAACAATAGCACATGTTTTCATGTTATTTTTGTTACATAAATCTAAAGCTGCATAAGTATCCGCTGTTTCCCCAGATTGCGAAACAAAGACATACAAAGTGTCCCTTTTAAATCTATTTTTTCTGTACCTAAACTCAGAAGCTATATCTATATTAACATCTAAATTTGTAAGTTCTTCAAACCAATATTTTGCCATTAAACAAGAGTGATACGCTGTTCCACATCCTATTAAGGTGATTGAATTAATCTCTTCTATTTTCCAAGGAAAATTAAAAATATTTATTTCTTTATTTGCATTATCTACATATTCTTTAATTCCAGTTTTAATTGTTAGTGGTTGCTCCTCAATTTCTTTTGCCATGAAATGTTTAAAGTCGCCTTTATCATAATTTGCTTGATCTGATGAAAGTTCTAATATTTTTTTATTAACTTTTTTTCCTTCTTCGTTGAAAAAAAGAACTTGATCTTTTTTAACAATGCAAAATTCACCATCATCAAGATAAGTAATTTTATTTGTCATAGATTTTAAAGCATAAGAATCTGATCCTAAATAGTTTTCGTTTGGACCATAACCAACAGCTAAGGGTGATCCTCTTCTAGCACCAACTATTAAGTCTGGCATATCTTTAAAAACAATTCCAAGAGCAAAACTACCATGGAGTTGTTTTAAAGTTTTTGTGATGGCTTCTTCTAACTCTGAAGTCTTTAAATGTTCTGTTATTAAATGAACTATTACCTCTGTATCTGTCTGTGATTTGAAGTTATGACCTTTGTTAATTAAATGTTTTTTTAATATTGTAGAGTTTTCAATAATTCCATTATGAACTACAGATACGTTATGAGAAGAATGAGGATGAGCATTTAAACTATTTGGAATTCCATGAGTTGCCCATCTTACATGACCTATACCAATATTTCCTCTTAAGTTTTTTAAATCAAAATTATTTTCTAAATTATCAACTCTTCCCTCTGATTTTACTTCATTGATTTCACCATCTGAAAGTGTAGCTATTCCTGCCGAGTCATACCCTCTGTACTCTAATTTTTTTAATGAATTAATTATATTTGCAGAAACAGGTTTGTTACTTGATATTCCAATAATTCCACACATAAATTATTTTTTCTTTCCTTTGTAATTCTTAACTTCTAATTGTGGCGATCTTGTTAGTGCTAAAGATTTTTTTTTAACATTTTTTGTTATAACTGATCCAGCTCCAATGATACTATTTTTGTTTATAGTAATCGGAGCAACTAAAGAAGAGTTTGAGCCTATAAATACTTTGTCTTTAATTTTTGTCTCATTTTTATTTACTCCATCATAATTACAAGTAATTGTGCCTGCTCCAATGTTCACTGATTTTCCAATTTGAGCATCTCCCACATAAGATAAATGATTAACTTTAGATTTTTTTCCTAAAGTGCTTTTTTTAATCTCTACAAAATTACCTATTTTAGATCCTTCTTTTAAAATTGTATAAGGTCTTATTCTGGCATATGGACCAATCTCAACTTTATTTTCGATCTTACAAGTTTCTAAGTGTGAAAAAGATTTTATAATTACATTGTTCCCAATTTTAACCTTTGAGCCAATAACAACATAAGGTTCAATGGTTACATTTTTTCCAATCTTAGTATCTTTTGAAAAAAAAATAGTTTCAGGACCTATCATCTTTACGCCTGACTTTATAAATTTTTCTCTAAGTTTTTTTTGAATTAAAACTTCCATTTAGGTTTTATTTACATTAAGTATATATATTGATTAATTCACAATTTATTTCTTTAAAATACTTTTAAAATGAAACAAAAATTTACAGTTTTATTCGATTTAGATGGTACGTTGGTAGATACAGCGCCTGATCTAATGCTTGCTCATAACCATGTTATGAAAAAATTTGGCTACCCCACTAAATCTCTTGATGAACTTAAAAGCGCAGTTGGTCAAGGAGCTGGAGCAATGATCGGTAGATCTATATGGAGCCAAGCTAAAAAAGAATTAACCTCGATTAATGAGAAAATTAAAAGTGAAATGACAGATGAGTTTATTTCATATTATGGAAATAATATTTTAAATGAAAGTACTCTGATGGTTGGTGTAAAAGATTTTTTAAACTGGTGTAAAAAAGAAAATATATCAATGGCTGTGTGTACTAATAAAACTGAACATCTTGCAGTTGATCTACTTAAAAAAATTGGGATATATAATTACTTTGAGTATGTTGCTGGATTTAATACTTTTGATTATTGCAAACCAGATCCTAGACATATAACTACAATCATAGAAATTTTAGATGGTAGTAAAAATAAATCAATTATGATTGGTGACAGTGAGTCTGATGCTAATGCTGCTAAAGCGGCAGGAATTCCGATGATTTTGCTTGAAGACGGTTATACAGAAAAAAATACTAATGAAATTTATCATAATCACTTAGTAAAAGACTTTTTAGGCATTGAAAAAATTGTATCTCAATATCTTTAATATTGATTAATTTATTTTAACTATTAAAACAAAATCACAAATTAGGAGTTATTTTGTTATTACATACAGTTAAAGTATATCCATCAAAAATTAATCTTCCAAAGAAGAAGCAACTTGCTTGGAAGATAGCAGAGATAGCAAGTGATAACGCTAAATTAAATAAAGACGCTATTGAAATGGTTATAAATAGAATAATTGATAACGCTTCAGTTGCTATTGCTTCGTTAAATAGAAAGCCAGTAATCTCATCTAGAGAAATGGCATTAAAGCATTCTAGGAAAAATGGTGCTACATTATTTGGTGTAAACTCTAACTTAAAATTCGATTGCGAATGGGCAGCTTGGTCTAATGGAACTGCAGTTAGAGAATTAGATTTTCATGACACTTTTTTAGCTGCAGATTATAGTCATCCAGGTGATAACATACCTCCTCTTATAAGTGTTGCACAGCAAAATAAAAAAAGTGGATTGGATTTATTAAGAGGAATAATTACTGCATACGAAGTTCAAGTAAATTTAGTTAAAGGAATTTGTTTACATAAGCATAAGGTTGATCATATTGCTCATTTAGGACCTAGTGTGGCTGCTGGATTAGGAACAATGTTAAAATTAAATACTGAAACTATTTATCAGGCTGTTCAACAGGCATTACATACAACAATTTCTACAAGACAATCAAGAAAAGGAGAAATTTCAAGTTGGAAAGCCTATGCTCCAGCACATGCAGGCAAACTTGCTATCGAAGCTGTAGATAGAGCTATGAGAGGTGAAGGAGCTCCAAGCCCAATTTATGAAGGTGAAGATAGTGTTGTAGCAAGAATACTAGATGGTAAAAAAGCTAACTACAAAGTCCCATTACCGAAAAAAGGTGAAAGTAAAAAAGCTATTTTAGAGACATATACAAAAGAATATTCTGCTGAATATCAATCTCAAGCATTGATAGATCTAGCCAAAAAACTAAAAACAAAAATTTCAAATTTAAAACTTATTAAAAAAATTGATATTTTTACAAGTCATCACACTCATTATGTTATTGGTACAGGCGCTAATGACCCTCAAAAAATGGATCCTAATGCAAGTAGAGAAACATTGGATCATTCTATTATGTATATTTTTGCTGTAGCCTTGGAAGATGGAGATTGGCATCATATTAAATCTTACACAAAAGCTAGAGCAAATAGAAAAAGTACCATTAAGATTTGGAAATCAATAAAAACGTATGAAGATAAAAAATGGACAAAGAAATATCACGATCCAAATCCAAAAAACAAAGCATTTGGAGCTAAAGTAGTTGTGACACTTAATAATGGAAAAAAAATAATAGAGGAACTAGATAGAGCGGACGCACATCCATATGGCGCTAGACCATTTAAGAGAGAAAATTATATAAATAAATTTTTAACTTTAACTGATGATATTTTAGATAGAAAAGAAAGTGATCGTTTTTTAAAAATAGTTCAAAATTTAAAAAATTTAAAACCTGGTCAACTTTATAAATTAAATATTGAAGTTAGAAAGAACAAATTAAAACAAAATAATAAAAAGGGAATTTTTTAATGCACTTTGTGGAAAAAGAACCAAGTCAAAAGAGATTAGATTTTGACCAGAAATTAAAATCAAATAAAATATTACGAGTTCCTGGAGCATACAATCCATTAACAGCAAAGTTAATTGAAGAAATTGGTTATGACGCAGTTTATGTATCTGGTGGAGTAATGGCTAATGATCTTGGTTTTCCAGATATTGGTTTAACTACACTACAAGATGTTAGTACGAGATCTTATCTGATTTCGAGAGTAACTAATCTTCCAACAATAGTTGATATAGATACGGGATTTAAATCATGTAAAGAAACCATAGAAACCTTTGAGGAATTTGGAATAACAGGAGTTCATTTAGAGGATCAGATTGAAAGGAAAAGATGTGGGCATCTTGATAATAAAGAGCTTATTTCAACTGATGCTATGGTTAAAAAAATTAAAGAATGTGTTGCTGCAAAAAAAGATCAAAACTTTAAAATTATAGCTCGTTCAGACGCTAAGAGTGTTGAAGGTATCGATAAAATGATTGAAAGATGCAAAGCCTACATTGATGCTGGTGCTGAAATAATATTTCCAGAAGCTCTTAAAGATGAAAAAGATTTTGAAAAAGTTCGTAAAAATTTATCTGGCTATCTATTAGCAAACATGACTGAGTTTGGTAAATCGAAATTATTTAACTACAAAGAATTAGAAAATTTTGGATATAATATTGTAATTTATCCGGTAACAACACAGAGGTTGGCTATGAAAAATGTTGAAGATGGATTAAGAGACATTTATGCAAATGGACATCAAAATAATATTATTGATAAAATGCAAACTAGGAAAAGACTTTATGAATTAGTGGATTATGAAAAATATAATTCATTAGATGAAAAAATTTATGATTTTAGTACGGAAGGACATGAATAATGAGTGATGATATTAAAAAAGGCTTACTAGGTATTGTTGTAGACGAAACAGAAGTTTCAAAAGTAATGCCAGAAATAAATTCTCTTACTTATAGAGGATATGCGGCTCAAGATTTATGTGAATACTGTAGATTTGAAGAAGTTGCATATCTGATTCTAAATAAGGATCTTCCGAATACTATCCAACTTAGACAATTTGAAAAAGAAGAAAGAAACAACAGAGAACTAACAAAAAATTTATATGAAATAATCAAACACATGCCCAAAAAATCTCATCCAATGGATGTTGCAAGAACAGCGGTAAGCGTAATGGGATTAGAAGACAAAGAAACTGCAGACTCCTCTTCAGAAGCAAATATGAGAAAAGCTTTAAGAATTTTTGCAAAAACCCCAACTGCATTAGCTGCTTTTTACAGGATTAGAAAAGGTAAAAAAATTATTAAGCCAAAAAAAACTTTAACTTTTGCTGAAAACTTTTTCTACATGTGTTTTGGTAAAGTACCTCAAAAAGAAATAGTAAAAGCATTCGATGTTTCCTTAATTTTATATGCTGAACATAGTTTTAATGTTTCAACATTTACTGCAAGAACCATTACAAGTAGTTTGTCTGATATTCATGGTGCAATTACAGGGGCTATTGCAAGCCTAAAAGGTCCACTACATGGTGGAGCAAACGAGGAGGTAATGCACATGATGAATAAAATAAAAAAACCTGAAAATGCATTAAAGTGGATTAATAATGCTCTTAAAAATAAAGAAGTGGTTATGGGTTTTGGTCACAGAGTTTATAAATCAGGAGATTCAAGAGTTCCTACGATGAGAGAGTATTTTGGAAAAGTTGCGAAAATTAAAAAAGATAAAAAATTTGAAAAAATTTATGACATTGTGGAAAAAGTAATGATTAAAGAAAAAAACATATATCCAAATGTTGATTATCCTACTGGACCAACTTATCATTTAATGGGATTTGATACTGATTTCTTCACACCTATTTTTGTTATTTCAAGAATTACTGGTTGGTCTGCCCATATTATGGAGCAACATGCCGCTAACAAACTTATCAGACCTCTAGCTAGCTACAAAGGTAACAAACATAGAAAAGTAATGCAATTGAATCAGAGGTAGCTTAATTTTTTTCTATTTTTGCAAACCTAGAATCTTCACCTAATATATTACAATTCAATTTGTAATTGTTTACAAAATCATCTATTGATTTTTTTACACCTGGGGCATGTCCAAGGTTATAATCATCACAAAGAATAGTCGCTCCATTATTTAGAGCGTCAATACATGCCTCTAAATCGTTCATAACTGTTTGATAAGTATGTCCGCCATCTAAAAAAATATAGTCAATTTTTTTCATATCAATATTTTTTAAAATATCATTAGAATTCCCTTTTATAAGATAAATATTTTTTTCAAATTTTTTTAACAAATCTTGAACTGCTTCTTTGCTATAAGGGTTTTGTTTTTTTATGTATTTGAAATAAATATTTTTTATTGGATTTAAGAATTTTGAATTGGGTATTATTTCTTGCTTATTTATATCGTTTTCCTCAAACAAATCTAAACCGATGTATTTGAAGTCATTTTTGTGGATTGAATATAAAAGTTCACATACATTTCTGGCTGTCACACCATGAAAAACACCGACTTCTAAGAAAACTTTTGGTTTTTTCTGAAAAACTTCTTTCAAAAAAAAATCACCAACTCCTTTTTGCTTGAAACTTGTTTTGCGGAAGTATTTTTTGTATCTCAATTTAACTAAATGCTTCTGCCCAAGTCCCTTGAGTTGATGCTTTAGAATATTCTGTTGCTCGACCTTCAAAGAAGTTCATATGCTCAACAGCGTTAAGCATTGTATCTAACCAAGTTAGTGGATTTTTTTGAACATCATAAATTGGTTCTAATCCTAATTGAATAAGTCGTCTATTCGCAATAAACCTAATATAATCTTTAACTTCTTGAGCGGTTAAACCTTCCATTGGACCCATTTCAAAAGCTAAATCAATAAAAGCATCCTCATGCTCAACAATTATTCTACAAGCTTCATAAAGTTCTTTTTTAAGTTTAGGTGTCCAGATTTCAGGGTTTTCTTTTATAAACTCCTTAAAAATTCTAATCATAGAATTACAATGAAGTGTTTCATCTCTTACAGACCAAGTAACTATCTGCCCCATTCCTTTCATTTTATTGTGTCTTGGAAAATTTAATAAAATAGCAAAACTTGCAAACAACTGTAACCCTTCTGTAAATGCACTAAACACTGCAACTGTTTTTGCAATATCTTCTTTAGAATTTACATTGAAACCCTGCATGTAATCGTATTTGTCTTTCATCTCTTTGTATTTCATGAAAGCTGAGTATTCTGACTCAGGCATACCAATAGTATCTAAAAGATGAGAATAAGCAGCTACATGAACTGTCTCCATTGCAGCAAATGCAGTCATCATCATTAATACCTCGGTTGGTTTAAATACAGTTGTGTAATGCCTTAAATAACAATTATTAACTTCTACATCTGCTTGAGTAAAAAACCTAAAAATTTGTGTTAATAAATTTTTTTCTGGTTGAGATAAATTTTTTTGCCAATCTCTAACATCGTCTCCTAAAGGGACTTCTTCTGGCAACCAATGAATTCTTTGTTGAGTTAACCATGCATCATAACACCATGGATATCTAAAAGGTTTATACACCGGGTTTTCTACTAATAGACCCATCTTTTTTGGTTGAATAATCTCTTTATTAATTTTTTCTGCTACTGACATGATAAACACTCCTCGTACTCTGGCTGCTCGTTAGATTGTTGATTTTTAGATTTATAAACATTAGCTGTTATATCGGTTGATTTGACATCATTGATATTTTCAGCTCTTTGAATTGATTTTGATCTACAGTAATAAAGGCTTTTTAAGCCTTTCTTCCATGCATCAAAATGAATTTTGTGTAATTCTTTTTTATGGACATCTGCTGGTAAAAATAAATTTACCGATTGAGCTTGTGAAATATAGGGGGTTCTATCACCACTAAGTTCAATGATCCAATTTTGGTTAAGTTCAAAAGCTGTCTTAAATACATCTTTTTCTAAATCAGTTAAGAAATCTAGATGACTAACAGATCCTTGATTTGTAGTAATGGTAGACCATGTTTCATCATCATTTTTACCATGACTTTGTAATATTTCTTCTAGATATCTATTTCTGACATTAAAAGAACCTGATAAAGTTTTGTGTGTGTAACTATTTGCTGCAATTGGTTCTACTCCTGGAGATGCTCCACCACAAATAATTGAAATAGAAGCTGTTGGAGCTATCGCTGTTTTGTTCGAAAATCTTTCCTTAAAACCATACTCAGCCGCATCTGGACAAGCACCTCTTTCTTCGGCCAAATCTTTAGATGCTTGATTTACTTTTTCATCTATGTTTTTAAATATTTTTTTATTCCATGATTTCGCCATCACTGACTCAAGTGGAATTCTATTTTTTTGTAAAAATGAGTGAAAGCCCATTACGCCCAAGCCAACACTTCTTTCTCTTTCTGCTGAATATTTTGCATCTCTAAACTGATCAGGAGCTTTATTGATAAAATCTGATAAAACATTGTCTAAAAATCTCATCACATCATTAATCATATCAGGATCATCTTTCCATTCATCATACTTCTCTAAATTTAAAGAAGATAAACAACATACCGCTGTTCTGTCCCTTCCATCCTTATCAATTCCTGTAGGTAAAGTTATCTCGCTACATAAGTTAGAAGTTTTAACTGTAAGATTTGCTAATTTATGATGCTGAGGAATTTGTCTGTTAACAGTATCAATGTAAATTATATAAGGTTCACCAGTTTCTATTCTTGCTGTTAATAATCTAATCCATAAATTTCTTGCAGAAATAGTTTGCTGAATAGTTCCATCAGCAGGACTTTTCAATGCCCATTGTTCATCAGTTTCAACTGCTCTCATAAAAGCATCTGAAACTAAAACGCCATGATGTAAATTTAAAGCTTTTCTATTTGGGTCTCCACCTGTAGGTCTTCTCATCTCTATAAATTCCTCAATCTCAGGATGATCAATTGGAAGATAACAAGCTGCTGACCCTCTTCTTAATGAACCTTGACTAATTGCCATCGTTAATGAGTCCATAACTTTAATAAACGGAATTATTCCTGAAGTCTTTCCAACTTTTCCAATTTTCTCTCCAATAGATCTTAAGTTACCCCAATAACTTCCGATACCACCACCCTTAGCAGCAAGCCAAACATTCTCACTCCAAAGATCTAAAATTCCACCCAAGCTGTCTGAAGCTTCATTTAAAAAACATGAAATTGGTAAACCTCTTTTAGTTCCACCATTTGATAAAACTGGAGTAGCAGGCATAAACCAAAGATTACTAATATAATTGTAAATTCTTTGTGCATGTAAGTTATCATCAGAGTATGTGCTAGCTACTCTTGCAAACAAGTCTTGATAAGATTCGTTTGGACCAAGATATCTATCTTTTAAAGTCGCTTTTCCAAAATCAGTTAAGTTTGAGTCTTTTGATCTATCAATTTTAATTATTATACCTTTATCATTTTGAAAAAGTTCTGTTTCATTGTTTAACGAAAAAAGATCTGGTCTATTGCCTTTTGAGACCTCTTTAACTGCCGGGCTATATTCAGAGACAGCTTTTTTGAGGGCTTGAGAAAGAATCTTATTCATAAATTTTAATTATATTTTGTTATTAGTACGAAAACAACTATATGTTGTAGGCGTTTATCGTAAATATACTAAATAAACTTTTGTACAATAGAACATTTATAGAACGCGACAATATGATAATCAATAAAAAAATAAAAAATTTTTCAAGAAATTAACATAATAAACAGTATGTAAATAACCAGTGAGCCAAAATATAAAAATAGACCCCTACGGTTTTAGAGAATATGACGCCCGATGGTTGTATGAGAAAGATATAAACCAATCTGGAATAGAGAATCTTGGAAGAGGGTTTGGAACACAGATAAAAATACATACCAAAAAAGACAATCCCAGAATCATAGTAGGTCATGATTACCGTTCCTATAGTGAAGAAATAAAAACTGCTCTCAAAAAAGGATTAATGTCTACGGGATGCAGCATAGAGGATATTGGTCTTTCATTGTCTCCCATGGTTTATTTTGCACAATTCAATTTAGATGCAGATGCAGTTGCTATGGTTACTGCAAGTCATAATGAAAATGGTTGGACTGGCGTGAAAATGGGAATCAAAAAAGGTCTAACTCATGCGCCTGAAGAAATGAAGGAATTAAAAGAAATTACCTTAAATGAAAAATTTACAAGAGGTGAAGGTAATGAAAAACAAATAAAAGATTTTGATAAAATTTATAAAAGTGACTTAATTAGTAAAAATAAAATTAATAAAAAAATAAAAGCTGTGGTGGCTTGTGGGAATGGAACTGCAGGTATTTTTGCTCCAGATATTTTAAGAGGTGTTGGTTGTGAAGTAATTGAATTAGATTGTAATTTAGATTGGAATTTTCCTAAATACAACCCAAATCCAGAAGATCTAGAAATGCTTCATGAAATAGCTAGAGTAGTAAAAGAAAACAATGCAGACATAGGTTTTGGATTTGATGGTGATGGAGATAGAGTTGGAGTTATTGACGATAAGGGTAATGAAATATTTTCAGATAAGATAGGTCTTCTGATAGCTAGAAATCTATCAAATAAACATAAAAATTCTAAATTTGTTGTAGATGTAAAATCAACAGGTCTATACTCAAAAGATAAAATCTTATCAGAAAACAATTGTGAAACAATTTATTGGAAAACAGGTCATTCTCACATTAAAAGAAAAGTAAACACTGAAAAAGCATTAGCAGGCTTTGAAAAAAGTGGTCATTTTTTCTTTAATCAACCATTAGGTTTTGGATATGATGATGGTATCAATTCAGCAATTCAAGTATGTCACTTATTAGATAATCAAAATAAAAAAATGAGTGAAATTATTAGTGAATTACCCAATACATTTCAAACACCAACCATGGCACCTTTTTGCAAAGATGAAGAAAAATATATAGTTGTTGAGAAGCTAGTTAAGCAAATTAAAAATTTAAAAGAAAACAAAACTGAAATAGATGGCCAAGTTATTAATGATGTTTTAACTGTTAATGGAGTTAGGTTTTCATTGGAAGATGGTTCTTGGGGGCTTATAAGAGCTTCTTCAAACAAACCATCTTTAGTTATTGTCACTGAAAGCCCAACATCAGATGAAAGAAAGAAAAAAATCTTTGATTTTATTGACGATTTGTTACAAAAAACAGGTAAAGTCGGTGAGTATGATCAGAAAATTTAATTTTTTAAATTATCTTCATCGGTTTTAATTTCTAAGTTGTCACCGTCCTGATTATTCTCTTGTTCAGAAACTTCATCACTGTAAAATTTTCTAACTAGCTCTTCTTCTTTTAATCTTTGCTCTTCATCAAATTTTTTCTCCCATTCTTTCATTCTCCTATTTTCATCATCTTCTCTCTCTTTTTGAGCAATTTCAGCTAATCGAATTCTCTCGTTTTCTTCTTCAATTCTTTTTTGTCTTTCCTCTTCTATTTTCAATTCTCTTTCTCTTTGACGTCTTTCATTTTCTTTATTTGTTCTCTCACGTTCTGCTTCTTTAAGTTTTTTTTCTTTAATTCTTAATTCCTCTTCCTTAGCTTTTTGCTCAGTTTCTTCCTTTAAAATTTGTCTTTGTATTTCTTGCTGCCTTTCAGTTTCCAAATCTCTTAATCTTTCTTCCATCTCTTTAAGTTTTTTTTGTTCATATTTTAACTTTCTAGCTGCCTCTCTTAATCTTTGTTCTTCCTCAAATCTA
>CACECL010000019.1 GCA_902557995.1 uncultured Pelagibacteraceae bacterium | reverse complement strand
AAATTATCAACTTATAGCTAGCGCGATATTTACTATTGAAAATAATAATGAAAACCAAACTATTAATATGAATAAAGATTTTATTATGAAAAATATAAGTGATAGTTATGAAAAAAAAAATTATGAAAAAACTATTAAAAAAAATTTAAGTAATTCTATTACTAACGAATTAATTTTAAGGCTTACTTCAATTAAATGATTTTAAAATCTTATGAAATCAATAAAATCGATCTAAATAAAAATAAAATCATTCTTCTTTATGGAAAAAATGATGGTTTTAAAAATGAAGCCACTAAAGAAATAATTAAAAAAAGAGATAGTAACCTCCATAATTTTGATGAAAGAGAGATTCTGGAAAATGTAAACTCTTTTGTTGAGAGTATTAGGTCTAAATCCTTATTTGAGGAAGAAAGAATAATATCAATAAAAAGATCAACAGACAAATCACTGCAAATTATTCAAGAAATTGAAAATAAAAATCTAGAAGATCTTATAATAATATTTAATGCAGATATTTTAGATAAAAAATCCAAACTAAGGTCATTTTTCGAGAAAAATAAAAAATATTTATGTGTAGCATTTTATCCTGATAACGAACAAACACTCTTAACATTGACACAAAACTTTTTAAGAGAAAAAAAAATTTCTCTTTCTCCAAGCAATATAAATTTACTTATAAGAAGAAGTGGTGGAAATAGGGAAACATTGTTTAATGAACTTTTTAAAATTGAAAGTTTTTCAATAACAAGAAAAAAATTAAGTTATGATGATATAGTTAAATTAACCAATTTAGTTGAAGATCATAGTGTTTCTGAATTAATTGACAACTGTCTTGCAAAAAATACTAAAAAAACTCTTAATATTTTAAATGAAAATAGCTTTAACAACGAGGACTGTTTTTTAATAACAAGAGTCTTTTTGAATAAATCTAAAAAGATACTTGAACTTTCTCGGGAATTTCAATCGAATAAAAATCTGGAACTAACAATTTCAAAATCAAAGCCTCCTATTTTTTGGAAAGATAAAGAAATCACGAAGCAACAAATTAGTAAATGGAGCCCAGAAAATATTAAAACTTTAATATACAGACTTAATGAAATTGAACTAACAATTAAAAAAAATGTTAACAACTCGAAACATTTAATTACTAATTTTATTCTTGAACAATTATCAACTAAATCTAATAATTAAATTTAATTATATCTATAATTTTATTTAATTGATTTAAATCTTTATATTCAAAACTTATTTTGCCTTTATTTCTTTTATTGTTTTTAATATCGACATTTAATCCAATTTTATTTGATATAGATAATTCTAGTGCAATTATATTTGTATCTTTGACTCTACCTGAACTGTTTTTTTTATTTTTAAAGATTTTAACAAAATTTTCAGCTTGTCTCACAGATAGTTTCTTTTCAATAATTTTATTAGCTACAAAAGTAGCATTTTCGAGACCAACAAGAATTTTAGCATGACCTGCTGTTAATTTTTGAGCTTCGATTAACTTTATTACATCACTAGATAAAGTTAAAAGTCTCAAAGAATTAGTTATATGACTTCTGCTTTTTCCAATAAATTTCGATACTTTTTCTTGATCATAATTAAAATCATCAATTAACCTTTTGTAACCTTGAGCTTCCTCCAATGGATTTAAATCATGCCTTTGAACATTTTCCACGATTGCAAATTCTAGAGATTTTAAATCATCAGCTTCAGTGATAACCACGGGAACGTCATGAAGACCAGCTCTTTGAGCAGCGAGCCATCTTCTTTCTCCAGCAATAATTTCATATTTTGATTTATCGTCATTTGAGGTTCTAACAATTATAGGCTGTATCATTCCTCTTTCTTTTATTGAATTAGTTAATTCTTTTAAGCTATCTTCATCAAATATTTTTCTTGGCTGATATTTATTTGGTACCAGATCACTTATTGATACTTTATTTTTTTGAGGCTCTACTTTTGTCTCACCGATCAATGAAGATAATCCTCTACCTAAACCTTTTTTAATTTTGTCCATTAAGCTGCGCTCCCTATTGTTGCTTCTTGACTCATAAACTCATCGGTAAAACTAAAATATGATTTACTACCCGGGCAGGTTTTGTCATAAATCAAAACTGGCATACCATGGGAGGGTGCTTCTGATAGTCTGACATTCCTTGGTATGACAGTTGAGTAAACTTTTTCACTAAAATAATCCCTAGCTTCTTTCTCAACTTGCGAGGAAAGCTTATTTCTTTTGTCGTACATTGTTAAAAGTATACCCCTGATTTTCAAATCTGGATTTAAACTTACTTTTATCCTTTCGATTGTTTTCATTAGCTGTGTTAATCCTTCTAAAGCAAAAAATTCAGTCTGAAGTGGTACCAATAGAGAGTTTGAACTTACAAGTGCCATTACTGTCAACAAGCTTAACGAAGGTGGGCAATCTATCAAGACATAATCATATAATCTTCTAGAATTGTTTAAATATGCGCTTAATTTAGTCTTTAGTATAAAAGCCCTATTGCTGTCATCTGCTGTCTCAACTTCTAAGCCCGATAAATCTACATTAGATGTTATAATATCTAAATTTTCAAACTGTGTTTTTTTAATCACGTCACTAATTTCTCTAGTTCCATTCAAAACTCCATAAATTGTATCACTTGAGTTATCCATATTCGATAATCCTAGACCTGTGGTAGCATTACCTTGTGGATCTAGGTCAATTACTAAAATTTTTTTATCTATTTGAGATAAACCTGCTGCAAGATTTATCACCGTAGTAGTTTTTCCAACCCCACCCTTTTGATTTATTACTGAAATAATTTGCATTTAATTTTTTTTTTTGATTTTTTTAATATTTATTAAAAATGAGTCTTCACTTGTTAAACTTTTTTTTTCTATATACTCCAACTCCCAATTTTTTTTGGAATTTTCAAAAATTTTTTTTCCACTCTTCCCCATAAAAAAAATTAAATTTTTATATTTTGAAAAATTTTCATATACTAATTCTAAAACTACTGGCATTGGTTTAAATGCTCTGGACATTATCGTTCCTGTTTCTAAATTTTTTATTTCAAATATATTTTTTTGAAAAACCTTTGTGTTTAAATTTAATTTTTTTGAAACTTCCTTTAAAAAATGGCTCTTATGGTAACTTTTTTCATAAAGGTGCACATTCATATTATTTTTCATATTTTTTAGTATAATTGCCATGATTATACCCGGCATACCCGCTCCTGAACCTAAATCTGTGGTTGTATTGCTATTTAAGTCAACAAAATCAATAATTTGTGCTGAATCTATAATATGACGGTCAATTATAGACTTTTTTGATGCTGTATTTTGGCTAATTATGTTGATTTTTTTATTTTTTTCAAGAATCATAGATATATAGTTTTCAAAGTCTAAAAATGTTTCACGTGAAACATTTAAGTGATTGATTCTAGAATAAGAATTTAAAATTTCTTGATCCATTAAGCTATATGCTTAATAGACTTTCTTTTGACATGTGACAACAAAATATATACAGCGGCAGGAGTTATTCCGTCAATTCTTAGAGCTTGACCCATTGTTTTAGGCTTTATTTCTTTAAATTTTGCTTTTACCTCATTAGATAAACCTGATAGCCTGTCATAATTGATTTTATCTGGAATAATTAGGTTTTCGTCCCTCTTAAATGCTAAAATATCAGCTTTTTGCTTTTTTAAATATCCCCTATAATGAGCATTTATTTCTACCTGTTCATCAATTTCTTTGCTAAAAAAGGGTATATCGGACCATATTTCCCTAATTTTACTCATATTTACCCCTTTTTGAGTTAAAACTTCGCTAGATGATCTCAATATTCCGTCTTTTGCTAATTTTATTCCAAATTTCTCAGCTTTAGAGGGTGAAATTTTAGAATTTCCCATTTTTAAATTTATTTGACTAATTTGTTCAAATTTACTCAAATATATTGCTTTTCTCTCTTTACCTATTAGACCAATTTCTATTCCCTTTGAAGTTAATCTTTGATCAGCATTATCAGATCTCAAACTCAATCGATATTCTGCTCTTGATGTAAACATACGGTATGGCTCTGCCACTCCTTTAGTCACCAAATCATCAATCATTACTCCAATATAAGCATCAGATCTATCAAGTATGAATGGTTCCAATTTTTTAACAGACAAGGCAGCATTTATTCCAGCTATAAGGCCTTGTGCAGCAGCTTCCTCATATCCTGTTGTTCCATTAATTTGACCGGCAAGATAAAGATTGCTAATCTTCTTGGTTTCAAGAGTTAGGAATAGTTCACGTGGATCTACATAATCATACTCTATTGCATATCCAGGTCTTAATATAGTAACATTCTCTAAACCACTGATATTATTACATATTTCTTGTTGTACCTCAGCTGGAAGTGATGTCGATATACCATTTGGGTAAATTGTGTAATCATTTAGACCTTCTGGCTCTAAAAATATCTGGTGACGAACTTTATCTGCAAATTTTACTATCTTATCTTCTATAGATGGACAATATCTTGGGCCTACCCCTTTTATACTACCTGAGTACATAGCGCTCTTTGATAAATTCTTTTCTATAATGTTATGAACCTTTTCGTTCGTATAAGTCATTCGACAAGATATTTGTTTATTTATATTTTTTTTAGTTAAGAATGAAAAAAAATAAGGATCGTCATCTGCAAATTGTTCTTCTAAGTTTTCAAAATTAATTGTCCTTGAGTCTAACCTTGGTGGTGTACCGGTTTTTAATCTTCCGATTTTAAAATTATATTTTGCTAATTGTTCACTCAAACCTGTAGAAGGTTTTTCGTCGTATCTACCTGCTGGGGTTCTTTCATCACCTATATGTATTAAACCGTTCAAAAAAGTTCCTGTTGTAAGTATTATCTTATTCGATAGAACTTTCTTTCCTTCTTTAGTTTCAAATCCACTTATTGAATTTTTATTGAAAATAAACTTTACAACTGGATCAGAAAAAACGCTTAAATTACAATAGTTTAACAATATTTTTTGCATATACTTTCGATAAAGAGATCTATCTGATTGAGTTCGTGGTCCTCTGACTGCTGGCCCTCTACTTCTATTTAACAATCTAAATTGTATACCTGATTTGTCTGCTACATCTCCCATAACACCATCAAGGGCATCTATTTCTCTAACCAAATGACCTTTGCCCAAACCTCCTATTGCCGGGTTACAGGACATCTCCCCGATAGTTTCTATTTTATGAGTAAATAGGGCAGTGTTCACTCCAAGACGAGCAGAAGCTGCTGCAGCTTCACATCCAGCATGGCCTCCTCCAATTACAACTACATCAAATGACAAATCATTTTTCATAATCCAAATCTATATGTGATTATATAATTTACAAGATAGGCTTAATTTTTTATAAATAAGCCTTATTTATCAATGTTTTTTGATAAAAAAAGTACAAAAAACGAGCAAAATAGGGTATTACTTGCCGATACAAAAATCATTGAAAATACTACCTAATATCTCCTCTACGTCAACTTTTCCAACAATCATGCCTAAATGTCTAGTGGCTAATCTTAAATCTTCTGCAGCTTTATCAAAATCTTCGATTTCTTTTTTTTGATTAAAGTTATTTAGATGATCCAAACACTGTTGCAAATGTTGCCTGTGTCTCTCTCTTGTAATTAAAATATCATCACTTGTAAGAAATTTATTTTTTAAATTATTTTTTATTTTTAATATTAATTCTTCAATGTTTTTATTTTCTTTAATCGAAATTAAAACATGATTTGTTTTTTTAATTTCTGGATCAATGTCTTTTTCTAAAAGATCAGATTTATTTATAACTAAAATTGCATTCTCATCTAATAAATCCTTCAAAACATCTGTAAAATCAAGGCTTTTTGCATCAATCACAACAAGCTTTAAATCTGCTTCTTCAGCTCTATTTAGAGATAATTTAATTCCTTTTTTTTCTATCTCATCTTTAGAATCTCTTATACCGGCCGTATCAGAGATTATAACTGGATAACCGTCTATATTTAAATGAGTTTCAATCACGTCTCTAGTTGTACCTGCAATTTCAGAAACGATTGCGACATCACGATTAGATAAGTGATTCATCAAGCTAGATTTGCCAGCATTAGTTGGTCCTAGGATAGCAATTTTAAAACCTTCTCTAATTCTTTCTCCAACTTTTTGATCGTTTAATATTTTTTTAATTTTATTTATTACTTCATCTGAACTGTTTTTGATTTCATCTAAGATATTATTAGGCAGATCTTCCTCTGGAAAATCAATTTTTGCCTCAACATGTGATAAAATTTTTAAAAGTTTTTCTCTAAGATAATTAAATTGATCAGATGATTTTCCATTCATGATTTTCATTGCTTGTTGTCTTTGAATTTCTGTTTCTGAAGAAATCAAATCAGCAATACTTTCTGCTTTAAGTAAATTTATTTTTCCGTTTTGAAATGCTAGTTTTGTAAATTCACCTGGCTCTGCTAATCTACAATTTTCTACATCTGAAAGAGTGAAGTGTAGGGCATCCACAACAGCTTTACTGCCATGAACTTGAATTTCAGCCATATCTTCGCCTGTGTAGCTCTCAGGCCCAGGAAACCAAAGGATTAGTCCCTCATCAATCAGCTCAGAAGTGTTGATTTTATTGATTTTTCTTAATGTTGCTACTCTCGGCTTTGGTGGCTCCTTGCCAGTTAAAAGCTTAATTACTTTTGAGGTGTCTTGTCCTGAAAGTCTTATAACAGCCACACCTGATATACCAGAACCACTTGATAAAGCATAAATTGTCATTCAAAGATTATATCTTTAAATTTATGTCTCTGTAAAACTTAAAATTATAATGAAAAATTCTTTTAAGCTGGTTTATTCATTGAGTTAAAAAACTCGGCATTATTTTTTGTGTCTTTTAATTTTGAGTTAATAAACTCTATGGCATCCATCGTTCCCATCGGAGCAATTATTCTTCTTAGTACATTCATTTTTTGTAAATCATTTTTGTCAAATAATAATTCTTCTCTTCTTGTACCTGATTTTGTTATATCAATCGCTGGGTATATTCTTTTATCTGCGATTTTTCTATCTAGTATTGTTTCGCTATTACCTGTTCCTTTAAATTCTTCAAAAATAACTTCATCCATTCTACTTCCTGTATCAATTAATGCAGTAGAGATAATTGTTAATGAACCACCTTCCTCAATGTTTCTTGCTGCACCAAAAAATCTTTTAGGTCTTTGGAGAGCATTTGCATCAACACCTCCTGTTAAAACTTTACCGGAACTTGGTATTACAGCGTTATAAGCTCTTCCTAATCGTGTTATAGAGTCTAACAAGATAATAACATCTTTTTTATGTTCGGTTAGTCTCTTGGCTTTTTCAATAACCATTTCGGCCACTGCCACGTGCCTTTGGGCTGGTTCATCAAAAGTAGAACTAATTACTTCACCTTTTACAGTCCTTTGCATGTCTGTTACTTCCTCTGGACGTTCATCAATCAGCAGTACCATAAGATAACATTCAGGATAATTTTTAGCTATTGAGTTTGCTATACTTTGCAAGATCATTGTTTTTCCAGCTTTTGGCGGAGAAATAATAATAGATCTTTGTCCTTTTCCAATTGGGCTAACTAGATCAATAAGTCTTGGCGTTAAATCTTGTTTTTTTTCAACTTTAGTAGTTTCAACTTCCATCACCAATTGTTTATCTGGATATAAAGGTGTTAAGTTATCAAATGCAATTTTGTGTCTTGCTTTTTCTGGTTCCTCAAAATTTATCTTACTAACTTGTAATAATGCAAAATATCTCTCGCCATCTTTAGGGGCTCTTACTGGTCCTTCAACTGTATCTCCAGTTCTTAATCCAAATTTTCTTATCTGACTTGGACTTACATAAATATCATCTGGTCCTGGAAGGTAATTTGACTCCATTGCTCTTAAAAAACCAAAACCATCTTGTAATAACTGTAAAACACCTACGCCAGTAATTTCCTCTTTTTCGGCAACCTTTTTTTAGAATTGCAAAAAGTATTTCCTGTTTTCTGAGTGTGCTAGCATTTTCAATACCAAGCTCTTCTGCTTGAGTAATAAGCTGTTCAGATGATTTTAATTTTAGTTCTTGAATATTCATGATTAATTTTTTGATAAGGACTTATCAGGTAGTAATAATATATATGCTGCTGTTATTTTTTCAACCCTAGATTGGCTTAAAAATAGCTAAAAATACAACGATAATTAAGATAACTGTTGGTATTTCGTTAATAATCCTAAAAAATTTTGCAGATCTTGTATTTGTTGAATCTTTTAAAGCGGCAAGGCATTTACCTAAAAAATCATTATAGGCTGATAACAAGATTACTAGAACAATCTTTATTTGAAACCATAATTGAGAGAAAATGTCTATTCCATTGAGATAAATTAATACTAATCCGAAAACCCAAGTAAAAATCATTGCAGGACGCATAATGTAAAAAAACAATCTTTTTTCCATCACTTCAAATATATCGGTTGCTTCTTTCTTTTGTTTATTTTCAACATGATAAACAAAAATCCTTGGAAGATATAAAAGACCAGCCATCCAAGAAACAACGGCAATTAAATGTAAAGATTTAAATAATAAATATGAATTCATATATCAAATATTTCTTTCAATTAAAGACTTTAATAAAATGATATGATCATTATTATCATTTAAGCAGGGAACCATATCAAAATTTTCTCCTCCTGAATTTAAAAAACTTTCTTTAGCTTGAATTTGTATTTCTTCCAAAGTCTCTACACAATCGGATGCGAAGCCTGGACAGATTGTAAGAACTTTTTTGATACCCTCTTTGGGTAAATTTTCTAAAGTCTTATCAGTATATGGTTGAAGCCATTCTTGTGGACCAAATCTTGACTGAAATGTAGTTTTAATTTCAATTGAGGTAAATTTTTCTGAAATAAGCCTTGTCGTTTTATGACAATAACAATGATAAGGATCACCTTTATCAAAATATTTTTTTGGTATCCCGTGATAAGAGGCTATAATTAGGTCTGGTTTCCAATTAATTTCTTTTGTTTTTTTATTAATCGAATTAACAAGTGCATTAATATAAAGCGGGTCAGATTCGTAGTGAGGAATTATTTTTAAAGAAGGTTGCCACCTCATTTTCATTAAAGTCCTGTATACCTCATCACAAACTGTTGCTGTTGTAGCTGCTGCATATTGGGGATAAAGAGGAAGTATCACCAAATTTTCGCAACCCATTTTATGCAATTTATGAATTTTGCTTTTGATGCTCGGATTTCCATATCTCATGGCAAAATCTATGATGATATTTTCTTTTGATAGTAATTTTGAAATTTTCTCACTTTGCTTTTTTGTATAATAAAGAAGTGGCGATATATTTTCGTCCTTCATCCAAATCTCTTTATAAGCTTTGGCAGTTTTAGAAGGTCTAAAATTTAAAATGAACAAATTCAAAATTATTTGCCAAACTAAAGGGTTTACTTCAATTACTCTTCTGTCAGAGAGAAATTCTTTTAAATATTTTCTTATATCAAACCAATTAGTAGAATCAGGTGTTCCTAAATTAACGATAAGTACTCCTGTGTTACCGTATTTTATGGGTGGGTGATTTTTTTTAATCATTTAAAATCTTTTACAATTTTAATTAAATTTTCAACCATTTCTGGATTTGTTTCAGGCAAAATACCATGGCCGAGATTAAATATATACGGGTGATCTCGAAAAATTTCTAAATAATTGAAGGCTTCTTTTTTTAATGTTTCTTTATCTGTTAACAAAATTTTTGGATCTAAGCCTCCTTGTATAGGTATGCTTATATCTCTAAGTATTTTTTTTGGATCAACATTGAAGTCGATACTAACAGCATCAGGTTTAACAATATCGCAAAACTCTTTATAATTTTTTATCTCTCTAGGGAAACATATCACTGGCACATTTAAAGATTTTACATAATTTACTAAATTTAAAGTCGGAGAATAAACATAATTGGGTAAATCTTTTTCCTCTAATAAACCTGCCCAACTATCAAAAATTTGAATTACATTCGCACCGTTATCAATTTGATTTTTAATATGAACTTTTAAAAATTTTTCAATAATTAATAATATTCTGTTTATTAAAAACTCATCTTTAAAAAAATCTTTTTTCAATTTTTTTTTAGGTGATTGTTGATTAATCATATAAACTAATAACGTCCATGGAGCGCCGGCAAATCCAATAGTATTTTTATTTTTTAAACTAGAGTCCGAACTAACCTTTTTTAATGCCTTGTAGACACGGTGTATCTTTTCTACAAAGTCAACTTCATCAATCTTAGTAATTTCATTTAAATTTAGTTCCCCTAATTTTGGCCCAAAGTTTTTCTCAAATTCTACTTTTTGACCTAATCCATAAGGAAGCATTAGGATATCTGAAAATATTATTGCAGCGTCCAGATCAAATCTTTTTAATGGTTGTAGGGTTATTTCTGAAGACAAATCGTCATTTAAACACAAACTGATAAAATTAGGATTTTCTCTTCTTATTTCTCTAAATTCTGGTAAATATCTACCAGCCTGCCTCATAATCCATATAGGATTGAATGAAGTATCTTTATTAACTATTACTTTGTTTAAAGGTTTCATAAATAAGTATTATTAATTATTGTAGTTGTAATATATCTTGTGAATAAACGTGATAATTTTTTATAAACATTATATTCACAATTTACCAACAAGTTATTAGAATAAAATTGTTTAAAATGAAGCTTTTTTAACCATATTAATTTTTGTGGATTGTTTTACCCTATTTATTATTAATGTTAATAAATAGCAGTTTTTACAAGGTTAATTTAAAAAATTTTAAATTGTGTAATTTAATAAAAATATTACAAATTTATTAACAATTTATTCATGAATAATACATATCAAATATATTTAATTTCTGATTCAACGGGCGAGACCTTAGATAGAATATTTTTAGCCCTGAAGGCTCAATTTTTAAATATAGAATATAAGGTTCATTCTTACTCTTTTACAAGGACAGAAAATCAAATTTTAAAAATTCTAGAGGATGCAAAAAAAAATGAAAATTCAATAATCTTATATACAATCGTGGATAATAGCTTAGCCAAATACCTCGCGAACGCGAGCGAAGATAAAAATATTCCATGTTTTGGCGTTTTAGGAAATCTAATTCTGAATTTTTCAAAAATATTAAATCAAAAAGCAACACATGAGCCAAGTGGTCAACATATATTGAATGAAGAGTACTATGACAGAATTGAAGCAATTCAATTTACTATGAATCATGATGATGGAAATTTAATAAACGAAGTAAACGAATCTGATATTATTCTTGTAGGCGTAAGTAGAACAAGTAAAACACCAACATCTATTTATTTAGCCAATAAAGGTTTTAAAACGTCAAATATTCCGCTAGTAAATGAAAATTCTTTGCCAGAGTCCCTTAAAAAAAATCCACAAATGACATGTGTTGTAGGACTAAGTACAGAGCCGGAAAGACTAGCTGATTTAAGAAAAAATAGAATGAATTCTTTAAAAGAAACAGAAAATATTGAATATACAAGTTTAGAAAATATTAAAAAAGAAGTTTTAGAGGCAAAAAAAACATTTCAAAAATATAAATGGCCCCTTATAGACGTAACAAGAAAGTCAGTCGAAGAAACAGCAGCTTCTATAATTAAAATTCACGAAATATATTTAAACAATGTTAAATAAAATTATTCTTGCTTCAAAAAGTGAGGTTAGAAAAGAGATCTTAGATAAAAATAATATAAAATGCGTTGTTGAGCCTTCAAACGTAGATGAAGATCCTGTTAAAGAAAGCTTATTAAAAGAACAGGCAAGTTCAGAAATAATTTCAAAAAATTTAGCTGAGTTAAAAGCAAACAAAGTTAGCATGAAAAAAAATGACGAAATAGTATTAGGAGCAGATAGCGTGATAGATTTGGAGGGCGAACTGATATCTAAACCAGAAAGCAGAGAAGAGGCAATGGAAATACTGAGAAAACTGAATGGTAAGTCACATTTTTTAATTAGTTCAGTTTGTATATCTAAAAATGGATCTATGATTTGGAATTATACTGATAAAGCAAAATTAACAATGAAAAATCTTAGTGATGATGAATTAAAAAATTATTTATCCAAAATTTCTGATAAAACTCTTTATGCATACAATGTCTACCAAATAGAAGGAGAGGGCAGAAGCTTATTTGCAAGCATAGAAGGTGACGAAGATACAATTATGGGCCTACCTGTTAAAAAAATTAAGGAATACATAAGTTCATTGTGATGAAAAAATATTTTGTAATTGGCAATCCCATCAATCATTCTTTATCACCTAAACTTCATAACTATTGGCTCAAAGAAAACAACATTGATGCCACTTATGACAAAAAAGAAGTTGAGGAGAAAAATCTCCAAACCATAATTTCTGAAGTTAAAGAAAAAAAAATAAATGGTATCAATGTTACTGTTCCATTTAAAAAAAAAGTGATTCCTTATTTAGACAAATTAAGCCGAGAGGCAGAACAAACACAGTCAGTAAATACAATAATTTTAAGTAATGACAACTTGGTGGGCTACAATACGGATATAGCTGGTTTTACTGAAGCAATTAAAAATTTAAATTTTAATATTAAAGATAAAAAAATTTTAATTTTGGGGGCTGGTGGAGTTGTTCCTTCAATAATTTTTGCTCTAAACAAAATGAATGTTTCAAAAATAATAATTAGCAACAGAACTAAAAAAAAAGCTGAAGATTTAAAATCGCAATTTCATAATTTAGAGGTATTGGATTGGGGAGATATAAAAGATTTTGATGTAATCATAAATGCCACCAGTTTGGGATTAAACAATGAGTCTATCAATCTAGACTTTTCAAAGTTTGCTAATAACAAACTGTTTTACGATGTAATTTATAATCCTGAAGAAACAAATTTTTTAAAAGAGGGAAAAAAATTTGGTAATAAAACAGAGAACGGTAAATTGATGTTTATTTATCAAGCATTTGAAGCATTTAAATTATGGCATGGAATTGAGCCATCAATTAATAATGAAACACTTGAAATTTTAAGCAATGATTAGAATAGGAATTTTGGGAGATATAGGTTCAGGAAAAAGTTATGTAGCAAATAATTTTGGATACCCAGTATTTAATGCGGATTTAGAAGTTTCAAAACTTTATAAAAAAAACAAAAAAATTTTTTTTAAATTAAATAAATTATTACCGGAATATATATTTTCATTTCCAATTGAAAAAACTGAAATTACAGAAGCCATATTAAGTAATAAAAGTAATT
>CACECL010000018.1 GCA_902557995.1 uncultured Pelagibacteraceae bacterium | reverse complement strand
GTTAATTAAGCACTTCTGTAAAGCTTAGTCATAACAAATTCTTTATGACCCAAAGCTTCAGCACAAGTTAATCTACCGTTTGCTACTCTTAGTGTAGTTTTAATTAATTCATCACCTGCTTCAGATAAATTCATTTCTCTTGAAAGAATTTTTGAAACATCACAATCAATATGCTCTCCCATACCTTTTACAGTTAATGGATTAGCTGTTAATTTAACAACAGGTTCAATTGGATTTCCAACGATATTACCTTGTCCAGTTGGAAATAAATGAATATTAAAACCAGCAGCAGCTTGAAGAGTCACACATTCTGCAGCAGCCGAAGATGTGTCCATAAAATATAAACCTTTTCCTTTAGTTGGTTCTTCAGCAGGTTCAAGAACATCAATAAATTTACAATTTCCAATTTTTTGAAAATTACCAAAAGCTTTTTCTTCAATTGTTGTAAGTCCCCCAGCAATATTTCCAGCTGTAGGTTGACTTTCAGAGAGATCATCCGTTGCTTCTTTTAAAATAAAATCATTATAAGAGCTCCACGTTTTCATAAATTTTTCAGATGCTTCTTTTGTAGCTCCTCTAGTTGCACAAACTTGTTCTGCACCTGTTAATTCAGATGTTTCACCAAAACACAAGTGAACACCTAATGGCTCAAGTTTATCCATTAAGTTTCCAACAGTTGGGTTTGCAGCTAGTCCTGAAGTAGTATCAGATTCTCCACACTTAACTGAAATCCATAAATCACTTAAAGGACACTCTTCTCTTTGTTTTTCTGAAGCCCACATCACAAATTCTTGTGCCTTTTTTGATGCTTTCATTGTTGTACCAATGTCACCTGTACGCTCAATATGAAATCCTTCAACAGGTTTTCCAGTTTTAGCTATTCCATCTACAATTTTTTTTGTCCATTTCGGTTCAATACCAATAACAATTACTGCTGCAACGTTTGGATTACATCCGGTTCCTATCATTGTTCTAAAATGAAGCTCTAAATCTGCACCAAACTGAAGTCTTCCGTAAGAATGAGGAAGAGCGATTGTACCTTTAATATTATTTGCAACTGCCTCTGCACATGCGTTCGAAATGTCATCAACTGGCAAAATTATTACATGATTTCTTGTTCCGGCTCTGCCGTTTTCTCTTTTATAACCTAAAAAGCTCTTTGGGATTTCCATACTACTACCACTTCTTTGTTTTTACATTGTGAACATGGACATGCTCACCTTTTTTGATTGATTTAACAACTTTACCAATATCGTGACCATATTTTAAAATAGTATCGCCCTCTTTAAGGTCAACCATTGCAATTTTATGACCTAAAGGTATTTCATCTACGGATTGAATTTTTGTTGAACTGTCGTCTTCCATTATCCAGCAAGCACAGTCTTGTTTAGGAGTGATTTTTTCAATAACAACTACTCCTACGTTGTCTTTTTTATCATGTATAATTATATCTGTTGCCATATCGTGTCGATTTGTTTGTTTGAAATTCGTAAAAACTTATATATTAATCGCACAAATTAACAAACGAATTTTATAAATAGTATAATTACACTTTAGAGAGGTTCTAGTTTTATGACAAAAATGACAACAGAAGAAGCTTTTGTAAAAGTTTTACAAATGCACGGTATTGAACATGCGTTTGGAATTATCGGTTCAGCCTTTATGCCAATTTCAGATATTTTTCCAGATGCAGGTATTACTTTCTGGGATGTTGCTCATGAAACAAATGGTGGTTTAATTGCTGATGGTTACACACGAGCTACTGGTAAAATGTCAATGGTTATTGCTCAGAACGGACCTGGAATTACTGGATTAGTTACACCAATCAAAACAGCTTATTGGAATCATACTCCTCTTTTATTAGTTACACCGCAAGCAGCGAACAAAACAATGGGGCAAGGTGGATTTCAAGAAGTAGAGCAAATGAATTTATTCAAAGACATGGTTTGTTATCAAGAAGAAGTAAGAGACCCATCAAGAATGGCTGAAGTGCTAAATAGAGTTATAGAAAAAGCTATAAGAGGATCAGCTCCAGCACAAATTAATGTTCCAAGAGATTATTGGTGTCAAGTAATTGATATCGATCTTCCTCCAATTGTAAGACTTGAAAGACAAGGGGGAGGAAATGATGCTGTAGCTAAAGCAGCTGACTTACTATCTAAAGCAAAGTTTCCAGTAATTTTATCAGGAGCAGGTGTTGTTATTGGAGGAGCTATAGAAGCTACAAAAAAACTTGCAGAAAAATTAGATTCACCTGTTTGTTCAGGTTATCAACATAATGACAGTTTCCCAGGGAGCCATCCTTTAGCAGTTGGTCCTTTAGGATATAATGGATCAAAAGCTGCAATGGAATTAATTTCAAAAGCTGACGTAGTGTTAGCTTTGGGAACTAGATTAAATCCATTTTCGACTTTGCCTGGTTATGGAATCGATTATTGGCCAAAAAATGCAAACATAATTCAAGTTGATATTAATCCTGACAGAATTGGTTTGACTAAAAAAGTTACTGTAGGAATAAGTGGTGATGCAAAATTAGTTGCTGAACAAATTTTTGAAAAATTATCTTCAAATGCTGGTGACAATGACAGACAAGCTAGAAAAGACTTAATTCATCAAACTAAGTCAGCTTGGTTACAAAAACTTTCAAGTTTAGATCATGAAGATGATGATGAAGGAACAGTTTGGAACAAAGAAGCAAGAGAAAGAGACGCAGATAGAATGTCACCAAGACAAGCTTGGAGAGCAATTCAAGCAGGAATGCCTGACGATGTAATTATATCAAGTGATATCGGAAACAATTGTGCGATAGGTAATGCTTACCCTACATTCGAAAAGCCAAGAAAATATTTAGCACCAGGTTTATTTGGTCCTTGTGGTTATGGTTTTCCATCAATATTGGGAGCAAAAATTGGTTGTCCGGATACTCCTGTTATTGGATTTGCTGGTGATGGTGCTTTTGGAATAAGCATGAATGAAATGAGCTCATGTGCAAGAGAAGAGTGGCCTGCAATAACAATGGTTATTTTCAGAAATTATCAATGGGGTGCAGAAAAAAGAAATACGACACTTTGGTTTGATAATAACTTTGTTGGTACAGAATTAGATCCAGAATTAAGTTATGCTAAAGTTGCTGACGCATGTGGCTTAAAAGGTGTAACTGTTAGAACAATGGAAGAAACTACAAATGCAATCAAGCAATCTTGTGAGGATCAGAAGAAAGGAATTACAACATTTATTGAGGTAATTCTTAATCAAGAGCTTGGAGAACCATTTAGAAGAGATGCTATGAAAAAACCAGTAAGAGTAGCTGGCATTAAAAAAGAGGATATGAAGAAGCAGCCTTCTTTAAATTCTTAAAATCTTTTAAATCACAACCAATTATCGTAATCTTCTTTAATGGAAGTATTGAACGATAATAGCTGTAGCTGGGTAAATGATTTAAGTCCAAGAAATAACATTGTAACACTTTCATCTGATATAGATTGTGAATGGTTAATTGTAGGAGCGGGTTACACGGGATTATCTGCAGCAAGAAAATTAGGTCAACTTTACCCAAATCAAAAAATATTATTAGTTGATGCTCAGCTAGCAGGCGAGGGTGCTAGCTCAAGAAACTCGGGATACTTAGTGGATACAACACTTAATGATGGTTTTACCTCTAATAAAGAATTAGATAATTATAAAAAAAAAGCAGACATCTATAAATTGGGAATAGATGTTATTAAAAAATTTATTAAAGAATATCAGGTAGATTGTGATTGGAATGAATGTGGAAAATATTTTGCATCATCAAAGCAAGAAGATATAAAAATATTAGAAAATTTTTCAGGCACCTTATCAAAACTAGGTTTTGAACACAATTTGTTATCAAATAAAGAACTTAAAAAAAGATTAGGTACCAATTTTTACAATATTGCTCTTCATACAAAGGGAGGGATTTTATTACATCCAGGTAAATTGGTTAGAGCTATGATTGACACATTACCTGAAAATGTAAATCTTTATGAAAATTCTTCATTATTAAATTGGAAAAAGAAAAATAGTACAGTCATTTGTAAATTTAAAAATGGTTCAATTAAAACTAAAAAGATTATTTTTGCTACAAATGGGTTTCTGAAGTCATTAGGAATAAAATCAAACTATAATTTTCCAATTACTTTAACAGCTAGCATGACTAGATCTTTAACTAAAGAAGAGTTTGTATCTATTGGTGAACCAAAAGAGTGGGGAGTATTACCTGCTAGACCAATGGGAGCCACTATCAGGATGACTAAAGATAGAAGAATTTTAATTAGAAATACTGCAGAAGTTTTTAATCCATATCAAATGTCTAAATCTGAATTAACCAAAAGATCATTAAAACAAAAGATTGGAATTAAAAAAAGATTTCCGGAATTACCTGATGATATTATTCAATCTTCTTGGTCAGGAATTGTTTCAAGAACAAGAAATAGTTCTCAAATTTTTGAAAAAATAGATGACAATTTATTTGTTGCAGGTTGTTATAATGGCTCTGGTATTGGAGTTGGTACTTTATTTGGAGAGCAAATTG
This sequence comes from uncultured Pelagibacteraceae bacterium, assembly GCA_902557995.1. Classification (GTDB taxonomy): domain Bacteria; phylum Pseudomonadota; class Alphaproteobacteria; order Pelagibacterales; family Pelagibacteraceae; genus Pelagibacter. The sequence continues at coordinate 11,297 of CACECL010000018.1, read as the reverse complement.
CAATTAAAGCAAGTAATGAAAATACAAAAGAGATAGAAACTATTGAAGCAAGAAATAAACCTACATGGCTTCCTCCTGATCCAATTTTAAGTTTAGGAGTTAGAGCTAGGTTGATTTATGAACGTTTCAGAGCAAAATCTGAGATTTAGTTTAAGACAGACATGGGATCAAGTCTTGTTTGAAACCAATTCACTCTAAAATCTAAATGTGGTCCTGTTGATCTTCCTGTTGATCCTACAGTTCCTATTATGTCTCCTTGATTTATCTGATCACCAACTGAGACTAATACATTTTCTAAATGAGAATATATTGTTGATATCCCATGACCATGATCCATTATAACTGTGCCACCAGTATAGTATAAATCATCTTCAGCCATAGTAACAACACCTGAGCCAGAAGATTTAATCATCGTTCCTTGTTTAGCAGCAATATCTATTCCATAGTGAGGCCATCTTGGTTTACCATTTAAAATTCTTTGACTACCATAAACACCACTGATTATTCCTTCAACTGGCATGATAAATTTTTCTTTAAAAAATTGTAGATCTGAATTAATTGCTCTTGCTTCTCCAATTGCATTATTTTCTTTTTTAATTCTTTTATAAACAGACTCAGGTGGAGTGACTTTACTTTCTGCCAAACCATCTATTCTTTGTATATTATATTTTCTCTTTAAAACTTTTTTTGTAGTTATTAATTTTTTTCCATTAATAATTTTTGTAAATGTTAGGTCATATTTTTGATCTCGATCTATACCAAAGACAAAAAAACCATCTTTTGAGACTTTAACTTCTTTTTTTCCAACCAAAATTTTAGCATTAGGGTTAGTTTTACCTAATATAAAATGACCTTGTAGAAATTTACCTTGGAATTCAATAGCTTTTACTGGTGATATAAAAATTAAACAAACAAAAAAAAATCTATAAACTATTGAGCTGTCCATCCACCATCTATAATTATTGATGTTCCAGTTATCATTGAAGATGCTGATGATGCTAAAAAACAAACAGTTGTAGCAACATCACTTTCAGTAGCTGCTTTACCCATTGGAATATTTCCAAGAGCTAATTTTTTAAATTTTTTGTTTTTAAAAAAGTTTTTAACCATAGGCGTTTCAACAAAAGTAGGCGCTACCGTGTTAACTCTGATATTTTTTTTTGCTAATTCTACACCCATTCCCTTAGTTAGTCCTTCTATTCCAAATTTAGTCATATTGTAGACATTTCTTCCACCCATACCAACATGGCCCAGCTGCGATGACATATTTATAATTGAACCAGGTCTTTTTTTATTTTTAAGCATCTTTTTTACTACAAGTTGAGCTACGTTAAATGCTGCTTTTAAATTTAAATCTACAAGATAATTCATACTTTTTTGTTTAATTTTTTCAAAGGGCTCTGGAATATTAGTCCCTGCATTGTTTACTAGCACATCAATAATTTTAATTTTTTCTAATTTTTGTTTTAAATCTTCATAATTCATTACATCACACGAAACTTTAATTATTTTACCTTTAACTTTTTTGATATCCTTTTCTAATTTATTAAGATCTGAGGATGTTCTGCTTAAAGCTATAACAGTTGCACCTGCTTCAGCTAATGCAATTGAACACGCTCTTCCAAGTCCTTTTCCTGCACCAGTAACTAAAGCATATTTGTTTTTAAGATTTATTTTTTGAAGATACATTAAAAGAATAATATTTTAATATCTGTGTAAATCAACTCAACTGCTACAATTAAAATGGCTAATAATCCTAGCCAAGCTATCCATCTATATTTTTTTATCCATCCAGAAATTAAAGTTGCTGCAGTTGCCATTAAAATAATTGATAAAACTAACCCAAAAACAAGAAGTCCATAATGTTCACCAGCTGCACCTGCTACACCCAGGACATTATCTAAACTCATTGTAAAATCAGCTAATAGAACAGTCCAAATAGCCTTTAAAAAACTAGAGCTATCTACTTTAATGTCTTCTTCGGTCTCCGAGCCTTTTATTACATCCACATAAAGTTTGTAAACAATATAAAGGAGCAGCAATCCTCCTATTAACCTCAAACCTGTAATTTGTAAAAGATATGCGGTAAGCAATGTTAAAATAATTCTTAAAATAACTGCGCCACCAATTCCCCAGAAAATAACTTTTTTTCTTTGTTCTGGTGGAAATTTAGATGCAACCATTCCAATTATAATTGCATTGTCTCCAGCTAAAACTAAATCAATAAGTATAATTTGAGTTAATATTGCTATTTGCTCAGGTGTAAAAAATTCTGCAAACATTATTGTTGTAGTATCATGTCTGCACCTTTTTCTGCAATCATTATTGTTGGTGCATTTGTATTACCTGAGGTGATGTTTGGCATTATTGATGCATCTATAACTCTCAAATTATTAATACCTCTAACCTTAAGTTTTTCATCTACTACAGACATTTCATCTTGACCCATTTTACAAGTTCCAACTGGGTGAAAAATAGTTTGAGCATAATTAGAGGCTTCTTTAACTAATTCCTCATCGTCATTTATATGAATGCCAGGTCTGTATTCTTCTGGGGTATATTTTTTGAAAGTTTCCGACTCCATTATAATTTTTCTAGTTAATTTAAGACCTTTAGCTGCAACCATTCTATCTTGATCAGTTGATAGATAGTTTTGTTTTATTTTTGCATAAGTTCTTGAATCTTTATCAACAATGCTAACATGCCCTCTACTTGTCGGTCTGATATTTGAAACAGTAGGCGTGAATGCATGGAAATCATGATTTTTTGTTGCTCCCAATGTATCCATACTCATGGGCTGAACATGCCATTGTAAGTCTGGTAGTTCTAAAGATGGATCGCTTTTAGCAAACATACAAAGTTGACTAGCTCCCATGGTCATTGGACCACTTCTTTTAAAAATATATTCTAAGCCAATCATTAGATTTCCAAATAAACTATTAATTTTTTTATTTAGGGATTTTAATCCATTAATTTTATAAATTGGTCTAAGCATTAAATGATCGTGTAAATTTTCTCCAACACCATTTAAATTTTGCACCATATCAATTCCAAGATTTTTAAGTTTTTCAGGATTTCCTATACCAGAAACTTGTAAGATTTGAGGAGATCCAATAGCCCCAGATGAAATAATAATTTCTTTATTTGCTTGAACTTTTTTTAATTCATTTCCTTCCCAATACTCAACTTCCTTGGCAGTTTTATTTTCAAAATTTATTTTTTTGACATGTGAGTTAGTTAAAATTTTTAAATTTTGTCTGCTCTTGATTGGGTTTAAATATCCAACAGCTGTACTACATCTAAAGCCATCTTTTTCTGTTACTTGGAAATAACCACAGCCATGATTATCACCAGTATTAAAATCTTTTGTTTTTGGAATACCAAATTCTTCGGCAGCATTTTGAAATTCATCTAAAAGAGGTAGATGTATTCTTTGATCTGAAACAGATAAAGGGCCTCCAACTCCATGGAACTCATCTTTTCCTCTTTCTTGATTTTCTGCTTTGATAAAATAAGGTAAAACATCATCCCATCCCCAGCCAGTATTACCTAATTGTCTCCAAATATCATAATCTCTGTGTTGACCTCTAATATAAAGTAGACCATTGATAGAAGAACTGCCTCCTAATGTTTTTCCTCTAGGATACCTAATAGAAATATTGTTCATGCTCTCATCTGGTTCTGTTTTGTAGCACCAATCAGTTTTTGGGTTATGCATTGTTTTGAAATAACCAACAGGAATATGTATCCAAGGATAATTATCCTTGCCTCCAGCCTCAATTAAAAGCACTTTATTTGAAGGATTTTCAGACAACCTGTTAGCAAGCACACATCCTGCTGATCCAGCACCTAAAATTATAAAATCAAAATTATTCATTTTAGAACTCTTATAAATTAAATTAATTTTTTTTGTTATATTTCTGTACACAAAAATATCCAAATAATCCAATATTAGTACTTGTTTTAGATTTCATTCTTTGACAAGCTTTTGTTTTTAAAAATAAAGAGAGGGAAAAAACGATATGAGAAAAATCATTTCAATGTTATTTGCAGTTGCTATGGTATTTGGATTTATTTCAAACGCTAATGCTGCAAAAACACTAAAATGTCAGACAGTTCTTAACACTAAGGCTGATGAAGTTAAAATGTTAAAAGACTTTACTGACACTGTTACAACTTTGACAGGTGGATCTCTTAAGTTTGAAATTATGCCTGCAGGAGCAGTTGTTGGTGTAAAAGAAACTTTAGATGCTGTTGATAAAGGACTTATCGACTGTGGATTTGCCTGGACACACTATTGGTCAGGTGATCACCCTGCCGCTATGTTATTTGGTTCGCCAGTAGCAGGTGGTGGTGTTGGTATTGACAACATCGCATTCTTATCATGGTTTCAGTATGGTGGAGGAAAAGAGCTATACGACAGACTATGGAAAGAAATGGGAAGAGATATTAAAGGATTTATGATTCAACCAGTTGGTCCTGAAGCTTTAGGTTGGTTTCCAAAACCAATTAAAGATATGGCTGATTTTAGAAAATATAAATTCAGAACTCCTCCAGGAATTCCAGGACAAACTTATAAAGACATCGGTATAGCATCTGTTGCTATGGGTGGTGGAGATATTCTACCAGCTTTAGAAGCAGGAACTATTGATGCTGCTGAATGGTGTTGTCCAAAACCAGACTTAACGTTTGGTTTCCAAAAAGTATTAAAGCACTACTACCTACAAGGTTTACACCAAGTAGTCGTAAATGCTGACTTTTATATTACTGGAAAAACATATGAAGCTATGAGTGCTCATGAGAAGAAGTCTCTAGAAGTTGCAGCAAATGCATCTCTAGCGAAATCTCTAAGTTACAGAATCTATGAAAACGGAAAAGCTTTAAAAGAGCTTACAGAAGTTCATGGTGTAAAATTAGAAGATACTCCATCTGATTACTTCACAGAATACATGGCAGCTGCTAAGAAAAGTTTGGAAACAAACGCAGCTAAAAATGCATTCTTTGCTGAAGTTTGGGACTCTATGAAAGAATTTGCTGATATCGCAGTTCCTTTCTGGAGTGGTGCTCAAATGTCTAATGCGAAGCTAGGAATGGCTCACGCAGCAACATTAAAGTAATCATTAAATAATCTTTACGTTAGAGCGGACTTAATAGTCCGCTCTAATTTTTTTATATAAAATTTTATGGCAGACGAACCAGGTAAATTAGATATATCAGATGAAATGATTGCCGAAAGGCGAGGTGGTTCAGGAAAAATGCCAAGTGATATGCCACCATGGATGGCAAGTTCAATTGTAAATATAGATAAATTTAGCAAATGGGTTGGTAACGTTGTTTGTTGGATATTAATGCCATTAATTCTTGCAATGACTTATGAGGTTCTTGCTAGAAAATTATTTCATTCCCCAACAATTTGGGCTTATGACATAAGTCGCTTTTTATATGGTGCACTTTTTATGTTGGGTGCTGGTTATGCACTTTCTAAAGGTGTTCATATAAGAGCTGATTTTTTATACAGAAATTTTAAAACTAAGAATCAAGGAACAATTGATTTTTGGTTATATATTTTATTTTATTTTCCAGGCTTAATAGTATTTCTTTACATGACTATTGGATATGTAGGGGAGTCTATTCAAAGAGGTGAAAGAGGAATGGATACAACCTGGATGCCCTATATGTGGCCAATTAAAAGTTGCCTACTTATTGGAATAATATTTTTACTAATCCAAGGTATTTCAGAATTATTTAAAAGTTATTGGGCTGCCACAAGAGGAAAATGGCCAGGAGAAGATGAATGATAGCAGAATTAATTGATCCAGCCATTTTAGGTTTTATTTTAGTTGGAGTAATGCTTTTTGCAATCTTTGTCGGATTTCCAATTTCATTTACATTAATTTTCTTAGGTTTTGTATTTGGGTATCTAGGATTTGGAAAATTAGTCTTTTATTTAATGACCCTCCAATTCTCGATGGTCATGACCGAACAAACCCTCGCCGCTGTCCCGCTCTTTGTCTTTATGGGCATTATGATGGAACAAGCAGGACTGATGGAAAGATTGTTCTCATCATTTCAAATGATGTTGGCTAGAGTAAGAGGTGCATTGTATTATGCTGTATTGTTTGTTTCAGTAATCTTTGCTGCAGCAACAGGAATTGTTGGTGCCTCTGTAACCATACTGGGAATCATGGCTGCAAAATCAATGAATAGATCTGGTTATGATGTAAGACTTGCAGCTGGCACAATTACAGCTGGTGGTACTTTAGGAATTTTAATTCCACCAAGTATTATGCTTGTTGTGATGGGTCCAATTATGGAAATTCCTGTAATTGACTTATTTGCTGCTGCTATAATACCTGGAATTCTTCTTGCTAGTTTATACGCTGGCTACACAACAATAAGATGCATGATAAATCCAAAATTAGGACCTGTAATTCCTGAAGAAATGAGAGCAGCAAGCATGAAAGAAGTTTGGATTGAATTTTTCTTAGGTTTAGTTCCACCTGCAGCTCTCGTCTTTGCTGCATTAGGAAGTATATTGTTTGGTTTTGCAACACCTACAGAAGCAGCAGGTTGTGGTGCTATGGGAGCTTTATTGCTTTCATTAGCGTACAAAAAATTAACTCTATCTAAACTTCAAGAGGCACTAGTTAAAACTTTAGAAATTACTGCTTTGATAATGGTTTTAGTCGCTGCATCAAACTTTTTCGGGGCTGTATTTGCAAGACTTGGTACTCCAACCTTATTAACTGAATTTTTGTTAGGATTAGAAATGAATAAATATTTAATCCTAGGAATTGTTATGGTTGCAATATTTTTATTAGGTTGGCCATTAGAATGGGTACCAATTGTTATGATTATTGTACCAATTCTTTTACCGTTAATTGAGGCTTTAGGCTTTAATTTAACTTGGTTCGCAATATTGGTCGCTGTAAATCTCCAGACCGCCTGGCTATCTCCACCTGTAGCTTTGTCTGCTTATTTTTTAAAAGGTGTAGTGCCTGAATGGGATTTAAAAGATATTTATTATGGAATGATGCAATTTATGGTTCTACAAGTTATAGGCTTAATTTTAATAATCATATTTCCTAAAATTGCCTTATGGCTACCAACTCTCTTATATGGACAGTAGAATTTATTAGTTTAAAATAAATTAAGTGAATCAAACTAAAGTAAAATACTCTCTATCTAATTGGGACTTAGTCACAGTTAATCCAAATTATAAAACTTGGAATTGGAAAGATCTATTTTGTTTTTGGGGAACAAATGTACAGAGTGTAATTGGATTCTCATTAATATCCTCTTTATACTTAATGTATAGTTTAAATATATTTGTAGTTTTTTTTGGAATAATATTAGGATCTTTTTTCGTTTATTTATTTTCAAATATTATTGGAAAACCTTCCCAAAAATTCGGTTTACCATTTGCAGTATTGCTTAGATCCTCACTAGGATTTAATGGCGCTAAATTTTTTGGGTTAATCAGAAGTTTAGTTGGAATATTTTTATTTGGAATTCAAACTTATTTTTTGTCTAAAATTTTAGTTTACTTAATTAGAATAGTAATTTTTTCTATAGACAATTCTTTATTGCAGCAGGAAATATTTATTTTTTATTATTTTGGTATGAATATTATTGATTGGTCTGCAATAATAATCACAATTATTCTACAGACTTTGTTTTTTACTGTTGGGATACAGTACAACAAGAAAATAATTAATTTTTCAGCAATGACAGTCTATGCTGGTTTGTTAATTTTTTTCTTTGTTGTTTTATTAAGTGATGTGAAAATAACCACTGAAGCTTTTTCAAATATTTTTAATTTAAATAATTTTTTAGATGTTAATAATTTAGCACCTTTATTGACTGTTGCTGGAACAATTTTTGCCTATTTTTCAATTTTGATAATTAGTTTTGGTGATTTTTCTAGATATGTAAAAAATGAGCAAGAATTAAAAAAAGGAAACTTAAGTTTAATTTTGAATTTAATTATTTTTTCATTTTTATCTGTTTTCATTGTTATAGGGTCCGATGTTTTTCTTAATCAAAAATTTTCAGATATAGATAGAATTTTTACCAATCCAACAGATATAGTAGGAAAATTTGATAATATACAAATAACAATAGTCGTTCTATTTTTTATTATAATTGCTTCAGCTTCTACAAATTTAGTTGCCAATTTCATCCCATCTCAGTACTCTCTAATAAATTTTGCTCCTTCAATATTAAGTTTAAAAAGCGCTAGTTATTTAATTGCTTTTTTTGGTTTGTTGATCGCAATCTTCTGGCTGACTATATTGAGCCAAATAGGAATTTTATCATTTGTTGATACTTTTGGGGCTTTCTTTGGTCCTTTATTTGGAGTGATGGCAGCTGATTATTATTTAATTAAAAATCAAGAATTAAGTAATAAAGACCTATATTCTATAGACAAGGAGAGTGCTTATTATTATTCAGGTGGTTGGCATATAAAAGGTGTTTATTCTTTAATATTAGGATTTATTTTTTCAGCGTCAACAATTTGGAATACTAATTTAATGTTTTTACAATCTTATGCTTGGATAATAGGTGCATTTGTTGCTTGGATAACATATTACTTGTTGGCAAAAAAATAATTTTAATGCACACATTTGATTTTAAAAATAGAACAGCTGTAGTTACTGGTGGAGCCCAAGGGTTTGGTTTAGATGTTGCAAAAAGATTTTTAGAGTCTGGTGCTAAAGTATTTATATGGGATATCGATGAAAAGCTTCTTAAATCAGCAGTTGATGAAGTAAAAAACCCTAACTTATTTTATAGTGTCGTTGATATATCAAATTATCAAGATGTAGAGAAAAACGTTGCAGACATAACCTCAAAATCAAATATAGATATTTTAATCAATAATGCCGGGATAACAGGTCCTACAGGTCCTTTGTGGGAGTATGATGTCGATATGTGGAATAAAATAGTACAGATAAATTTAATGGGTACTTTTAACTGCTGTCGAGCAATTGTACCAAATATGATTAAAAACAACTATGGAAGAATTGTTAATGTTGCTTCCGTTGCAGGCAAAGATGGTAATGCAAATGCAAGCGCGTATAGCTCAGGAAAAGCTGGCGCAATTGGGTTGACAAAAGCTTTGGGTAAAGAATTAGCTGATAAAGATATAGCTGTAAACGCTGTCACCCCAGCAGGTGCTAAAACTAGAATTTTAGATCAAATGAGTAAAGAGCATGTACAAAGAATGCTGTCAAAGGTGCCAAGAGGAAGATTTCTTGAAATACATGAATTTACCTCACTAGTTTGCTGGCTTTCTTCACAAGAAAATACTTTTTCTACAGCTGCGGTATTTGATATCAGTGGTGGTAGATCGACATATTAGTCTCAAAAATTTGAAACTATTTTTTGATCATTATTTTGATTTTTAATAGAATTTTTACCCATAACTGGTGCTGTGATCATTATTGACCAATATATAAGAAGAACAAACACAGAAATTATTTTCATATAACTCATTTAACAATCAATTTTGAATTTAGAATGTTGAAATTGTGACTGAATATTGAATTTATAAATAATCTATCTATAAGAAGAACATGTTAAAAATTTTTTGTATTTTTATTACATCATTAATCCTTCTTAGCTCTGCACATGCAGAAACTGTAAAAGTTTTTGAATTTACTGAAAAAGAACTATCAGCACTTGAGATCCGTAAAGTAAGAGGAGCAGATAACAAGACTTCTTATAGTGTTGGATCAAATGAAAATGGTAATTATTTAAAAGCCGTAGCAGATAATGCTGCTTCAGGCCTAGGAAAAGAGATCAAAATTGACCTAAATAAAACACCTTTTATCAATATTACATGGAAAATTGAGAAGGACCTTCGTGGAATTAAAGAGAATACAAAAAAAGGTCATGATTATGCCGCCCGTGTTTTTGCGATTAAAAAAACTGGAGCTACACCTTTATCAAATAGAGCAATTAATTACGTTTTTTCAAGTAATAGTGCAGTTGGTGAAAATAGACCAAGTCCATATACAAAAAAATCAATAGACAATGTATTAGCAACTACTAAAGACAACTTAAATGAATGGGTAACAGTAAAAGCCAATGTTAAAGAAGATTTTAAAAAATTTCATGATCTAGATGTAAGTGAGCTAGATGGTCTGGCTATAATGGCTGATACTGATAATTCTAAAATGAAATCAATTTCTTATTTTCAGAACATTTATTTTTCAGCACATTAATTACCATTTTATATACTTTTTTAATCCAATACTTAAAAACGATAATAAAATAGCTGCGATAACATCAGCAATTGGAATTGCATTTGGAAATCCAAAGTTCCATACAATTACTCCGATTAACCAAATTATATAAATTTTCATCTTAGATATTGTATCTTAGTTTCTATTAAATTTTTATTTATTTGATATTATTAATTTATGCATAAAAACTTTACTCATAATGTTAAAGTGTATTATGAGGACACAGACGCTGGTGGAGTCGTGTACTATGCTAACTATTTAAAATATTTAGAAAGAGCCAGAACTGAAGCGTTATCAACTATTGGATTAAGCAATACAAAAATAAAAAATGATTTTGGTGCTCTTATAATTGTTAAATCGTGCAATATTGAATATAAAAAATCTGCATATTTAGAGGATGATTTACAAATTAAATCTTTTGTAGACTCTACTTCAAAAACTTCTTTTTTAATGAATCAATCAATATTTAAAGATGAGGAATTGATCGTAGAAGCTAAAATTCATCTAGTATTCATAAATGAAAAATTTAAGCCAGTTAAAATTCCAGAAAAAATCTTATCAGACTTTCAACCCTATACTTCTAGTTCATAGATATTTTTCTAACTTTTTTAAATAAGTCTATAATCATTCTTTCAGATATAAGTTTAGTATTTACATTTCTTGGGCTAGGGTGATAACAGGCAATTAATTTAATATTTCCTGGTAGTAAATAAGATTTTCCGTGAATAAATTTTATCTTTTCTTTTAAATTGTATTTTTTTTTATAAAATTTAATACAATTATCAAATGCCACTTTTCCTAATGCAATAATAGTTTTTAATTTTTTTAAATTATAAATCTCTCTATCAAAGTATTTTGAACAATTATTAAGCTCTTCTATTTTAGGTTTGTCTCCTGGAGGAACACATTTTAAAATATTAGTTATGTATGTTGATTTTAATTTAAGTCCATCATTTAGATTTTCTGAATTTGGTTGGTTCGAAATTTTGGCTTTAAATAAACATTTAAATAAAAAGTCTCCAGATTTATCTCCTGTGAAAGCTCTTC
>CACECL010000017.1 GCA_902557995.1 uncultured Pelagibacteraceae bacterium | reverse complement strand
TAATGTTCCTAAGCAGGAATTACTAAATAAAAATCTACATAAACCATTAACACAAGTTCCAGATCCATTTGAAAAATTTGCAAGTTTTGGAGAACATAATAATGAAATGTTAAAAGATTTTTTAAATAGTTTTAATTTTAAATACAGTTTTAAAAGCTCAACATCTTTATACAAAGGTGGTTTTTTCAACCCAACTTTAAAAATTATTTTAGAAAATTATGATGGTATAATGAACATTATACTTCCAACTTTAGGCAAAGAACGTCAACAAACTTACTGCCCTTTTTTACCTATTTGTCCAGATACAGGTCATGTCCTCGAAATTCCAGTTATAGAAATTGATAAAAAAAATTTTAAAATAATTTTTGATAATAAGGGTAAAAAATTAGAATCTAGTATTTTGGATGGAAATTGTAAATTACAATGGAAAGTTGATTGGGCAATGAGATGGTACGCTCTAGATATAGATTTTGAAATGTATGGAAAAGACCTTATTGAGAGTGCAATTTTATCAACTAAAATTATAAATTTAATTGGTAAAAAAAATCCATCTGGATTTGCTTATGAATTATTTCTTGATGAAAACGGTGAAAAAATTTCAAAATCAAAAGGAAACGGTATTACTATCGACCAGTGGTTAAAATATGCCTCACCTGAAAGCTTATCTTTATATATGTATCAAAATCCAAAAAGAGCAAAAAAACTTTATAAAGAAATAGTGCCAAAAGCAGTAGATGAGTACCTTGATAATATTGAAAAATCAAAAAAACAAACTGAACAACAATTAGTAATAAATCCTGTTTGGCATGTTCATAATGGACACATTCCAAAAGAAGAAATTATCATGTCTTTTTCTATGTTGTTGAATTTAGTTGAAACAAGCAATGCTGATAACAAAAATTTATTATGGAAGTTTGTTAAAAGATATAAATCTAACATTCATGAAAAAAACTTTCCAATTTTTGATGGACTAGTTGGTTATGCAATCAAGTATTTTAATGATGTTATTAAGGCTCAAAAAAAATATAAAAAACCATCTGAAAATGAAAAAATAGCTCTACAAGCTTTAGTTAAAACTTTAGAAAAATGTAATGATCAGATGTCTCCTGAGGATATACAAACATTAATATACTCAACAGGTAAAGAGAATGGGTATGCCGAAAACTTAAGAGATTGGTTTAAGTTAATTTATGAAGTGGTGTTTGGAGATGAAAATGGACCTAGAATGGGTTTTTTTATAAGTTTTTTCGGTGTTAACGAAACAAAAGAATTGATAATTAGTAAATTGAAATAATGTATTCAAACTTAAGATCTTTAATATTTAAAATAGATCCTGAAAGAGCACATTTTTTAGCAATTCAATCACTCAAACTCAATCTAGTTTCAAATATATTTGATGAAAACAAAAATGATCCTATTTTAAAAACAAAATTATTTAATCAAAATCTTGATAACCCCATAGGTATTGCAGCAGGTTTTGATAAAAATGCTGAGGTATACAATCCTTTATTTAAGTTGGGTTTTGGATTTGTTGAAGTAGGTACGGTTACACCATTAAAACAATATGGAAATGAAAAACCAAGAGTATTTAGATTGGTAGAAGATCAAGCATTAATTAATAGGCTAGGTTTTAACAATCAAGGATCAGATATAATATTAAATAGAATAAAATCTAATAAAAAACTAGGTGTACTAGGTGTAAATGTAGGACCGAACAAAAATTCTAATGATAGATTAAATGATTATTTAATTGGATTAGAAAAATTTTCTGAAGTTGCAGATTATATTACAATCAATATTTCTTCGCCAAATACTGAAAATCTAAGAAACTTTCATGATGAGAATAAATTAAAAGATTTATTAACATCTATCTCAGAGAAAAAAAAACAATTAAAAACTGAAATTCCTGTGGCTGTAAAAATTTCACCAGACATTAACGAAAATCAAATTGACTTAATTTCAGAAATACTTTTAGAAAATGATATAAGTGCAATAATAATTTCAAATACATCCGAAGCTTCTAGAGAAACACTTAAAAATATACAGAGACATCAAAAAGGTGGTTTATCTGGAAAACCTATTGAAAAAAAATCCAATTTTTTAATAAGTAAATTTTACAATTTAATTAAAGGTAAAATTAAAATAATTGGAGTAGGTGGTGTTGATTCTGGTAAATCAGCTTATGATAAGTTTTTATTGGGTGCAGATTATGTTCAACTTTATACTGGCATGGTATTCCAAGGACCCAATATTGCTGGGATGATTAAAAAAGACCTAAAAGAATTACTGATAAGAGATGGTGTCAAAAATTTCACAGAAATTGTGGGAAATAAAACTGTTTCTTAAATGTATTAAACTTGACGCCTTCAATATCTCCCCTTATATAGGCACTGTTATTATGTCAAAAAAATGTGAACTTACCGGTAAAATTCCAATGAAAGGTCATAATGTTAGTCATGCTAACAACAAGACTAAAAGAAGATTTTTACCTAACCTAAAGAAAGTAAAATTTACAAGTGAGCTTACTGGAAGAAGTTTAAAACTTACTGTAAGTAACTCAGGTGTAAGGTCAGTTGACAAAAAAGGTAGTTTTGATGAATTTTTAAAAACTGTAAAAAATAAAAATTTATCTCCTAGATTAAAAAAGTTAAAAAAAGTAGTTTTAATTAAATCCCCTTTTAAAAAGAAACCTGTAGCTAAATCGGCTTAATGAACAAATTATTTATCACCCTGTCAATAATGATGGGGGTTGTTGTACTATCTTCTAATTATTTAGTTCAGTTTCCAATCAACTATCTTGGATTAAATGAGATTTTAACTTATGGAGCTTTTAGTTACCCAATAGCTTTTTTAATAACAGATTTAGCAAATAGGTCGTATGGAAAATTATTAGCAAGACAAATTGTATATTTGGGCTTTTTAATAGGAATTATATTTACATTGTTATTCTCAACTGATTTTGCAGATTTAATCTCGGTTAGAATTGCAATTGGATCAGGGGTTGCATTTATTACTGCTCAATTGTTGGACATTCAAATTTTTGATCGATTAAGAAAAAAAGAGTGGTTTGTTGCACCACTTACTTCATCTTTGATTGGATCAACAGTCGATACATTTTTATTTTTCTCAATATCATTTTATGCAACAGGGGTACCTTGGGTTACTTTATCTCTTGGAGATTTAGCGGTAAAAATTTTAGTTGCTATGATAATGTTGATACCATTCAGAATGTTATTGAAAATTATTAAACCAATTAAAGTTTAATATAAAAATTTATAAGACAAAATTTTATAAGCTAATTTTGCAACAAGAAAATTATAAGAATTAAATCCTTTAATTGGAGACAGCTCATTAATATCTGCACCAACTATTTTTGAGTTTTTTGCTGCAATTCTTATTATATCCAATGTTTCATCCCACAAAAGCCCTCCTGGTTCAGGTGTACCAGTCGCAGGCATAATGCTTGAATCTAGTCCGTCTACATCAAATGTAAGATAAACAGTTTTGTTTTTAATTAGTTTTTTAAATTTTGACAAATTCCATTTTTTTTTATCTTTTGCCCAAAATATATTTATTCTTGAAGAATTCTTTTTTAAAAATGGAATTTCACTTTCTGAGATATTTCTTATTCCAAATGAAATTAAAGAAACATTTTTATAATCCAGACATCTTCTAATTGCTGAGGCATGTGAAAATTTTTCTCCATTATAGCTTTGACGTAAATCTGCATGGGCATCAAAATGTAAGAGGCAAATATTTTTATATTTTTTAGTAAAAGGAACAATACACCCAGGAGTTATTGAATGCTCTCCACCTAAAGTCATTGGGAAAAGCTTTTTATCTAAAATTTCTTTATTAATATTTGAGATTTTATTCAGGGCTTTTTTAATATTTTTATCAATTTTAAATGGTTTTAAAGTTTTAATACCTATTTTTTTATAAGGTTCACAATTAAGTTCTTCATCATATAGCTCAACTTGATGTGATGCTTTTATGATTTCTTTAGGTCCATTTCTTGTTCCTCCCCCATAACTGACAGTTTTTTCTAATCCAAATGGAACAATCACAGCTTTTTCTTTAAAGCTAAATTTATTATCAATTCCTAAAAACCCGTTTTTATTTGATAGATATTTCAATTTTATTTAAAAATTTTTGTAAAGTTTTTTCTTTCTCTGTTTTTCCACTCACCCTTATGATAAGCATCACTTGCTATCAATGGTAAAACACTAGTTGCCTCTGCAAACACCATCTGTTCTTTTGTAATATCTACTTTTCCCCATGAGCTTGCTTCTTTTAATGTGGAGCTGCTACATGCTCCGTCTCTACTATCCGCAACAGTAATTTGAACAGCATATTTATGCATGTCTACATCTTTTCCTAATAGTTCAGCACAAATAACTGTATCTTGAATAAAGTTTTTAGGCACACCACCACCAATCATAAATAATCCAGAACCTTTAGATTTGATTTTAATTTCTGTTAGTTCTCTAAATTCTCTAACTGAGTCTATTGTTATATGTTTTTTTGGATTTTGTTCTTGATGCATAACTAATCCGAATCCTGCACTTGAGTCAGTAAAAGCAGGGCAGAAAATAGGAACATTATTGTCAAAAGCGGTTTCAATTAAAGAGTCTTTTTTCTTTGAGTTATTTTTTAAATATTTTCCCATTTCATAAATGAACTCTCTTGAAGTATAGCTTCTCGCCTCTAGGTTATTAGCGATTTCACATATAATTTTATCACACATTTGAAGCTCTTCTTCATCTATGTATGTATCGTAAATTCTATCTATATAGTTGTCTCTCAGCTCAGTATCATCTTGAAATTGTGAACCTTGATAATGTTTAAATCCAAGAGCTTCAAAAAAATCCATATCTACTATAGAGGCTCCTGTTGCAACAATTGCATCGACCATATTATATTTAACTAAATCTTTATAAATATTCATACATCCAGCTGCCGAAGTAGAGCCTGCTAAGGTAAGGAAAATTGTACAATCTTTATCTTTAAGCATCTCGTTATAAATATTAGCAGCATTTGCTGTTTCTCTAGAAACAAATGACATTTTTTCCATTGAGGATATAATTTTTCTAGAGTCGAAAGAAGTTATATCGATGTGCTCAATAGGATTTTTTAAGAAATCTCTTTTACTGTTATGACCTGGATTTTTTTGACTCGACATTAAGCTACCATGTTAGCTTTGTTAATGTCTTTATCATACATTGTCATTATTGGATTATCTTCAACTTCATAAATTTCATTTGAGTAATAACCATTAAACTGAGTTCTAAATGTTAATCCGTATGCCCCAAGTTGACCAAGTTCAATATAATCATTTTCTTTAATATTATTTGGAAGCAAAAAAGGACCTTTCATATAATCCATGCTATCACATGTAGGTCCAAAGAAATCAAAAGCAGTTAATTTTTTTGAAATTATTTTATTAGAATTTTCTTTAATCATTCTAGATGGGAATACAATGTTTGGTGTACCAGCATCAAAAAGAGTACCATAGGTACCATCATTAATGTAAAGCTTTTGTTTTTTCCTTAAATTAACTCTTACAACTGTTGAACCACTTTCAGCGACTATAGCTCTGCCAGGCTCACAAATAATTTCAGGAAGTTTTTCAAGCTTTAAGTTTTCTAAACTCTTATTTATTTCATTAAAATAACTAACTAAAGATTGTGGAATTAAGTCAGGATAGATTGTAGGGAAACCTCCACCTACATTAATGTAATCTGGAATAATTTTTGTCTTTTTAATTATATTTCCAATTTCACTAATTCCTTTCGCATAAGAAATTGGATGCATACATTGTGAACCAACATGAAAACTTAAGCCAACCTTTTTAGCATGTTGTTTTACAAGTCTTAACAAACCTATTGCTTCTGATGTTAAAGCACCAAACTTTTTAGATAAATCAATTTCTGCATGTTCATTGGAAACAGCAACCCTTACAAATAATTCTAAATCTTCAGCATTATTTGTACTTTTAATTATTTTAATCAGTTCATCTTTAGTATCTAATGAAAAAGTTTTTACACCATAATTAAAATATGCTTCTTTTATACTTTCTCTACTTTTTACAGTATGCATATAAGAGCATTTAGCAGTTTTGCTAAAAGTTCTAATATTTTTAATTTCCTCGATTGATGCTACATCAAATTGTTCAACTCTACTTTCTATGATTGTTTTGATTACTTCAGGGTGTGGATTAGTCTTAACCGCATATAAAATTTTTCCTGGAAATTTGTTTAGGAAAAATTTAACAGCAGATTTTATGGAATTCTTTCTTATACAGTAAACTGGTTTTTCAGGTTTCAGCTGATTAACTAATTCTTCAACTGATTTAAATTTTTGCATTTTAAATGCCTCCAAAAAAAATTTAATAAAAAAAAGTCTTTTTAAAAAAAACTTTAATATTTTTTGGCATATAAAGTAAACAACACCAATGTAAAGCAAATAATTCAAGCCAGAAATGCGTAAAATTCATATATTGTAATATCCTGCAGAGACCCCATATTAGGGTCATGAAAGCAGAAGCAAAACTACAGAATCTCAACGATTTTGAGAATAAGTCATTATTAATCGTGGATGATGACAATCCATTTCGTGAGCGTTTAGCAAGAGCGATGGAGAAAAAAGGATTTGAGGTTTTTCAAGCTGAGAGTGTACAAAAAGGAGTTGAATCTGTAAAAACTAAGAAACCAGGTTTTGCTGTAGTTGATTTAAGGCTTGGAGATGGTAATGGACTTGAGGTTGTAAAAGAAATTCAGTCTTCAAATAGTGACAGCAGAATTATAATGCTAACTGGTTATGGAAATATTCCAACGGCGGTAGCTGCAATTAAAGAAGGTGCTATTGATTACCTTGCTAAACCTGCTGATGCGGAAGATGTTGAAAAAGCGCTATTAGCAGATCCTGCAAAAAAAGCAGCCCCTCCGGAAAATCCTATGTCTGCTGACAGAGTTAAGTGGGAACATATCCACAGAGTTTTCGAGTTATGTAATAGAAATGTTTCTGAAACAGCTAGAAGACTTAAAATGCACAGAAGAACTCTTCAAAGAATTCTTTCCAAAAGATCACCTAGATAAATTTTTTAATTTTAATTATTTGCTTAGTCAAAAGAGCTAAAAGCATAATTTTAAATATCTCAGCTAATAAGAATGGTTTTGCACCTAAAGCGAAAATCGGTTTATCCCATCCAATCAATGTTCCAAGCCAAATTAGACCCAAAATATAGATTGTTGAAGTTGCAATAATTAATTTAATCAAAACAATGAAAAAATTATCTTCAATCTTTATTTTAGAAGCTAAGTAACCAGCTGTTAAAAAACCAATTAAGTAACCCATAGTTGGTCCCGTAAAGTAAACTAATCCAATACCTTTTTCAGGGGAATTTGAAAATACAGGAAGCCCTGCAATTCCCTCAATTAAATACAGACCAATTGTAGCAAGTGCAATTTTATACCCTAAACTTATTCCTAAAAACAATACAACAAATGTTTGCATAGTCATTGGAACTGGATAGAAAGGAATTTTGATCTTTGCTGATATTGTTAGTGCTATTGAGCCAAGAACAATAACAACCAGAGATTTAAATAGTTTAGCTTGTGTGAGATTTTTTGTTAATTCCATTGTTAAATAATACTCAAAATATAAAAAATAATCTACTTATAATTGTTATAATAACTAAAAGTAAATTTTTTTATATACAGAATATATTATCATTATAATATTTAATATTACTTCATGAATAAAATTCAAAAAACAGATCATTTTTATTTGATTGATGGCTCTGGTTATATTTTTAGAGCTTATTATGCTTTGCCTCCGTTGACTAGAAAAAGTGATGGACTTCCAACAGGTGCTGTAAGTGGTTTTTGCAGTATGTTATTTAAACTATTAGAGGATTCAAAATCTGATCAAAACTTACAAAAACCAACACATTTTGCAGTAATATTTGACTCAGCAAGAAAAACTTTCAGAAATGAAATTTATAGTGATTACAAAGCTAACAGGTCAGAGGCGCCTGATGATTTGGCTCCTCAATTTGAGTATATAAGAAAATCAGTACTAGCATTCAATTTACCATCTGTAGATCTTCCTAATTATGAAGCAGATGATTTAATAGCCACATATGTTGATCAAATCCTTAAAAAAGGTGCAAAAGTTACAATTGTCTCATCAGATAAAGATTTAATGCAGCTTTACAAAAAAGGGGTTCGAATTTTTGACCCCATGAAAAATAAATTTATAACTGACGATGATGTCTTAAAAAAATTTGGAGTAGATGCTTCAAAAGTTATTGATGTACAATCTTTAGCAGGAGATAGTAGTG
Organism: uncultured Pelagibacteraceae bacterium; assembly: GCA_902557995.1. Lineage (GTDB taxonomy): Bacteria > Pseudomonadota > Alphaproteobacteria > Pelagibacterales > Pelagibacteraceae > Pelagibacter. The sequence continues at coordinate 7,586 of CACECL010000017.1, read as the reverse complement.
ATAATGTTCCTGGTGTTCCAGGGATAGGTGTTAAGACAGCTGCAGAGCTAATTAACAAATATGGCACTTTAGAAAATTTACTAAAATCTGCTAATGAAATTAAGCAAAATAAAAGAAGAGAAACATTAATAGAGAACAAGGATAAAGCATTAATAAGTAAAAAACTTGTAACACTAGATCATAACTCTCCTGTAAATAGAGAGTTAAGTGAATTTAAATTGCAAAATATAGATAAAGATAAATTATATAAATTTTTAAGAGAAATGGAATTTAACAGGTTGTTAAGTTCTGCAATTTCTGCTTATGGAGAACCTGAACTAGAAAGTAACAAGATTGAAACTCAAAATCTAGAAAAACAACAAACGATAAATAATAAAAATTATTACTTAATTGATAGCTTAGATGAAATTGATAAATGGATAAAAGAGGCAGAAGAAGTTGGTGAAGTTGCTGTTGATACGGAAACAACCTCATTAGATCCTCACCAAGCAGATTTAGTGGGTATTTCTCTCTGTTCTAAAATTGGAAAAGCATGTTATATACCAGTTGGTCATAAGTCACCTAAGTGCCTTAAAAAAAATGCAGTAATTAAAAAATTAAAAAAAATATTAGAAGATCCTAGTATAAAAAAAATAGGTCAAAATATAAAATTTGATTTTATCGTACTTTATAAGTGTGGAATAACGCTTTCATCAATGGAAGATACAATGCTGATGTCTTATGTCTTAGATGCAGGAAAAAATAGACATAATATGGATACTTTATCAGAAATTCATTTAGGACATAAAACTATTTCTTTTAAAGAAATGGTAGGAACAGGTAAGAAAGAAATTAATTTTAGCGAAGTAGAATTAGATAAAGCAAAAGATTACGCTGCTGAAGATGCCGATGTTACTTTTAGATTATACAAGAAATTTATCAAAAATTTAAAATCAGAAAAAATGATAAATATCTATGAAATTTTTGAAAAGCCATTAATTAAAATTCTTGCATTTATGGAAATAGAGGGAGTTGAAATTGATAGTAAATTTTTAAAATCTCTTTCATCTAAATTTGAAAAAAAAATCCAAAAACTTGAAAAAGAAGTATTTAAAATTTCTAAAAAAGAGTTCAATATCGCATCTCCAAAGCAATTAGGTGAAATAATTTATAATGACTTGAAAATAGCCGGGTTAAAAAAAACTAAAAAAGGAAGTTTTGCAACAAGTGCAAGTGTTTTAGAGGATTTAGCTTTCAAAGGTCATGAGTTTCCAAAATTAATTTTAGACTGGAGACAAGTTTCAAAATTAAAAAATACCTATTCAGATGCTTTGCCTGAACATTTAAACCCAAATACAAAAAGAGTTCATACTTCGTTTTTACTCGCTGCTACAACGACTGGAAGATTAGCATCTAGTGATCCTAACTTACAAAACATACCAATAAAATCAGAAGATGGAAAAGATATAAGAAAAGCTTTCACTGCAAAAAAAGGGCACTTATTAATTTCTGCGGATTACAATCAAATTGAGATGAGAATTTTAGCAGACCTAGCAGATGTAAAAGAACTGAAAAAAGCTTTCAAAAATAAAGAAGATATTCACTCTTTAACAGCTAGCCAAATATTTAATATTGATATTAAAAAAGTTAATCAAGATCACAGACGAAAGGCTAAAGCTATTAATTTTGGAATTATTTATGGTATTTCGCAATATGGATTAGCTAAGCAAATAAACGTTTCTAATTATGAAGCAGAGGAATTTTTGAATTCATATTTTGCTAAGTTTCCAGAAATTAAAGTTTATATGGATAATACAATTAAATTTTGTAGGAAAAGTGGATATGTCAACAATATTTTTGGACGAAGATCTCACTTTAATGGAATAAATGATAAAAACTTTAATGTCAGAAATTTTCAAGAACGTGCTGCAATTAATGCTCCCATTCAAGGTTCTGCTTCTGAAGTAATGAGATTAGCCATGATAAGATTGGATAAGAAATTATCAGAGGAAAAAAATTCTAATTCAAAAATGCTATTGCAAATTCATGATGAATTAATTTTTGAAATTCCAAAAAAAGATGAAAAAGTAATGATTAAATTAATTGAGAAAGAAATGACCAGTGTGGCTCAGAGTGATTATCATTCTTTTTCAACTCCTTTAACAGTTGATATTAATGTTGGAGATAATTGGGGCATGTTACATTAAATTTATAACATTGCCCAAATTAGGACAATTTAGTATTTTTAAACTAGTTTATGCAAAAACAAACAATAGCTTTGATAGATGACGACAGAAATATTTTAACAAGTTTGAGTATCGCATTAGAAAAAGAGGGATTTAAAGTTCAAACTTACATTGATGGTGAGAGCGCATTAATTGGTTTAACCAGAATGCCACCCGACTTAGCAGTCATAGATATAAAGATGCCTAAGATGGATGGAGAAGAATTACTAAAAAAACTTCGAAAAAAAACTTCCTTGCCAGTAATCTTTTTAACATCTAAAGATGATGAAATTGATGAGTTGTTAGGTTTAAAGCTGGGTGCAGATGATTTTGTAAAAAAATCAGGAGGTTTTTCCATAAAAGTCTTGATTGAAAGAATTAGAGTGCAGTTAAGAAAAAAAGATTCAAATAATATTTTAGAGGAAAATAAAAGTCTGATATCTCATGGAAGATTAAAATTAGATCCATCACAACTCGAGTGTGAATGGAATGGAAAACATCTGCCTGATAAATTGACGACAACCGAGTTTTTAATCGTTAAAGAATTAGCAAAGCGGCCTGGTATAATTAAAGAAAGAGCTCAGCTTATGGATATAGCTTACCGAGAGGATACAGATATTGAGGATAGAACTATTGATAGTCACGTAAAACGAATTAGAAAAAAATTTAAAAAAGTAGATCCTGATTTTTCAGCTATTGAAACTAGGTATGGTAGTGGATATAGATGGAATGTTAGCTAATGTTTAGTAAATACTTAAAAACTCTTTCTATATTAAAGAAATTTTTATTTATAAATTTTGTAATTTTTACAATTATTGGATTATTTACATTTATATATCTAAATAATATTCAGCCAAGTTTAATAAAAAAAAAATCTCAAAATCATACAAACATTATTAACAACACAATTGATAATATTTTAAGGCTAGATGTAAAATTCCAATCTGAGGATATTAGAAGATTTTTATTTTCTACGAGGTTTATTTTTCAAAATTTAGATAGAGTAATATTTTTTGATGATCAACTTAACCTTATTGGAGACACTGATACTTTAGATCTTGATCCAAGGTCATTCTCTACAAGACTTGATAAAATTGAATTTGAAAGTTTAGATAATGAGGAAATAGAAAAAACTATTGAGGGAAAAAATATAAAAATTGATGAAAAAAAACCTCCTTCATTCAAAGATATATTAAAAAATTATTCTAGTTCTGAAAATTTAGGAGCCCCTTACACATTTACTCAAGAAGATTTTAATCAATTTAATGTAATAACAATTAAGAATGTTACAAAGAATGAAATTAATCTTGGTTATGTAGCTATTACAGAAAATGCTAATGAAATAAAGACTGCGATAGATGAGAGAAAGGCATTTGTAATAAGAACAGCTATATCTGTAGGATTTGTAATATTAATTTTTTCTTTTGTTTTAAGCAGATATTTTATCAAACCAATACAAAATCTCGTTGGATATACAATTCGGATCAAAGAAAAAAGTCAAGTTAAACCAGGTATTGAAAATTTAAAAAAAAGAAATGACGAATTAGGACTTTTATCTAATTCTTTAGAGGATATGACAAATGAGCTTCAAAATAGAGTTACGCATGCTGAAAATTTTTCGACAGATTTAGTTCATGAAATTAGAAATCCATTAGCATCTTTAAAAAGTGCATCAGAAATTTTACAAGACACAAATGATAGTGAACAAAGAAATAGATTGTTGAATATACTTAGTCATGACGTTCAAAGAATAGAAAGATTAATTACTGATTATTCGCAAATGTTAAAGGATGAAGTTGCTTTAAGTAAAGAAAAAATGAAAAAAATTAATATTGAACCTATCATTCAATCTGTTGTTGATGATTACAATAATATTCATCAAGTGAAAAAAGGAATTAAAATTGAATATAAAAATGATGGAAAAGATAAATATTTAATAAATGGTATAGAAAACAGAATTGAACAAATCATTGCAAATTTATTAGATAATTCAATATCATTTAGTAAAGACGGTACTAGTGTTTTTGTTGATGTTTCTGTTAATGGGAAAAATCAAATATCAATCAAAATTATTGATGAAGGACAAGGATTTAAAGAAAAAGACACGTCAAGAATATTTAAAAGATTTTATAGTAATAGACCTGAAAAATTTGGAGAACATTCAGGCTTAGGTTTAAATATTGTAAAAAACTTGGTTAAACTCCACGATGGTGAAATTGTAGCATCTAATCGTATTGATAAAGAAGGAGCAATGATAGAGATAAGATTTCCCAATGTTTAATCATATCTTGATAAATAAATACTTAGTTGTATAAAGCTTGCCATGGAAGATTATAAAGTAAAAGACATTGCCCAAGCTGAATTTGGTAGAAAAGAAATATCAATAGCTGAAAGTGAAATGCCTGGTTTAATGGCATTACGAGAAGAGTATTCTAAAGAAAAACCATTAAAAGGTGCAAGAATAATTGGATGTCTACATATGACAATTCAAACAGCTGTATTAATTGAAACTTTAGTTGCATTGGGCGCTGAAGTGAGATGGTCTTCTTGTAATATTTTTTCAACTCAAGATCATGCGGCTGCGGCCATCGCTAAAGCTGGAATTCCTGTTTACGCTTGGAAAGGTGAAACAGAAGAGGAATATTTATGGTGCATTAAACAAACTATAATTGGAAAACCAGACTGGAAGCCTAACATGTTATTAGATGACGGTGGCGATTTAACAGCTATCATGCACAATGAATATCAGGATTTAATGAAAGATATAAAGGGTGTTTCAGAAGAAACTACCACTGGAATTAAAGCGCTAAATAAAATGGAAAAAGATAAATCACTTTTAGTTCCAGCAATAAACGTGAATGACTCTGTTACCAAATCAAAATTTGATAATTTATATGGATGCAGAGAAAGCTTAGTTGACGGCATAAGAAGAGCTACTGATGTAATGATGTCTGGAAAGATTGCAATTGTTGCTGGTTTTGGAGACGTTGGAAAAGGAAGTGCTGCATCTTTAAGACAAAGTGGTGCTAGAGTTTTAGTTACTGAGGCAGATCCAATTTGTGCTCTCCAAGCTGCAATGGAAGGTTATGAAGTGGTATTAATGGAGGAGGCTATAAGTAGAGCGGATATAGTTGTAACAGCCACAGGTAATAAAGATATTGTTACCGCAGACCATATGAGAGATATGAAGGATAGAGCCATCTTATGTAATATTGGTCACTTTGATAATGAAATACAAGTTGAGGCTCTTAAGAATTATAAGTGGACTGAAGTAAAACCTCAAGTGCATGAAATAGAGTTGCCTAGCGGTAAAAGAATTATTCTTTTAGCTGAAGGAAGACTAGTTAATCTTGGTTGTGCAACTGGACATCCAAGTTTTGTAATGAGCGCATCATTTACTAATCAAGTTATAGCTCAAATAGAACTTTGGCATAATCATAAAAATTATGAAAATAAAGTCTATGTCCTTCCGAAACATTTAGATGAAAAAGTAGCAACTTTGCATTTAAAAAAAGTTGGGGCAAAACTAACAAAATTATCAAAAGAGCAAGCAGATTATATAAGCGTTGGAACAGAAGGTCCTTTCAAACCAGATGCCTATCGCTATTAAAGATAGCACAATCGATATCACTTCAGAGAAGTTAACTAAAGAATTAGCTAAAGAATTTACAAAATATCTTAAAGGTGGTGAGTTTGTTTTTCTATATGGAGAGATGGGCGTTGGTAAAACAACCTTTGTTAAATATTTTATAAATGAGTATCAAAAAATAAATAATTTAACACAATCAGAAATTACAAGCCCTACTTTTAGTTTATTAAATGAGTATCAGGTGAAAGATATAAGAATAAAACATTATGATTTATTTAGAATTAATAGGAAAGAAGACATTAATAATTTAGATATTTTTGAAAAAGATAATAAATTAATAACAATTATAGAATGGCCACAATTGATTGCTGACAAACAAGATATAAAACTTATAACTTTAACATTTAATTATTTAAATCAATTAAATGATAGAACTGTAGATATAAAAGTTTAAATTAAAACCTATTTTGATGAAAAGCTTAGCAAAATTGAAAAAAATAAAAGGTGACGCGTCTTTTAGAGAATTTTACAGAAACAGAGAAAATAAATCTATTATTGTAATATCCAAGAAAGAAAAGTTAAAAAATCTTTTAATTTATGATGCTATAAATAAAATTTTAATTAAAAATAAAATTTTAGCACCAAATCTAATAAGTGAAAATTACATTAATAATTATATAGAAATAAATGACTTTGGAGATCAAACTTTGTTTCAAATTTTAAAAAACAAAAAGAATAATAAATATGTTATTTTTAAAAAGATAATAAAAATTTTAAATAAAATACAATTAATAAAAGATAAAAAAGTAAAAAATTTTAAAAACAAATTATATAAAGTTCAAGAATATAAAAACAAAATTTTGCTTGATGAAACTAAACTTTTTTGTGACTGGTATGTACCAAAAATATTGTCTAAATCCAAAAGTATTCAATTTAAAAAAAAATTTAGATTAGAGATAAAAAAATTATTATCAAAATTAAATTATAAAAATGTTACATTTGTTCATAGAGATTTTCATGTTTCAAATTTGATGTATCATAATAAAAAAATTGCGGTAATAGATAGTCAAGATGCAATAATGGGTAATAGAGCTTACGATTTAGCATCCTTAATTGATGATGTAAGACTAAAAACATCTAATGATCTGAAAGAGAAAATATTTAAATTTTACATCAAAAAAAATAAAAAAATTGATTTAGAAAAATTTAAAAAAGATTTTGAAATATTATCTATTTTAAGGAATTTAAAAATAATCGGTATATTCATGCGTTTAGCTGAAAGAGATAATAAAAAAAAATATCTTAAATTAATTCCTTACGCTTGGGAATTGATTAATCATAGAATTAAAGAGCAAAATCAATTTAATAATTTGATGTTGCTATTAAAAAATAATTTTCCAAAATATATAAGGTAAAGTTGTGAAAATAAATACAGCTTTAATTTTATGTGCAGGTTTTGGTAAGAGATTAAACCCAATTACTTTAAATACTCCTAAGCCCTTATTAGAGATTAATGATGTAAGCATGCTGGAGAGATGTATTAATTTAATTCAAAAACTAGGTATTCAAAAAATTTTAATAAATACATTTTATTTAAAGGATCAATTTTCAGTTTTTTTAAAAAGTAAAAATTTCAATATTGATATCAAAATAATTGATGATGGTGAGCATATTTTAGATACAGGTGGAGGTATTCAAAATATGATTAAAGACTCTCACGAAAAGGATTTTATAATTTTTAATCCAGATACAATTTGGAGTAATGACTATAAAGATGAGATATTAAATATGGA
>CACECL010000016.1 GCA_902557995.1 uncultured Pelagibacteraceae bacterium | reverse complement strand
TGATCAGACATGATAGACATAAATTTTTTTTGACCCTCTTGGTCTTTTGAAGCTGGTCCAAGAATAGTATCTAAAGAGCCTTTAATTGAAACTAAAGGTGTTCTTAATTCGTGACTCACATTAGCAACAAAATCAGTTTTTAATTTTTGTGCTTTTGTTATTTCTGTAAAATCTTTTAGAAATAATACAACCGAGTCTATTTCTGGAAACAAATGAGTAGGACCAGGAATAACGTAAATTTTGTAAAGCTGATAAGATGGTAAATTGATTTCTACATTAACATTTTTTGTGGTTTGGTCCTTAATAGCTTCATCAATTGTTTCTAATAATTTTGTATCTCTTATTACACTTGAAATATTTTTATCAATTAAGTTTTCGCCAAAACGTTGTTTTGCACTTTTGTTAAGATATTTGATTAAGTTATATTTATCTAAAGCAAAAAATTGATCTTCTAATTCTTCAATAATTACTCTCTTTCCTAAATCATCTTTATTGGTCTTATTTACAACTGGAGCTGTATTTTCTGGCTTAATATTTTTTTTAAATAAAAAATATAATAAAATAATTATTACAACTATGAGTATCAACTCTGTCCAAAACATGGATATGTTTTAACAAATGTAATGAATATTGTCTTTAATAATTAGGTGAAATATTTTCAAAAAATATTTTTGCTGTTTCTTCCCATGAATATTTTTTTGCAAAATCAAGACAATCTTGGCGACTTACCTTCAAAGCTTTTAAAGCAGAAGCCTTCAAATCATCATCTAAAGTATCAATATTAGTTCCACCTAATATATCTTTAGGTCCTGGCACTGGATAAGCTGCAACTGGTGTACCACAATTTAATGATTCCAAAACAACAATACCAAATGTATCAGTTTTACTAGGAAAAACAAAAACGTCTGATGATGCAAAATGAGATGCTAATTCTCCATTAGTCTTTTCTCCTAAAAAAATATCATTTGGAAATTTTTTTTTCAAATTGTTCAAATCTGGACCTTTTCCAATAATAACTTTAGTACCTTCAAGATCGAGATCTAAAAATGCTTTAATATTTTTTTCAACTGCAATCCTACCAACATATATCCATATAGGTCTTTTATAAGGTAAGTCTCTCTTAATGGGATTTTTAAACGCACCATGATTACCTCCCCTAGTCCATGTAACCATTTTATTATTATCAACACCTAATGCAATTAGCTCCTCACGCATAGATTCTGTTGTCACTAAAATTCTTTCAGCTTTATTATGAAAATTGCATAAAAATTTCTCTGACCATTTAGCTGGAATGATTGGCATATAAAGTTTCATATATTTATCAAATCTTGTATGAAAACTCGTTGTAAACTTTAAACCTTTTTTAATACAATGTCTTCTTGCCATAAAACCAAGAGGCCCTTCTGTTGCAATGTGTATTGCATCAGGTTTAATTGAATTGATTAAATTACTTACACGAGGCCAAACATTTAAAGATAATCTAATTTCATTATATTTGGGCATAGGTACAGTCAGAAATTGTTGAGGTGTAATATATTCAATAGTGTGACCTTGTGATTTAAGTATTTCACCTGTTTGATGGAGAGTTCTTACTACACCATTAACTTGCGGGTAATAAGCATCAGTAACTATTAATATTTTCATTTTTTAGGATGCTTTTTTGAAAGAAGTGAACTTGTCTTTATCAATATTTTCTGAAATATATTCTTTTCTTTTTTTATCCCAATAAATTATCTCAAAAGTTCCATCATATTTTTCTGTTAATGCTGTACAAGACTCAACCCAATCACCACAATTTAAATAATTCACACCATCAAGGTTTAAATTTTCAGCGTGATGGATGTGACCACAGATTATTCCATCAAATTTTTTTCTTTTTGCATATTTTGAAAGTGTGTTTTCATATTCACCTATATATTTGACAGCATTTTTTACCTTATATTTTAAAAATTTTGCCAAAGACCAATAGTCTTTACCTCTCAACTTTCTAAAGAAATTTATAATAATATTAATTTTAAGTAATAATTCATATGCAATAGCTCCTAATTTAGATAGCCATTTTGCATGTTTCATTACTCCGTCCCAAGCATCACCATGAACAACTAGATATTTTTTTCCTAACTGTGTTTCATGAATAACTCTATTTACAATTTTAATATCACCCAAGTGCATTGGGATAAATTTTCTAAACACCTCGTCATGATTACCAATAATGTAAAATACTTTTGTCCCGTGCCTTGCTTTTCTTAATATTTTTTGAATGACATCATTGTGCTCTTGAGGCCAATAGAAACTCTTTTGCATAGCCCAAACATCGATTATGTCTCCAACCAAATAAAGATTTTCAGATCTTGAATTTTTGAAAAACTCTAGAAGCTTGCCTGCTTGACAACCTTTAGTACCAAGATGTACATCAGATATGAATATACTCTTATATTTTAATAGTGGGGCCATTAAAAAAACTTTTTTTTGTAACACAACTGTAACTCGAATCATCTATTTCTTATTTCATTGAAATGTTAAGGATTTATTAAAATTTAATTACGAAAAAATTATGCATTATTGTTTAATTTATAATCTCAATTCATCATCAGGGAAAAAAGTAAAATTAGTAAATAAAATTTATGAAAAATTAAAGATCAATAATACTGTTGATTTTTTCAAAACTAAATCTGAACAAGAGGCAAAAAAAATATTCCTTGAATTTAAAAATAAAAATTATGATAGATTGATAGTTGCTGGTGGTGATGGATCAGTATCATTTGCTATCAATGAATTAATCAAAAATGACTTTGATTTTAATGAAAATTTTGCAATTGGGTATATACCGGCTGGGACTGCCAATTTACTTCAAGCAGAGTTATCTATAACCAAAAAAGTAAATGATATTTGCAGTGCTTTAACATCAAATAATTATAAACAATCTAATCTTATAAAAATAAATGAAAATTATTTTTTTTTAATGGCTGGTATTGGTTGGGATGCTAAAATTGTTCACTCTATTGATACGCGTATAAAAAAAATACTAGGAAAGATAATTTTTGGTTTAAAAGGATTTCAACATTTTTTATTTATGAATAATAATAAACTTAATGTTTTCTTTGACGGTCAAAAACATCAGGCTGATTGGATATTGTCATCTAATACAAAGTATTATGCTGGTCATCATAAGATAAATAAATCAGATATTTTTGATGATAGATTGGTAACTTACGTGTTCAAAGATTTAACAAGATTAAAACTAATATATTATATAATTTTAATTATTATTTATGGAGATCTATCTAAAAACAAATCTGTTATCACTACTTACTCAAAAAATATTCATATTGATGGTAATAATTTTGAAATTCCCGTTCAGATTGATGGGGACAATTTTGGATGTCATAAACAGATTGATATTGAATTTTCAGATAAAAAAGTAAATTTTTTACTATAATTTTAAATAACATAATTTAACAAAAAATTATTTTACTAAGATATTTAATTTAAATATAATTGTTTTTAAATTTACTATAGGAGGTTGTCATGGGTAAAAAACTAAAGAAAAATGAAAAAAGAAAAAAGAAATTTATCAAATCAATAGATAAACTTAAAAATAAGATAAGTTTAAAAGAAAAAAAATTATCTAAAATTAATATAAAAATTGCAAGTTTAGAAAAAAAAATTGCTGAAAAAAGAGCAAAAAAAATAGCTAAGAAACAAGCTAATGAAAGCTCAGCATCTGTAAATAATTAATATCTAAATTCGTCTTTCTCTCTTCTCAATTATGAAAAGAGAGAAAGTTGTTAATTAACAAAATTTAAAGTGAATACGAGAAGAATAATTTATTATTTAACTATAAATTTTGTAAGCAATCATTAGATAAGTTTAATTACAAAAATATTTATCTAATATTACAATTCAGTTAATTTAACGAACTCTTCCATAAACATCTTGATATCTAACAATATCACTTTCTTTTAAAATTGAGCCAATTTGAGCTTCGACAATTTTAACTGGTTTTCTTCCTGGATTTTGAACTCTATGGATTGCTTCTAATGGAATGAATATATGTTCACCTGGTTTTTTAATTATAATATCCTTGTTAAGTGTTATTTTGGCATTACCTTGTGTAACTAACCAATGTTCAGCTCGATGATGGTGTTTTTGTAAACTTAGTATTCCTTTTGGTTTTACATATAGTTCTTTTATTAAAAACTCTTTTCCTTCAAATAGATTGGTGTATCTACCCCATGGACGGTAATAGACATTTTTTTTCTTAATATATTTGTTTTTATTTTTGTCATACATCTTCAAAATTTCTTTCCAACTACCAAGATCTGACCAAGGAATATCTAGTTTGATAGCGTTAATTTGTTTGGTTTTTTCTAAAATTGCATAATCAAATGATTTAGCAGTCGCTTTTATAAATGAAGCTTTGTTTAGATAATATGTATTAGCCTTATATTTTGCTTTATTAACAGCATTTAAACAATTTCTGTAAGTTTTAGGCTGATATTTTTTAAAGTTACTAATAATGGAGTCTTTTCGAAGATAAAACATTCCAGAATTCCAATAGCCTTTATTTTTTATAATTTGTTTTGCTTTAGTCTCTTTTGGTTTTTCAATAAATCTAGTTACTTTATTGATATTACCTTTAATTTTTTTGGTTAAAAAATAACCATAATCACTAGTTGGAGATTTAGGTTTAATTCCAAAAACAAATATATTTTCTTTATTAAGGTTTGATTTATTTTTGTTAATTGCCTTGTTAAAAATACTCATTTTTTCAATCAAATGGTCTGCTGTAAAAAACATTAACGGTTGATTGTCTGGAATATCTTTAATTAAAGCTGTACTTAATATAGCTGGTGCAGTGTTTCTTTTAGCTGGTTCTACAACAATTTTATATTTGCTTATTTTGTTTTTTCTTAAATGCTGTTTTACTTTGCTTAAGTACTTCTTATTTGTACTAATAATTGGAGAGTCGTAAATTGATGCTTTTGTTCTCTCAAGTGTTTTTCCAAGTAAAGTCCAATTACCAAAATCAATAAATTGTTTAGCTTGATGATTTTTAGAATTTTGCCAAAGTCGAGTTCCAGCACCTCCACATAAAATAACTGGACGAATTTTCATTAAATTTCTGAATAATCCTTAACTTCTTTTTTCTTACCTGGGTGTGTTGGTGCTCCTAAATATGCTGGTCCAACTGTTTGTGCATATTTCCATAAAGTACCAGATCCAAAATCTGATTTTCTAGTCTTCCATTTTCTTTTTCTTGCAGCCATTTCTTTTTTAGAAAGCCTTACATTGATCATTCCTTTTTTAGCATCGATATCAATGATATCTCCTGTACGTAAAAGCCCTATAGGACCCCCTAGAGCGGCCTCAGGGCCCACGTGACCGACACAAAAGCCTCTTGTGGCTCCAGAGAACCTACCATCGGTAATAAGGGCTACTTTCTCCCCTTTTCCCTGTCCGTAGATTGCACTTGTTGTAGATAACATTTCTCTCATACCTGGACCTCCAACAGGTCCTTCGTATCTAATTATAATTACATCACCATCATTATACTTTTTGCTTTGAACAGCTTTCATTGCACTTTCCTCATTTTCAAAGCATCTTGCTTTACCGGTAAATTGTAATTTTTTGAGTCCAGCAACTTTAACAATTGCACCTTCAGGTGCTAAGTTTCCTTTTAATCCAACAACTCCTCCTGTTGGTGATAACGGATTTTTATAAGATCTCATTACTTTTTGTTTTGGATTAAATTTAATTCCTTTTAAATTTTCCTTCATAGTTTTTCCAGTTACTGTCATGCAATCACCATGAATATATCCACCTTCATATAAAGTTTTTAATAACATTGGAACACCACCTGCTAACCACATATCTTTTGCAACATACTTTCCACCTGGTTTTAAATCTGCAAGATAAGGTGTTCTTTTAAAAATTTTAGCAACGTCCATTAAATCAAATTTAATTCCTGCTTCATTAGCAATAGCAGGTAAATGTAATCCTGCATTAGTAGATCCACCAGTTGCAGCAACTACTGTTGCAGCATTTTCTAATGCTTTTCTAGTTACAATGTCTCTTGGTTTAATTCCTTTTTTCAAAAGGTTCATAACAGTTTTACCACTAGCTTTTGCGTATTTATCTCTTTCTTCATATGGAGCTGGTGTTCCTGCTGAATAAGGAAGTGCTAATCCAATTGCTTCAGATACACATGCCATTGTATTTGCAGTAAATTGACCTCCACAGGCACCTGCACTAGGACAAGCAACTAATTCTAATTTTCTAAGTTCTGCAGCAGACATTTGACCTGTTGAATGTTTTCCAACCGCCTCAAATACATCTACAACTGTTACATCTTTTCCTTTATATTTACCTGGAAGGATTGATCCGCCATAAATAAATACACTTGGTACATTTAATCTAACCATAGACATCATTAGACCTGGTAATGATTTATCACATCCTGCAATACCTACTAAAGCATCATAACAATGGCCTCTAACAGTAAGTTCAGCAGAATCTGCTATTACTTCTCTAGATATCAATGATGACTTCATTCCTTCATGACCCATTGCAATACCATCTGTAACAGTAATCGTACAAAATTCTCTTGGAGTTCCACCATTTGCTCTAACTCCTTTTTTAACTGATTGAGCCTGTCTCATTAGAGCAATATTACATGGAGCTGCCTCATTCCAGGTAGAAACTACACCAACAAAAGGTTTTGCTACGTCTTTCTCAGTTTCTCCCATAGCATAATAAAACGATCTATGTGGAGCTCTATCTGCCCCTAATGATGTATGTCTACTTGGAAGTTTCTTTTTATTAAATTTAGCCATTATATACCCTTTATTGTTACTGATATTTTATCAATATCATTCTTTAAATTATTATAATTATTTTTTTCTTCTTCAACAATCTCTTTTGGAGCTCGGTCGACAAAACTTTTATTCTCTAATCTTTGAGATATTTTATTCATCTCTTGTTCTAATCTACTTTGTTTATTTGTTAAATTTTCCTTTATTAATTTTAAATCAACATCTTTATCAAAATAAATCTTAAACAAATCACCAGAAACAACCATTGTCGCAGCTGGTTTATCTAAATCTTTATCTAATATGCTGTTTATTCTTCCTAGTTTTTTTAGAATAATTTCATTTGTATTAATAAAGTCTTTTTGATTTTTATTAATATTGCTTATTGATACATCAATAAATGAGCCTGGGCTTACATTTAGCTCATTTTTAAATGATCTAATCTCTGAAATAATATTGATGATGTTTTCAACCTGTTCGGTGCTACTGTCCTTATTTATCTCACCCGACAACCAATTTTTAAGCATCAAATAATCACTGCCGTCATTATCAAATTTGTTCTTAAGCCAAATTTCTTCAGTAACAAAAGGAATAAAAGGATGTAGCAAAATCAAAATTTGTTTGAATACAAAAGATGATACCTTTTTAACCTCTGCTTTAGCCTTTTCATCTTCCGAAAATAGTATTGTTTTAGATAGTTCTAAATACCAATCACAATACGAATGCCATGCAAATTGATAAGCATTTTTAGCAGCTTCATCAAATCTATAATCTTCAAGATTTTTTTCTATCTTATTTTTAGTTTCAACAAGTTCTGAATAAATCCATTTGTTAATATTTACATTTAAACTAGGAACTTTATCTATATCTTTAAAATCACATTCATTAGTGATTAAAAAGTTATTTGCATTCCATAATTTATTTAAAAAATTTCTATAACCTTTTACTCTATCTTCAGAAAGCTTAACGTCTGTACCTGGTGAGGCCATAGATAACAAAGTGAATCTAAGTGCATCTGCACTATATTTTTCAATTAAATCTAAAGGATCAATTACATTACCTTTAGACTTAGACATCTTTTGTCCCTTCTCGTCTCTAACTAATGCATGAACGTAAATATCTTTAAATGGTTCTTTATTTAAAAACTCAGTACCAAACATAATCATTCTAGCTACCCAGAAAAATATAATATCAAAACCTGTAACTAATACTGATGTTGGATAAAATTTATCTACATATTTATTATCATCAGGCCAACCAAGTGTTGCGAAAGGCCATAATCCTGATGAGAACCAAGTATCTAAAACATCTGGATCACGATTTAATTCAACATCTTTACCATAATGTTTTTTAGCTTGTTGTTTTGCATCTTCTTCATTTTCAGCAACAAAAATTTTTTCATCAGGACCGTACCAAGCAGGTATTTGATGTCCCCACCAAAGTTGTCTTGAAATACACCATGGTTCAATATTATTCATCCATTGAAAATAAGTTTTTGACCAATTCTCAGGAAAGAAATTTGTTTTCTTTGAATTTACAACTTCTTTAGCTTTGACCGATAGTTTACCCGCATCAGCAAACCATTGCTCTGTTAAGAAAGGTTCGATTATTGAATTAGATCTATCTCCATAAGGAACTTTGTTTTTAATATTCTCTTCTTTTACAAAAAATTCTTTTTCTTTAAGCTCTTTTAAAATTTTTTTTCTTGCTTCAAACCTATCAAGACCTACATAATTTTCTGGAGCGTTTTCATTTATTTTACCAGCTTCAGTAAAAATATTTATTACTTCAAGATTATTTCTTTGGCCAACATCATAGTCATTAAAATCGTGTGCAGGAGTTATTTTTAATGCCCCTGTTCCTTGCTCAGGATCTGCATAGTCATCCTCAATAATTTTTATTTTTCTTCCAACAATTGGAATGGTGACCGTTTTTCCAACAAAGGATTTAAATCGTTCATCTTTTGGATTTACAGCTATAGCTGTATCACCAAGCATAGTTTCGGGTCTTGTTGTTGCAATTGTAATAAATTCTTCAGTCCCGTCTATTGGATATCTTATGTAATAAATTTTAGAATTAACCTCTCTTTGATCTACCTCTAGATCCGATATAGCAGTTTTTAAAACTGTATCCCAATTGACTAATTTCTTATCTTTGTAGATTAGACCTTTGTTATAAAGATCAACAAAAACCTTAATTACTGATTTAGATAAGTTCTCATCCATGGTGAAGGCATTTCTTGACCAATCACAAGAGCAACCAAGTTTTTTTAATTGGTTAATTATTATATCTCCATATTGGTCTTTCCATTCCCAAACTTTTTCAATAAATTTTTCTCTACCAATTTCATTTTTATCAATTTTTTCAGAGGTTAATTTTTTCTCTACTAGAGCTTGAGTAGCTATACCTGCATGGTCTGTACCAGGTTGCCATAAAGTTTCAAAATTATTCATCCTATGAAAACGAACTAACAAATCTTGAATAGAATTATTAAGGGCATGTCCCATATGCAAACTGCCTGTCACATTTGGTGGGGGAATTACAATTGAGAATTTTTTGGAATTTTCTTTAGGTTTGAAAAGACCATTTTTTTCCCAATAAGAATAAATTCTATTTTCTACATCAGAATGTATATATTTATCGCTACTCATTGATTTTAAAGTTTATAATTTAATAATCTAAATTAACAATAATCAATTTGGATCGTTATTTAATAGACTAATAGAAAATATTTATTATAAAAAGGCATCTGTAGCTATTAGCTAAAAATAAGATGGCAACGTGGCGGAATGGTTACGCAGAGGATTGCAAATCCTTGTATCCCGGTTCGATTCCGGGCGTTGCCTCCAAAAAAAATCTTGTTTTAGTTATAAAAAAAAGTAAGTTGGCTTTTTTACATTCCTCGGTAGCTCAGTTGGTAGAGCAGTTGACTGTTAATCAATTGGTCGCAGGTTCGAGTCCTGCCCGAGGAGCCAAAATGAAGTTAAAAAATAGAATATCTCTAAAATTAATATCTAGGGTCTTAATTAAAACTTTAATTAAACTGCTTTAGAAATTCCTGATCCTGAAATTTGTAAAGATTTATTAAATTTTAATTTTTGATCAGCATTAAGTTCTGAATATAATTTAACTAAGAAATTATAATTAACATTCATGTGACCTTCTTGAGATTTTTCTAAATTCACTAAATATTCTGAAAAATCTTCAAAGAAATAATTAATCGGCACCTTAAGATAATTTGCAAGTTGCAGCAATCTTATCGAGCTTACTCCGTTGGTTCCTTTTTCATATTTTTGAATTTGTTGAAATGTGACGTTTATTGCTTTTGCTACTTTAGTTTGTGTTAAACCTAAAGCTAACCTTCTTAGCTTAAGCTTATTGCCTAAGTGTTTATTGAAATTATCTTCCATTAAGACCCCT
Source organism: uncultured Pelagibacteraceae bacterium (assembly GCA_902557995.1). Lineage (GTDB taxonomy): Bacteria > Pseudomonadota > Alphaproteobacteria > Pelagibacterales > Pelagibacteraceae > Pelagibacter. The sequence goes on along the minus strand of CACECL010000016.1, from coordinate 5,907 downwards.
CTTAATTAAATTTTATAAAGTCTATTCAACCTATTTATTAATGTTACTGCAATAAAAAAATTTATTTTTTTTTGTAAGAAATTTGAAATAATCAAAACACTGTCAAGCATTAGTTCAATACAAAATAAACATATTTCGATTGAATTATTTTAAATTTATTGCTCTAAAATTATATATTTTTTATAGTATTTGACTTAAAAACAGCTTGGTCCTATCACTCTTAGGGTTAGCAAAAAACTCCTTAGTTTCAGCTCTTTCAACAATCATTCCTTCGTCCATAAAAATAACCTCATCCGCAACCTCTTTAGCAAATCCCATCTCATGTGTTACTACAATCATTGTCATTCCTGCCTTTGCTAAATTAACCATAGCATCCAAAACTTCTTTGATCATTTCAGGGTCTAGTGCAGATGTTGGTTCATCAAACAGCATAATTTTGGGCTCCATACATAATGCTCTAGCAATTGCACATCGTTGTTGTTGACCGCCTGAAAGTTGTCCTGGATATTTGTTAGCTTGGTCTGCAATTTGTACTTTTTCTAGGTGCTGAAGTGCTAAATCTTCTGCCTCTTTTTTGGGCATTTTTTTTACCCAAATTGGAGCTAGAGTGCAATTATCTAAAATAGAAAGATGAGGAAATAAATTAAATTGTTGAAACACCATTCCAACTTCAGCTCTAATTTTTTCTATGTCTTTAGTATCCTCTGTTAATTCATTTCCATCTACTATAATTGAACCTTGTTGGTGCTCTTCAAGTCTGTTTATACATCTAATTAATGTTGATTTCCCTGATCCAGAAGGTCCACAAACAACAATTTTTTTATTCTTCTCGACTTCTAAATTAATATTTTTTAATACTTGGAAATCACCAAACCACTTATTCATTTCTGTAATCTGAATTATTTTATCTGACATTATCTTTCCGTTTTATATTTTTGTTCTAAATTATAACTATATTTACTCATTGCATAGCAAATAATAAAAAATAGTACTGATGCAAACACATAACCTTCCATTGCAAATCCTAGCCACTCTGGGTTTGTTTTAGCAAGATTTAGCATTCCAACAATTTCTAAAAGTCCAACAACAAATATTAAAGGAGTATCTTTTACAAGTGCTAAAAAGGTATTAGCAATACCGGGTATTACAAGTTTAAGTGCCTGTGGTAAAATCACTAAAATATGCATTTTCCAATAACCCATTCCTAAAGATTTAGCAGCATCATATTGACCTCTTGGTAATGCTTGTAAACCACCTCTGATGACTTCTGCAACATAAGCAGCTTCAAATAATGAGATTGCAATAATTACCCTTACTAATTTATCAATAAACATATCTTCAGGTAAAAACATTGGAAACATTACTGAGGACATAAACAATACTGTAATCAACGGAACACCTCTCCAAAATTCAATCATTCCTATTGAAAAATATTTAATTATTGGAAAATCAGACCTTCTGCCCAAAGACAAAAACAAACCTATAGGGAAACAGAAAATCAAACAAAAGAATGATACTATAAAAGTTAAAGATAAACCTCCCCAAGCGCCTGTTTCCACCCACTCTAATGCTTCTAATTTACCAAGTTCAATGAGCTCTTCATAAAAAAATACATATTTTAGCAATATATAGAGCGTGATTGGTACTATAATAAAATAGTACATTTTAAATTTTGAAGGAATTAAAAAACCAATTATAATTGAAATTACAGCTGCAATAATTCCATATGAGAAATCAAAAAATATTGGACCGCCTGATATAAAAAAGAAAATAAAGAAAAAAGCTATTATAGGATAAACAACTACATAATAAAGAGTCAAATATTTTTTGAATTTTTCAGTAGCAAAGAAACCAATAGTACCAAGAAAAGCTAAAGCTATAAAAGATAGATTAATACGCCACTGCTCAGCATTTGGGTACATTCCATACATAAATCTGTTAAACCAAATTTTAATATAAGTCCAACAAGCGCCACTACCTGTACAAACATCTTTTGAATCTCCTGCAATGTTTGCATCTATTATAAACCAACTTAATAATGGTGGGAGTGATTTAATAACCACAAATACAATTAATAATGATAAAAAAGCATTAAAATTGTTGGTATTAATATTTTTATTAATTGAATCTAAAAACTTTAAGCCTGAATAATCAATTCTAATTAAATGAAGTCCAATAAACCCTAAAATCAGTGGTAAAAAGAAACTAATTGATCCAGGTAAAAAAGAAATTAAATCTTTCTTAAAAAAAGAATTTATAAAAACTATAAATATACTTAATGCAACTAGAATTGTTCCTGTATATAAATAAGTATTAAGATTATTTTTATCAGGCTGTAAAAAATTCAATTTGTTCATTATTTTTCTTTAATAGCTATTTTTTTATTATACCAGTTCATAAATATTGAAATTGATATACTCAGAGATAAATAGGTTAACATTGTTATAGAAACAATTTCTATCGCTCTACCAGTCTGCATTAAAGCAGTTCCGGCAAATACTAGAACTAAATCAGGATAAGCAATTGCAGCTGCAAGAGACGAATTTTTTGTCAAATTTAAATATTGATTTGTAGTTGGTGGAATTATAATTCTTAACGCTTGTGGCATCACAACTAGTTTTAATACTTGATTTGGAGTTAATCCTATAGAAGCAGCAGCTTCTTTTTGTCCTTTACTAACACCTTGAACACCTGCTCTAACACATTCAGCAATAAAAGTTGCTGTATACAATGATAAAGCTAATGCTAGAGATATTAATTCAGGTGGCAACTTAATCCCACCTTCATAAGTGAAACCAGATTGGGATAATTGTTTTATCACAGGCACTTCAACTGAAGCATCAACACCACCAAATAAAAAACTTAATAAAGGTAAAATTATTAATAGTCCTATTGAAATTGACAAAACTGGTGTTTGAATACCTTCGTTCTCTTGTTTTTTTCTTGCATAAATTCTAATGAAAATAATTGAGATTATTGCAGCAATTATTGAATAAATAAAAATATCTAAATTATTCCAAACAAAAGCAGGAACAAAAAAACCTTTTATTGTTAGAAAAAAAACCCCAAACATAGGCTCAGTATCTTGAGGCAATGGTAATGCTCTTAAAGCGGCAAAATACCAAAAAAATATTTGTAATAATAAAGGAATATTTCTAAAAAATTCTACGTAAACTGCAGCTGTTCTCTCAATTAAATAATTGTTTGATAATCTTGCTATTCCTACAACGACACCAATAATAGTTGCAAATATAATTCCGATAACAGAAACTAAAATAGTATTTAATAGTCCTACTAAATAAGCTCTGAAATATGAGTGAGAACCGTCATATTCAATTAAAGAAAATTGAACATCAAATGAAGATTCTTGAGATAAGAAACCATACCCAAAAGTAATTCCCCTATTCTCCATATTTACTTGAGCGTTATATGAAAAAAATCCGAATATTAGAATTACAACTAGAAGTGTAAGTAATTGGGGTAATATTTTTTTAATATTCACAATAATTCAAGACTTATAAAAAAAAGGGCTAGAAAAATCTAGCCCTTTTTAAGTTTTATTTAAAGATATAAATTATCTTGCTGGTGGTACATAAAGTATTCCACCTTTAGTCCATAATTCATTTGGACCTCTGTCGGGTAGAATTCCAGTGTCAGCAATATTTCTTTTGTAGCTTTCACCGTAGTTACCAACTTGCTTGATAATTCTTAAACTCCAATCATTATCTAGACCTAAAGCAGCACCTAATTCACCTTCAGCTCCAACTAATCTTTTTACAGCTGGGTTATCTGAAGTTTTCATTGAGTCTGCGTTAGCAGAACTAACACCATACTCTTCTGCTTCGATCATAGTGTTTAGAGACCATCTTACGATATCTTCCCAAACAGAGTCACCTTGACGAACAACTGGGCCTAAAGGCTCTTTTGAAATCGTTTCAGGTAAAACCATATGATCATCTGGATTACTCAATTTAATTCTTTGAGCAGCTAAACCAGATTTATCAGTTGTGTATGTATCACATCTACCAGCATCGTATGCTGCAACAACCTCGTCAGCTTTTTCGAAAGTTACTGGCTCATATTTAATTCCTTTTGAATTAAAGAAATCTCTCATATTAAGCTCAGTAGTTGTTCCAAGGTTAGTACAAGCAGAAACACCATCTTTAAAATCATTTACAGATGATATACCTGAATTTTTTCTAACCATAAAACCTTGACCATCGTAGAAGTTTACACCTACGAAAGTAAGTCCGATATCAGCATCCCTAGAAAGAGTCCAAGTTGTGTTTCTTGATAAGATATCAATCTCATTAGAAGTTAAAGCCGTAAATCTTTCTTTAGCACTTAGTGGTGTAAACTTAACTTTGTTTGCATCACCTAATACTGCAGCAGCTACTGCTCTACATACATCAACGTCAACACCAGTCCAATTTCCTGCAGCATCAGCATTAGAAAATCCTGGAAGACCTTGAGATACTCCACATCTTACAAACCCCTTTTTTACAGTGTTTTTAAGTGTTTTAGATTTTTTAGCAGCCATAGTTTCTGTTGTAAAAGTAAACAACACTGCAACCATAGCAACTAAAGAAGTTAATTGTTTTAAGTATTTAAACATTATTCTTCCTTTTAGTTATTTTTATTTGTTAACAAATAATTCAAAATTACTTTTGAATATTTCTAATTTAAGCATGTAAGAAAATACTCTTCAAGGAAAATTAATTAATAAAACCCAAATTAATTTAAAACTAGTCAAGGACAAATATTTAAATAATAGCAACAGAAAATGAGGAAATGGCGCGCCCTGGAGGATTCGAACCTCCGACCCTCGGTTTAGAAAACCGATGCTCTATCCAGCTGAGCTAAGGGCGCAAAATTTAATGATATATATAATACTAAATTAATTTTTAAAAAGAAATTTTTTTGCTATTAATAATAAAGATAAAAGTTCAACTCTTCCGATTATCATAAAAAAAATGAGAAAATATTTAGTTAAAAAGTGTAAATTTTGAAAATCAAAGTCAGACACACCGTAAGCTGAAGAATTAACTGTGTTCATTAAGGTCAGTACAGCTAATTTAAAAGAATATTCAAATTGAATATTAGACAAAGATAACAAGATAGTTAAAGAAAAAAGAGAAATAACAAAAATTAATATTGTTAAAAAATATTTATTTATATCTTTTGTATCAAAATTAATTTTAGAAAATACTAGTTTATTCATAAATACATTTTTAGGCCTACTAAAAGAAAGAATTTGATTAATAGAATATTTGGTTAAAGAATATATTTTTAAAAACCTTAAACCCGAACTTGTGGAAAAAAAAGATCCACCTATAATTACAAGTAAGACATATATAAAGTTTAAATTAGCTTGATCAACATCAAGTGAAATACCTATATTTGAAATACTACTAACTATAGATAAAAAACTAAATGTGAAATTAGCATCATAACTAAAAAAAACGAAAAACATACTTACGACTACTATAAAATATAAAAATAAATGTAAGTCTTCATAAAAAAAATTTAAATTTTTATTTCTTATAAAAATTAAATTATATGTAAAAAAAATACTAAAAAAGGAAATCAACATCAAAAAAGAAAATACAATTACTTGAAGATCATTTGTTAAAATTGAAGAAAGTTCATTTACAGGAAGAAATCCTCCAGATGAAATTATCGTCATTGCAATATTTAGAGAATTAAACAATCTAATTCCAAAAAAATTTAAAATTATAAAAATTAAAAATGTTAATCCTGAATACAATAAAAAAATTTTAACTGCTTGTTTTATTACTTCTGAAGAATTAAATGATAAAAAATTTGTAAGAGATTTTTTTAAACTTTCATCGTAGATATCAATTAAAAAAATTACAGAATTTAAAAAATATAAACCACCAATCCATT
>CACECL010000015.1 GCA_902557995.1 uncultured Pelagibacteraceae bacterium | reverse complement strand
TATTTATCCCTTCAAATTTTTTTTCTTTAATAGTTTTAAAATATTTTATAACTTGTGAATTAATTGATTTATTTACTTCATTACCAAAATCACAGTACAAAGCTGCGTCACCAAGATTTGATATATTTTTTATCATGTCATGTTATACTTAACATTAGAGACTATGGAAATTAATATAAATTGTGATTTAGGTGAAAAATCAAAACATCATTCAAATAAGCATGATCCAGATTTACTAGAAATAGTTAATTCTGCAAACATCGCATGTGGTTATCATGCAGGTGATGATGAGTCGATGAATCAGGTAGTTCAAATTTCAAAAAAAAATGGTGTTAGCATTGGGGCCCATCCGTCATTTAATGACCCTGAAAATTTTGGAAGGCAAAGAATGAATCTTCTACCTAATGAGGTAAGGCAATTGATTATTGATCAATATGAAATTCTTCAAAAAATTTCTCAAGATCATGGAGAGAATGTTACTCATATAAAACCACACGGTGCTTTAAATAATATGGCTTGTGAGGATATAGATTTAGCTACTACTTTAGCAAAAGCTATAAACGAGATTAGTAAAGATTTAATTTATTTGGTGCCCACTGGATCTAAAATGGAGGAAGCAGCCAAAAAACTAAATATGCGCATAGCTTGTGAAATTTTTGCTGATCGAAATTATGAGGACGATGGTAATTTGGTTTCTAGAAAAAAACCCAACGCACTAATTATAGATCCTTTAGAGGCTCAAAAACACGTGCTAAATATGGTAAAAAATCAGTCACTTAATTGTCACAGCGGAAAGCAAATACCTTGTGAAATTGACTCTGTGTGCATACATGGAGACAACGCTAGTTCGCTTGCTACTGCAAAATCTATAAAAAAAAATTTAATAGATAACGGACTAACTTTAAAACCTTTAACTGAAATGGAGAAATTTAAATAATGATAAAAAATACATTAATTACTTTTTTTATGTTAATTCTTTTATCTACTAATTCATATTCTGCAGGTACTAGCACTGGTTCAGACTCCAATAATGCTAACAACTACAGTAAAGCTGTAAAATTAGTAAAAGCAGCAAAAAAATATGAAAATGATGGTAAAGTGGAGAAAGCAAATAAAAGATATATGAAAGCTTTAAAGCTTTTAATTAAATCAAACAAAAGCAAACCAAATAAAGCAGATACATTAAACTACTTGGGTTTTACAACAAGAAAACTTGGGGATTTTGAAACTGGAGAAAAATATTATCTTCAAGGCCTTGCAATTGAACCAAATCATATAGGTATTAATGAATATTTGGGTGAGCTTTATGTTGCGACAAACAGAATTGATTTAGCCAATGAAAGATTAAAAATTTTGGAAAGTTGTAACTGTAAAGAATACGATAGTTTAAAACAAATCATTGCTGGCACAAAAAAATCTAAATATTAATACATTATATTCAGTATTAAGGCGGTCATAAACTTGATCGCCTTTTTTTTACATGGAATTTATTGAAATACTAATAAACTTGAAATACTATTAATTTATCTTGATTGAAGAACTCATTATTTTAACAAATATTATATTTATCACCATTATATTAACTGCTGATAATGCCGTGATTGTTGGTTCCATAGCTTCAAATTTTGTTCCAAAAAATAGAAAACAAATAATTCTTTGGGGTGTAATTGGAGCCTTTGTTTTTAAAATCTTTTTTGCAATTTTTGCGACTTTTTTATTTGAATTTTATTTTATAAAAATTTTGGGTGGTTTATTATTAATTTGGATTGTAAATGATTTAAGGAAAGATTTACTAGACATTAAAAAAGTAAAACCCACTACTAAAAAAGGAAAAGAGCCTTCATACATTAGTAGCATTGGAAAAGTTTTATTTGCAGATATCATGATTAGTTTTGATAATGTCATTGGTGTAGTTGCAGCAGCAAAAGGATATTTTGGATTTATGATATTTGGACTGATGTTATCAGTTGTTTTAACTGGTGCTTTAGCAACATATATGGCTAATTATATACAAAGACATATTTGGATAGCTTATATAGGATTAGTATTTATCTTAATCGTTGGTCTGCAATTAGTAATTGGTGGATTGGTTGATCTTGAAATATTAAATATTAATGAAGAATTTAAAAAATACTTTTAATTAAAAAGAATTTTTTTTATTAGGAAATTTAATTTTTCTTACTTCTTTTGAGTAATTTGAAACAGCTTTAGAAATATTATTTCTTATATTGGCATATTTTTTTACAAACTTATAATTCATTGGATTTAAGCCAATTAAATCATCAAAAACTAATATTTGACCATCGCAATATTTAGAAGCTCCAATCCCTATTGTTGGCACTGTAATATTTTGACTAACAAGTTTTGCTAAAGATGTCTCGACACATTCTAAAACAATAGAAAATACTCCAGCTTTTTCTAACAATTGCGAGTCTCTTAGAATGTGATCTCTCTCTAGCTTTTTTTTGCCTTTAAATTTGAAGGTTTTATCTGACTGAGGAAGTAAACCTAAATGGCCCATAACTGGAATTTTGTTTTTAACTAAAGTTTTAACTGTTTCATAAATTTTTTTTCCACCTTCCAATTTTACTCCATCACATTTAGTTTTTTTCATTATTTGTTTTGCATTTTTCAAGGCTTCTTTAGGAGTTCGATATGTGTTATGCGGCATATCAACAACCATTAAACTTTTTTTTATACCCATTCTCACACTTTTAGAATGTTCAATCATAGTGTTCAAAGTTACTTCTCTCGTAGATTTATAATTGTATAAAACCGAACCAAGAGAGTCTCCAACAAGTATAATATCGCAATGATTATCTAAAATTGATGCTACGTTTTTGGAGTAAGCAGTTAAACTTACAATTTTTTGTTTACTTTTTTTTTTAATTAAATCTGAAATTTTTTTTTTCATCAACCTACCAAGAGCCGGTATTTTCCATTGAAGCCCAAGGTTCTTTAGGTTCTAGATTTCCCTCTTGAAGTATTTCAATTGAGATTTTGTCTGGTGATCTAACAAAAGCCATATGACCATCTCTTGGAGGTCTATTAATAGTATAGCCCATATCCATTAATCTTTGACATGTTTCATAAATATTATCTACTCTATAGGCAAGATGACCGAAATTTCTTGAACCTTCGCCAAGCTCATCACCATCCCAATTATATGTTAATTCTATTTCTGCTTTTTCATCATTTGGTGCTGCAAGAAAAATTAATGTAAATCTTCCTTTTTCATTTTCCATTCTTCTTGTTTCTTTTAAACCAAGCCCTTCGCAAAAAAATCTTAGAGACTCATCCACGTCTTTAACTCTAATCATTGTGTGTAAATATTTCATAATATTAATTTATAATTAAAAATTATTCTAATTCAATAGTGCTAGGTGGTTTAGAAGTAACATCATACACTACTCTGTTTATACCCCTTATACTGTTAACTATTTTATTTGATATAGTTTGCATAAAAGATTTTTTAAATTCATAATAATCAGCTGTCATTCCATCCTCAGATGTAATTGCTCTTAATAAACATAAGTATTCATAAGTACGATTATCTCCCATAACACCCACAGTTTTAACTGGCAGCAATGCTGCATATGCTTGCCAAATCTTGTGATAAAGACCGTGATCCTTTAAAGCTTGAATAAAATAATAATCAGCTTCTTTTAAAATTTTAATTTTTTCTTTAGTTATAATTCCTGGCATTCGAATTGCTAAGCCTGGTCCAGGAAAAGGATGCCTTGAGATGATTTCTTTACTTAAATTTAACTCTGATCCTAATTTTCTTACCTCATCCTTAAATAAAAATTTTAGTGGTTCTACTAATTTTAAATTCATTTTTTTTGGTAAACCACCAACATTATGATGTGATTTAATTTTAGAAGTTTGACTACCAGTAACTGATTTACTTTCAATTAAGTCTGGATAGAGTGTTCCTTGAGCTAAAAATTTAACGTTCTTAATTTTCTTAGCATACCGTTCAAATATTTTGATAAATAAATTGCCAATTATTTTTCTTTTTTTCTCTGGATCAGAAACATTTTTTAATTTTTTTAAGAATTCTTTTTCGGCATTTACATAAATTAAATTCATTTTTAAACGCTTCTTAAAAGTCTGAACTACTTGTACTTCCTCATTTTTTCTTAAAAGGCCAGTGTTTACAAAAATACAATAAAGTTTTTTACCAATAGCTTTATTCAGTAATTGAGCAACTACACTACTATCTACACCTCCTGATAAAGCGCAAATAACTTTGTTATTTCCAACTTGTTTTCTAACTTCTTTAATAAGCTGATTTTTTTGATCCCTAGAAGACCAATTTCTTTTAATTTTACAAATTAAAAAAATAAAATTACTAATTAATTTTTTCCCATTCTCTGTATGAGTTACCTCCGGGTGGAATTGTACCCCATAATATTTTTTTATTTTATTTTCAACAATTGCAAATTTTGAATTAGTGCTTGATGCTACAACTTTAAAATTTTTAGGAAGTTTTGAAACTTGATCAGCATGGCTCATCCAAACTTGTTTTGATTTTTTACTTCCGAAAAAATTAGTTGTTAAAAGACTGTTATTTTTTTTATAAACATTGGCTAGACCAAATTCTCTATGTTTTGATTGTTTTACCTTTCCACCATTAAGTTTTGATAAAATTTGATGCCCAAAACATATTCCAAGAACTGGCACATCAAGTTGTAAAATTTTTTTATCAAATGAATATTTATTTATTTGGTAAACATTTAATGGACCACCAGATAATACTATTCCTTTAATACTGTGATTTATGTCTTTTAGTTTTATTTTTTTGTGACTAACTATTTCAGAAAACACACCTAATTCTCTTACTCTTCTTGCAATTAATTGAGTAAATTGAGAACCAAAATCTATTATTAAGATTTTGTTAAGATTTTGATCAAGACTCATTATTTTCAGGTTCTATATTTTTTAATGACTCTTGAATATCTTTGTTTTCATCACATAAATTTTTGCAAACTTTTACAAACTTGTCTGAAAGATCTTTAACTTTTTCATAATTAGATTTTTCTAAAGCAATTTTCATTAACATTAATAATGCTTCCTCGTTATCAGGCTCAATTAAAAGTGTTGTTTCCAAATTGTATTCTTCTTTTCTTTGATTTTCTTCTTGGTTGTAAATTTTTGCTAAATATAAATATGAGTTTGCGTCTTTTGGATTGAAAACTATATTTCTCTCAAATAAAAAACGTGCATCTTCATATTTTTTTTTTTTAAACAATTCTAAAGCTTCATTAAAAAAATTTTCTTTACTAAAAGACGTGCTGTTAAAAAAAACTGTTAAAAGTATTAATCCTATTAATTTGAAAAATTTGCTCATTAATATTTAGTATCTTTTTTTACCACATCTACATTATGAACCATACTTTCGTAAAATCCAGCTTTTGTAATTTTCACAAATTGTGGTTTATTTCTTAATTTAATGATTGTTTTTGATCCAAGATAACCCATGGAAGATTTTAATCCACCTATTAATTTATAAATAATACTCCTCACATCTCCTTTATATTTTACAAAACCTTCAACACCTTCAGGCACATATTTTGAGGAGTCTTTTTGTTTTTTTTGAAAGTATCTATCAGCTGATCCTTTATTCATAGCTCCAACAGACCCCATCCCTCTAAAACTTTTGAAAAGTTGTCCATTTTTTTTAATTAATTTGCCTGGGGTTTCGTTTGTACCTGCAAATAACGAACCGATCATTACAGCATCAGCTCCTGCAGCAAAAGCTTTTGCTAAATCACCAGAATATTTTATTCCACCATCTGAAATTATTTTAATATTTTTATTTTTTAAACCATTTCTTACAGCTAAAATTGCGCTTAGTTGAGGAACACCTATTCCAGCAACCAATCTTGTTGTACAAATAGAACCTGGCCCTATACCAATTTTAATTATATCTACTCCTAACTTTATTAAGAATTTTGCAGCTTCTGGTGTTGCAATATTTCCTGCACACAAAGCAATTTTGTTGGTTTTTATTTTTTTAATATATTTGATTATTTCTGCAACTTTCTTTGTATGGCCATGTGCTGTATCTACTACGATTAAATCTACACCTTCTTTAATTATTTCTTTGGCTCTGATAAATTCATTTGGTGCTGCACCTACAGCTGCTCCAACAATTAATTTTTGTTTTTTTACTTTTTTTATCTCTGATACTTGTTTTTTTATTTCAAGGTTTCTGTGAATTACTCCAATACCACCAGCTTTAGCTATAGCTATTGCCATTCTGCTCTCTGTGACAGTATCCATTGCAGATGATAAAAGAGGAATTTTAAGTTTCAAATGCTTTGTTAAAGATACACTAGTGTCTGCATCAGAAGGTAATATTTCTGAATACTTTGGAGCTAATGTAACATCATCAAAGGTAAGTGCTTCTTTTATGGGAACCATAATCTTTTATATACGATTCCTTTTAAATTAAAAGTCTCTATCGGATTTTTCTACAAATTATAAAACTTTCTTTTGAATCTTTTCTGCTAGATTTTGGTTTAAAAACCTTAACTTCTTTAAAATATTTTTTTCCCTCTGCGACGATTTCGTTAAATGTTCCTCCCATGAAAATTTTTGAAATAAAATATCCATTTTCTTTCATCAAATCTTTTGCAAAAAACATCGCTTCTTTACATAGTTCTCCGGTTTGGATTGAGTCTATATTTTTAATACCAGTTGTATCTACGGCCATATCAGACATTACGACATCAACTTTACCGTCTATATGTTTTTTAATTTCTTCTTGAGTTTTTTCTTCTGTAAAATCTCCTTGGATTTGAATACTATTACCTATGGGTTCCATTTTTTTTAAATCTATAGATACCAATTTCCCACTTTTAGCTGCTTTGAGAGCATATTGTGACCAGCTACCTGGAGCTGCACCAATATCAATTACTGATAATCCACCTTTAAAAATTTTAAATTTTTCATCAATTTCAATTAATTTGTAAGCTGATCTAGCGCGATACCCATCTACTTTAGATTGTCTCACATAGATATCTCTGCGTTGTTTATTTACCCAGTTCTTAGAAATTTTATTTTTTTTCAATTAATTATTAAATCTTAAACTTTTATTTAAAATTTTACCCGACAGAGTTTTAATATCTAATTTAATGTCTTTATTTAATCTCATATCTTCGTTACCTTTCCAAATACCTCCAGCAAGATGCATAATTCCAATTTTGTAGTTAGGTAAATAAGGTTCTACGAAAGTATTATTCTGTTCATCAAACTTTGGTAATAAATTACTTGTTATCCAATTACAGTTTAGGGGTAGAAATTCAGTTTCAATATCATCTATGTACACAGACATGTTCAAAGCTAACTGTTCTGAACCAAATATATCACCAGCTTTAATTGTCTGTTTTAAATTTTTTTGCCAAACTTCCCAAGATAAAGAATTTTTCTCTAAAGAAAAAACACCATTATTTATATGTGGTGCAAAAGCCAATTTTCTTGCTTTATTGTAACTAATTTTTGATTTAACAGCATGTTTAAAATTTTGAGACTTTATAATTGCTAATTTTCCAAATACCCAGTTTACCCTTGAGGTAACTTTATAGCCAGGTCCTACTGTTTGGGTAACACCTAACTTGCCGTCATCGCATGCCTTAAAATAAAGTTCTATGCTTCTCCAATCATTTACCCATGCATCACTATCTATCCACAAATATTTCTCATAATTAGGAAAGTATTTTGGTAAAAAAGCTCTATTAATAAAATTTTTCAACCATTCTCGACCTTTTATTTTACCCTCTGGAACTTTTATGTCCCACTCTGACAATATTATTTCATCTACTTTTGATGATAATTTATTTTTTTGAGCTTCAGTTAATCCGGCATCAAATACACATATAGCTATATTGTTACTACCCTCAAAGCGCTTTATTGAGTCAACTAATTCACTTAATAAATAATAATAATTTGCGTCTGCTGACGTTATGATCGCATTTTTTTTAATCAAAGCACATCCTCAAGATCCTCATCATCTGAATAATTTTGATCTTCATTTTGTTTTTTCAATTTTTGATAATGAAAAAAACTAATCGGAAGCATAGCTAAGTAAATAATTGCACTAATAGATATAACGTTAAATGGATATATTAAAAGTAATCCAAAAAATAAAACTATTCCAAATAAAAGAAAAATAGTTGCTTTTCTTTGAATTACAATTTTTTTGAATGAATAACTTGGAAATTTACTGATAAGTAATAGAGATGTTGCAATGAAAAAAACCGGAACAACAATATCATAATTTATATTTATAAAATCGAAGCTTGTAAGACTAAAAATTAATGGAGTTAGAACTAAGATACCACCTGCTGGAGATGGAACTCCCTCAAAAAAATTATCTCTCCAAGAAGGTGCTTGACCTGTATTTACATTGAAACGAGCTAAACGTAATGCGACACAAATTACATATATTAAACATAATAACCATCCAAATCTTCCAAATGTATTTAGTTTCCAGAAATACATAATAAATGCTGGGGCTACTCCAAAACTTATCATATCTGTTAAAGAATCTAGCTCCTTACCAACTTTTGATGTTCCTTTAATTAATCTTGCTATTCTTCCATCTAATCCATCAATAAGTGCAGCAAACATAATTGCTATAATTGCAAATTCAAATTTTCCATCCAATGCAAATCTGATTGACGATAAACCTATACAAACCCCAATAAGAGTTAGCATGTTCGGTAAAATCACTCTTGCGTTGGTTTTTTTATCTGTAACAATTTTTAAATTGTTTTTTGGCTGTTCCATAAATTAATTTTTAGCCAGCAGTGTTTCTCCTGAAATTGCTGTTTGACCAACTTTAACTAGTGGTTCATAATTTTCATAATAAACGTCTGCTCTACTACCAAATCTAATCATCCCAATTCTATCACCTTGATTTAATTCCTGATTTTTATTTGTTTCGCAAACTATTCTTCTTGCAACTAATCCTGCAATCTGGACGACCACAATATCATTCCCATTCTTATCTTTAATTTTATAATAATTTCTCTCATTGTCTTCGCTTGCTTTATCTAAAGATGCATTTAAAAATTTACCTGGTTTATATAAAATATCTTCAACAATACCTGAGCATGGCGTTCTATTTACATGACAATCAAATACGTTCATAAAAATGCTTATCTTTTTAAATTTTTTATTTTCTAGCCCAAGTTCTTTTGGACCATCTACCTCTTCAACTTTAATCACTTCTCCATCTGCAGGGCTAACAAGGTAACTGTCATCTCCTATAATTATTCTTTCAGGATCTCTAAAAAAATAGTAAACCCAAACAGTCAGCAATATTCCTATTAATCCTAAAAAATTATTAATAATTAGAAAAATGATAGTTATGAATACAGCTATTACTATAAACTTGTATCCTTCTGTGTGAATTTTTGGAAATATCTTACTAAACATATTCTTATATTTGCTAATTTTCGATTAATATGTATATAAAACGATCAAATTCAATTAATAAGATAATTTTAATTTAATGAGTAAAATCAAGGTAAAAAACCCAGTTGTAGAGCTGGATGGCGATGAAATGACTCGTATTATATGGGAGTTCATCAAAAATAAATTAATACTCCCTTATTTAGATCTTGGTATCGAATATTACGATTTAGGCATGAAAAGCAGAGATAATACTGATGATCAGATTACCATCGACTCTGCGAATGCAATCAAAAAAATTGGTGTTGGCATAAAGTGTGCAACGATTACCCCTGATGAAGCAAGAGTAGAAGAATTTGATTTAAAAAAAATGTGGAGATCTCCAAATGGAACAATAAGAAATATAATTGGAGGAACAGTTTTCAGAGAACCAATTATTTGTAAAAATATTCCAAAACTTGTTCCCTCTTGGACAGATCCAGTAATAATTGGGAGACATGCATTTGGTGACCAATATAGAGCAACAGATTTTAAAGTTCCTGGAAAAGGAAAAATGGAAGTGAAGTGGACATCAGAAGATGGAAAAGATGAAATTAAATATGAAGTATTTAATTTTACAGGTCCTGGTGTTGCTTTATCAATGTACAATTTAGATAAATCTATTGAAGACTTTGCAAGATCTTGTTTCAGTTATGGGTTGATTAAAAAATGGCCTGTTTATATGTCTACGAAAAATACAATTCTAAAGCAATATGATGGAAGATTTAAAGATATTTTCCAAGAAATTTTTGACAAAGAATATAAGAGTGAATTTGAAAAAAATAATTTAACTTACGAACACAGGTTAATTGATGACATGGTTGCATGTGCAATGAAGTGGAGTGGAAAATATATTTGGGCTTGTAAAAATTATGATGGAGATGTGCAATCAGATACTATGGCTCAAGGTTATGGATCTTTAGGTTTAATGACAAGTACGTTGTTAACTCCAGATGGAAAAGTAATGGAAGCAGAAGCTGCACACGGAACAGTAACTAGACATTATAGAATGCATCAACAAGGAAAAGAAACTTCAACCAACCCTATTGCATCAATTTTTGCTTGGACAAGAGGATTGGCTCACAGAGGTAAATTAGATGGTAATGAAGAGCTTATTAAATTTGCACAAACTTTAGAAAAAGTTTGTATTGAATGTGTGGAAAGTGGATCAATGACAAAAGATTTAGCAATTCTTATTGGTCCAAATAGTAAATTCTTAACTACAAATCAATTTTTAGATGAAATTGATGGTAATTTAAAAAAGAAATTAAACTAAACTCTTAAGCTTTTCAAAAGCTTCTTCAATTTTTGATTGATCCTGTCCGCCAGCTTGAGCAAAGTCTTTTCTTCCTCCACCACCTTTGCCACCAATAATTTCAGATCCAACTTTAACAAATTGAACTGCATCAAACTTGTTAGTTAAATTGTTAGTTACTCCAACAGCTAATCCAACCTTGTCATCTTTATTTGCAAACACAACCACAATACCTTCACCTAAATCTTTTTTACCTTTATCTACAAGTTTTCTTAATTCTTTCGGAGGCAATCCTTCAATTTTTTGAAGTCTTAACTTAACTCCATTAATTTCTTCATCTTTAATAATATTTTTTGATTTGTCCTCTAAAATTGCATTTACTGAGATAGTCTCTAATTGTTTAGTTAAATTTTTTATTAAAGTTTTCTGGTCAGTTTCTTCTAAACTTGGTTTTCCACCAAGTTTTATAATTTGCTGACCTAATTCTTTAATTGTTTCCTCATCTTTTTCTGCAGATAGGTTTGATAATTTTTCTTTATTTTTTAAATATTCCTCTAATTGTTTGTCTCTCAAAGCCTCAATTCTTCTAACCCCTGCAGCAATTGAGGACTGACTGACAATCTTAAATTTACCAATATCACCTGTGTTTTTAACATGTGTTCCACCACATAACTCCGTTGAAAAATACTTTCCATCCTCGTCTCCCATTGAAAGAACCCTTACTTCATCGCCGTATTTTTCGCCAAATAATGCTAGTGCACCATTTTCAACTGCCTCGTCAGGTGTCATTAGTCTAGTTTTTACATCAGATTTTTTTGAAACCATTGTGTTTACAAACTCTTCTATTTTATCAATTTCCTCGTTCAAAATAGGTTTCATGTGACTAAAATCAAATCTTAATCTACTTGGCTCTACTAATGAGCCTTTTTGAGTTACATGAGTACCTAGAACTCTTCGTAAAGATTCATGTAGCAGATGGGTTGCTGAGTGATAAGCACGAGTATTGTCTCTTCTTTCCACATCAATTTTTAACTCTACACTTTCTTGTAGTTTTATAGATCCACTTTTAACCTTTCCATAATGAACAAATAAATCTGCTAGTTTTTTTTGGACATCGGTTACTTCAAATTTAAAATCATTTGATACTATTTCGCCAGTATCACCAACTTGTCCTCCAGATTCTCCATAGAAAGGAGTTTGATTTACTATAATCATTCCCTCATCATTTTCTTTTAACTGATCTACTTCTTTATTGTTTTTTAAAAGAGACAACACGACGCCTTCAGCTTGATTGGTTTCATATCCTAAAAATTCGGTTGGCTCAATTTTATCTTTTATTCCAAACCAGATATCTTCAACCGCTGCATCGCCAGAACCTTTCCAATTTTTCTTAGCAAGTTCTCTACTTTCCTTCATTAAAGATTGAAACTTTTCAGTATCAATTGACATTGATTTGTTTCTTAAAATATCTTCGGTAAGATCTAATGGAAAACCATAAGTATCATACAATTTAAAAGCTACTTCACCTGGTAACACTTTATCTATTTTAGATATTTCATCATTTAAAATTTTTATTCCTCTATCTAATAGAACTAAGAATTTTTCTTCCTCCATTTTTAAAGTTTCTTTAATTAAAGACTCTGCTCTAACTAATTCTGGATAATTTCCAGACATTTCATTTTTAAGAGTGTCGAACAAATTATAAAAAACTGGTTCCTTAGATCCTAATAAATGAGAATGTCTCATTCCTCTTCTCATAATTCTTCTAAGAACATATCCTCTTCCTTCATTTGAAGGTAAAACTCCCTCAGCAATTAAAAATGAACTTGCTCTTAAGTGATCAGCTATTACTCTAAAACTAGCTAGATTAGATTTATCTGATTTAACTTTTGTAATTTCAGATGCAGATCCAATTATTTTTTTAAAATGATCTGTTTCATAGTTATCATGTGAACCTTGCAATAAAGCTGCAATTCTCTCTAATCCCATTCCAGTATCAACTGACGGTTTTGGAAGATCAATTCTTTTATCTTTAGTAACTTGTTCAAACTGCATAAAGACCAAGTTCCAAATTTCTATAAATCTATCTCCATCCTCATCTTTTGAACCAGGTAAACCTCCTGGTAAATGATCTCCATGGTCAAAAAAGATTTCTGAGCAAGGGCCACATGGACCTGTCTCTCCCATTGACCAAAAATTATCAGAAGTTGCTATCCTTATAATCCTATCATCGCTAAAACCCGCTATTTTCTTCCAAAAATTGAAGGCTTCATCATCCTCATGGAATACTGTTACATAAAGCCTTTTTTTATCTATTCCAAAATCTTTGGTTATTAAATCCCAGGCATAATGAATTGCCTGCTCTTTAAAGTAATCACCAAAAGAAAAGTTTCCTAACATCTCGAAGAAAGTGTGGTGCCTTGGTGTGTAACCAACATTTTCTAAATCATTGTGCTTACCACCTGCCCTTACACATTTTTGTGAAGTAGTAGCTCTAACGTAATCTCTTTTTTCTAATCCTGTAAAAACGTTTTTAAACTGAACCATCCCAGAATTTGCAAACATCAATGTAGGATCGTTATTGGGAACCAAATTACTAGACTCCACAATCTTATGATCATTCTTTTCAAAATATTTTAGAAAAGTATTTCTTATTTCATTGAGTGTTTTGTCTGCCATATTTTTAAAATACAGCTTTTTTATTCTATGTCTAGATATCGAAGGGAAAAAAGGCGCTTAAATTAAGCGCCTTTTATTAATAAAGATGACCTATTAATTCTTTTTCGATGGAGGAGTAGCCTCTGCTTTATCAGCTTCTTCTTTTTCAGCTACTTTCTTCTCTTTCTCCAATTTTTCAGGATCGATTGGATTTCCTTCTATTTTCTTAGAAATTACGCCTGCTTTTTCTCTAATTGCCATTTCAATTTCTGCAGCAACTTTAGGATTTTGAGCTAGATAAGTCTTGGCATTCTCTCTACCTTGACCAATCTTCTCGCCCTTATAAGCATACCATGCACCTGATTTTTCTATTATATCTGCTTTAGAACCAAGATCGACTAATTCACCCATCTTGCTAATTCCTCTTCCATACATCAAGTCAAACTCAACAACTTTAAATGGTGGCGCAACTTTATTCTTAACTACTTTCACTCTTGTAGAGTTACCGATAATTTCATCTTTATCTTTGATTGCACCAATTCTTCTAATATCCATTCTTACAGATGAGTAAAACTTAAGTGCATTACCACCCGATGTTGTTTCTGGACTTCCAAACATAACTCCAATTTTCATTCTGATTTGGTTGATGAAAATCATCATTGTGTTTGTGTTTGAAATTGAACCAGTTAATTTTCTTAACGCCTGACTCATTAATCTTGATTGAAGACCAACATGATGATCTCCCATCTCACCTTCAATTTCAGCTTTTGGTGTTAAAGCTGCAACAGAGTCGATTACGATTACTGAAATAGAGCCTGATTTTACTAGTGTATCAGCGATTTCTAAAGCTTGCTCACCAGTATCTGGTTGTGAAATTAAAAGTTCTTCAGTATTAACTCCTAATTTTTTTGCATAAACTGGATCTAAGGCATGCTCTGCATCAACAAACGCACAAATGCCTCCAGCTTTTTGAGCTTCAGCAACAACTTGTAATGCTAATGTTGTTTTACCAGATGACTCTGGTCCATAAACTTCAATAATTCTTCCTTTTGGTAATCCACCTATGCCTAAAGCTAAATCAAGACTTAAAGAACCTGTTGAAACAGATTCAATATCCATAGCTCTTTTTTCTCCAAGCTTCATCACAGAGCCTTTTCCAAAATTATCTGTAATTTGAGCTATTGCAGCGTCCAACGCTTTGTTCTTTTCTTTAACGTCCATTTCTTGATCTTTAGTAGATTTAACTACTTTTAGGTTATTTTTCGTCATTTTTTGCCTCTTTTTTTAAATTTTTTAACACTCGAATCATGAAATAAATGTACACATTTTGTTCTCATTAGCAATATATTTATTTTTTGGCCTTAAAAATTAAATAATTACTTAAGTTTTAGATATTGGCTGTTTAACAAACCTACTGCCTTAAGTAGATTATATTGAGCCATTAGGTAATTTTTCTCAGAACTTGCTAAAGAAATTTGAGCAGAAAGTAATAAAGCATTTGATTGGATAACATCTAAAGTGGTTCTAGAACCTCTTTCATATTCTGCAGCTATTCCTTCGTTAGCTATTTCAGCTGCATTTACTTGGACCTTAACTGAATTTAAAAAACTTTCTGAAGACTCTAAACTAGACCATGCACTTGCAACATTTGTTTCATTTGTTCTTACAGCATCATCTAAAAGTAATCTTTTTCTAGTAGTTAAATTTGAATTTTTATTAATAGTTGATCTCTTTTTTCCACCTGAATAAAAAGGCCAATTAACAGTTGCCTTTAATACATCTTTTTCTCTTTCATCATATGTAGAACTTAGATCATCAATATAAGATCTTTCTAAAGATAAAGAAGCAGTTGGTTTTAAGTCTGACTCTGAAATTGCTAATTCTTTCTCCGCTTTAGCTAAATCAAATTTTGCTATTTGAATATCTGGATTATTTTGTTTTGAAAGATTAATTGCTTCATTTAAAGATTTTGGAATACTGACTATCGCATTTGAATTTTTTTGTAATTGATCTGGATCACTTATTTTTCCAACAATATTTTCGTAATTAAGTTTACTAATTAATAAATCACTTTTTGATTTTGCAAATTGAGCTTGAGCACCTGCAAGTGATGATTCTGATTGTGCTAAATCAGTATTTGTAATTTGACCTCTATCTCTTCTAATTTTATCATTTTCAACTTGTCTAATTAAAAGATTTAAATTTTTTTCATTTATATCTAACGTTTCTCTAGCTAGAATCAAATTTGTAAAAGCATCAATTGCTTTATGTAAAATATCTTGTTCTTTTTTAATTAAATTTGCTTTAGCTAAATCTAAAGCAGTTATATTTTTTTCAAGAGTTAATCCTCTACTAAAATCTAACAATGTTTGTTCTAATTTAATTGAAGTAGTAAATGGGTCTACATCAGTTATATTTGCATCACCGCCGCTTTGATTGGTTAGGTTGTTTGTATCCTCAATACTCTTTGTTCCACTTAATGTTAATGAAGGTTTATAATCAGCCTTCGCAATATTCACATCCTCCTCTGAGGCTTTAATATTTTCCCTTTCTGCATTTAATTGAATATTATTTTTATATGTTTGATTTAATGCATCAAGAAGCGTAACTGCAAAAGCGTTACTAAAATAAAATATCGATGCGATAACTATTATAAATATTTTTTTCATTTCGATTTATATACAGCATTTTTAATTTGATGGTTATTGTTTAAATTTAAAATTATAGATGCATGTCTAGGCATATTTTTAAACATATTTTGAGTAATTCTTTGATAAGTTTGCATAAAATTTATTACGTCCCCTTTGCTCATTATTTTATGACCACCCTTTTTCTTTGTTTTTAACCATAGTTTATGTTCCTGCTTTAATCTCCACTTTTGTAATAAACTAAAGTTTTTTGCTTTTAAGTAAATCATACAATTTAACTGAGAATATAGCTTTTTATATTTATTCTTTAATTGCTGATTAACATACTTTCTCCAAACATGTTTATGATCATTGGCTTTTTCCATAGAATTTATAGATTTTTTCAATGTCTTGTTAGCTTCCGCTCTTGCTCCAACACACCATCCCTCAAAAATAATAACATCTGGTCTTTTGTTAATTTTGTTCCATTTATTTTTAGGAAATCTGTCATCAATTGCCTTATTAAAATTTGGTAATTTTAATTTTTTGAATTTTTTACTTTTTGATTTTTTAAAGAAATCTAACATCATATTGATGTCATGAGTTCCAGGAACTCCTCTAGTTAATAACATTGGGTGTACTTTTTTTGATAAAGCTATTCTTTCTTTTCTAGTTTTATAAAAATCATCAATAGAGATCTTGAATACTTTCAATTTAAAATACTTTTCCAATATTATCTTTATTATGGAGCTAATAGTTGTTTTGCCTGTTCCTTGTCCTCCAGCTAAACCAACAAAGTAAGGTTTTTTGTTATCTGCTTTTTTTGCAATCCAAAAGGATATTGGGATTAAATAGTTTTTGATCATTCCCTGTTTATTACCAAACTTTTCAGTTGAGGTTTCTTGTGATTTAATAAATTTAAAACAATCTTTTTTAACTTTCTTAAAACACTCTTCAGATAATTTCATTGGACTTTTATTTTTCTTGATCCATTGGATGGTTAAGACCATCAAAGTTAGCTACTTCTTTTAAATCTTCTACTTTAACTTCATCTACACAACCTAAGTTAAAACCAGTCATAGCAGGTGCACTTCTTGGATTATGATGGGTATAAATTCCACATTCAGTACAAAAGTAATGGTTAGCAACTTTAGTATGATACTGATAAAGTTTTAATTTATCTTGTCCTTTAGTAACTTTAAAATCTTCATTTTTAACCATCCCCATTGTTGCATTTTTTCTCTTACAAATAGAGCAGTTACATCTTACAATTTTTGCTAATTCGTTAACTGTAGCATTAATTTCTGCTTCCACAGCTCCACAATGACAATTTAATTTCATATATCTCCTTTTTTATTTTAAAACACTTTTAGCTGCAATCTTATTTCCATCCATATCTCTTATATAAGCATAATAATTACCATCACTTCTTACTCCTGGCGCACCTTCATCAACAGCTCCCTTGGACATCGCAATTTCATAAAATTTTTCTACTGCCTCTTTAGATTCTGCTAATAGTGTTATTTGTGTTCCATTGCCAAAGGTTGCTGGCTCACCATTTACAGGATCTGTTACATAGAATTGAGCCTTATCAGGCTCACTTGAATGAGCATAACCAATATATTTTTCTGTTGTTACAATTTTTTTTAATTTTAATGGCTCTAAAATAGCATCATAGAACTCACTAGATTTTTTATAATCATTAGAACCAACCATTACAAAATCTAAAATATTCATGATTTATATTTATTTACTATTCTCCCCATTTTCCATGAAACTCATAAACTACCGCAGGTTTATCGCCTACTACCCAACCATCATGACCTGGTTCAATTGAATATGCATCACCAGCTTTATAAGTTAATTCAGTTCCATCATCATGTTTTGCGCAAACTGCCCCTGAAACAATTACGCCAAGATGTTTTGCTTTGCAGCTATCTGTGCCAACTGTTGGCTTAATGTCTTGTGACCATTTCCAACCTGGTTGTAAAACTAATCTCATAACTCTTTGATCTCCTACTTTCACAATATCTATTTTGGCATTTTTAAAATTCGTGTTACTTTCGTCTGGATTGTCAAAAGTTTTGACTTCAATTGAACTCATTATTTTTCTCCTTTTATAATTAAATTAGAATTTTAAACTATCCTTGGTTGGAGTTATCCACAAGCACACAAAATGTAGTTTCGATGTTCACGTTTTGATTCACTTTTGATTCAATTACGGACTCAAAATACAACCTCTTGAGTGTATTGTATAAATGGTCTATAAAGTAGAACAAAACAAGAACATGAAACTAACAATCCCTTATTATCTACATAAAGCAGGCGCTGGTTTTCCTTCCCCCGCTACTGATTATATCGAAGAAGATATTGATCTGAACATGCATTTGATAAGAAATGTTCCAGCAACTTTCATTATCAGAGTTCAAGGTAAATCCATGGTCGATGTTGGTATTAATGATGGGGATTTATTAGTCGTTGATAAAAGTTTAAAACCAAAAAACTTTTCAACAGTGATTGCAAATGTTAATGATGAACTTGTGGTTAAAACTTTAGTTCAAGAACGAGATAAAAAATTTTTAACTTCTGGATCTAAAGAATTTTCTGACAGAATTTTAATTAACGAAGAACAAGATATTTTTATTTGGGGGGTTGTTACTTATGTCATCCATTCAACATACTAAAAAAATAGCATTAATTGATTGTAATTCTTTTTATGTCTCATGTGAAAGGTTATTTAATCCAAAAATAAGAAGAAAGCCTGTTGTT
>CACECL010000014.1 GCA_902557995.1 uncultured Pelagibacteraceae bacterium | reverse complement strand
CTCTTAATGAACTTACATTTATTTTAGAATCTGAAGCTCTTAATTCAATTAATGTACCACCTTTAAAATCTATACCAAAGTTAAGTCCTTTAAAAATTAACAATAATAATGAAACAACAATTAAAATTGATGAGAGTAAATTAAAGTGATTATAATATTTATTAAAAGCAATCATTAGATTAATTTTTCCTTATCTTTATTTCTTGATACATAAATACTAGTGAATAATCTTGCTATGAAATAGACTGAAAATAGTGTTGTAAATATTCCAACTCCTAAAGTTACAGCAAAACCTTTGACTGGACCTGAACCCATGAAAAATAAAATAATTGCAGCTAATAAAGTGGTAATATTAGCATCCAAAATGGCTGTTCTTGATTTTGTATAACCACCATCAAAAGCTAATATATTATTAGTCTCGTCTTTTAATTCTTCTTTGATTCTCTCAAAAATTAAAACATTTGCATCAACAGCCATACCTACTGTTAAAATAATTCCAGCAATACCAGGTAATGTTAAAGTGGCCTCGAATAAAGTTAAAATACCTAAAAGTATAAATAAATTAACTATTAGAGTCACATTAGTTATCAATCCAAAAATTTTATATTTAACGAGCATAAAAATTATCACCAACATAAAACCTATTGCTAAAGCAATCATTCCTGCATTAATTGAATCTTGTCCAAGATCAGGTCCAACCGTTCTTTCTTCAATAATTTCTAATGGCGCTGGTAAAGCTCCTGATCTTAACAATAAAGCTAGATCAGTTGCAGTTTGAAAAGTAAAACCTCCACTTATTTGACCTGATCCACTGGCTATAGTATCTCTGACAACTGGTGCACTAATAATTTTACCATCTAAAACAATGGCTAATTGTTTTCCGATACCAGTTGATGTCGCCTTACCAAACCTTTTTGCACCTACTCTATCTAAAGTAAATGAAACAATTGTTTGGTTGGATTGAGTGTCCATTTTTGGTTGAGCATCAAGTAAATTTTCACCACTTATTATAATTCTTTTACTTACTGTGGCTTCTTCTAGGCCATTTTCAAATTTTAACTTTTCAACTCCAAAACGATCATTTTCGTCATTTGTTACAAATCTAAAAGTAAGGTTTGCAGTTTTGCCAAGTAAAGATTTTATTCTCATTGGATCATCTAATCCAGGAAGCTCTACTAAAATTCTGTTATTTCCTCTTTTAAGTATGTTGGGTTCATTAGTACCAACCTCATCTACTCTTCTTCTAACTATTTCTATAGCTTGATCTTGAGAAGAAGTTTTAAGTTTAATTAAACCCTGTCTTGAAAAATTAACTTTTAAATTTAACCCTGTATCTTCAATTTCTAACTGATGTGATTTAAACCTTGGGTAATAAGGGTTAAGATCACTATTTTCATCCTGAAAAACTTCTAAGACAGATTGCTTATCATTTTCGATTACATTGAAAAAAATATTTTGATTTTCTATCTTTATATTACTGATCTTAATATTTTTTTCTTTGAAGTAATTTCTTATTGTTGTTGTTAGGTTTTGTAATTTTTGTTCAATTACAGGTTCATTATCAATTTCAAGTAATAAATATGATCCACCCTGAAGATCTAATCCTAGATTAATTTTTTTATCAAAAAAATTATCATCAAATTTAAAAAGATTTGATGAAGCAATTAAAATAAATAAAACTGAAAAAAGAGTTATAAATAAAATTCTTAACTTAGAGAAATAAAGCACTTAACTAAAAATAATTATTTTTTAACTTCTTGAGTATTTGTATTAACAAGACTTTGAATACCAGTTGATTTAACTATCTCAACCTTTACGTTTTCAGCAATTTCAACTTCAACTTTATCGTTGTCTATAAGTCTTTCCACTGTACCTGTAATTCCGCCAGAAGTAACAACCTTGTCACCTCTTTTAAGACTTTCAACCATTGCTTTGTGCTCTTTAACTTTTTTTTGCTGTGGTCTGATTAAGAAAAAATAAAAAATAACAAATATTAAAATTAACGGTATAAATTGTCCTATTCCTGAACCTTCCATAAATCTCCTTATAAATTATGTGAATACTTATACTATCTATATAATTAAAACAACTTTATTTAGCTGAAATCAATTCCAAATTATTCATATACGGTCGCAGTATCTTTGGAACAATAATCGAACCATCTTTTTGTTGATAGTTTTCTAGTACAGCAATTAATGTTCTGCCTACCGCTAAACCACTTCCATTTAGCGTTCCAACAAAAACAGTTTCTTTGTTTTTATTTTTATATCTTGATTTCATTCTTTGTGCCTGGAATGTTGAACAAGAAGAGCATGATGATATTTCACGATACTTGTTTTCTGATGGCAACCAAACTTCAATATCATATGTTTTTTCTGCACTGAAACCCATATCACCAGAGCATAAAATTATTTTTCTATAAGGTAACTCTAACTTATCCAAAATATCCGTTGCACAATTCGTCATTCGCTCTAATTCTTCAAGACAATTTTCTTTTTCGACAATACTAACTAACTCAACTTTATAAAATTGATGTTGTCTAATCATTCCTTTGGTATCTTTTCCATAACTGCCGGCTTCTTTTCTAAAACAAGGTGTTGAGGCAACAAATCTCATTGGTAAATCTTTTTGGTCAACAATTTTATCTTTAACAATATTGGTTAAAATTACTTCAGCGGTTGGAATTAAAAATTTTCTATCAGATCCTTCATCAAATTTTATTTCAAATTGATCGTTTTCGAATTTTGGTAATTGGCCAGTTCCATACATTGTATTATCAGATGCAATTAATGGCGGTGAAATCTCTTGATAGGCATTTTGAACAATATGGGTATCTAACATAAAGTTAGATAATGCTCGTTCCAATAATGCTAACTCTTTTTTTACAAATACAAATCTTGATCCGGTTGTTTTTGTTGCAAGATCAAAATCAAGCATACCTAAATTTTCACCAAGCTCGTAATGAGATTTGGGTTTAAAATTAAACTCAGGAACTTTTCCAGCTTTTAAAACTTCTACATTGTCATTTTCATCTTTCCCATTTGGAACATCCAGATGAGGTATATTTGGTATACTTGATAAAATATTATCTAATTCAGTTTTAGTATTTTTTTGCTGCTCAGTAATTTTTTCTAATTCTATAGATATTTCTTTAGATTTTTTGAATAAGCTTTCATCTTTAGATTTTGAAATATCTTTTTTTTCTTTTTCTAAATTTTCTTTCTTTTGAATTAAATCTCTATTTAACTCATCAAGCTTTTTTAAATTAGTAAAATCAATTTTAACTGAACGTTTTTCAAGATCTTTTTCAAATTTTGGAAAATCTTTTCTAATTTCTTTTAAATTATGCATCAGTCTTTTCTAAATTTTTGTTTTCTATAAATTTTACTGAAAATATTGATAATTCATATAAAATTAATAAAGGAATAGCTAAACCTATTTGAGTAATTGGATCTGGTGGTGTAAGTAATGCAGCTGCAGCAAATATAATTACTACCACATACTTTCTTCTTTCTTTTAGAAATTTACTGTCAACAACACCTATTCTTGCTAACAAACTTAAGACTATAGGTAGTTGAAAACTTATTCCAAATGCAAAAATTAATTTCATAACAAGTGACAAGTATTCATTTACTTTGGCTTCTAATTGAATTGGTAAACTTGTAGACATCCCTGTACTTTCAAATGATAAAAAGAATTTAATAGCTAGAGGCATTATCAAATAGTAAACAAGCATACCTCCCAAAAAGAAAAGGATTGGTGTTAAGATAAGGTATGGAAGTATAGCAACTTTTTCATGTTTATATAATCCTGGTGCAATAAATTTCCATATTTGCATTAGAATAAATGGACAGGTCACAAAAAAAGCTGTGAAAAAAGATACCTTAATATAAGTTAAAAAAGTTTCCTGTAAGGCGGTAAAAATAAGTCTTCTGTCAGACCCATCATCTTTTACTGCTTGAGCAAATGGATCAACTAAAAAACCGTATATGTGTTCTGCAAATACGTAACAAATAACAAAAAAGATTATTAGAAATATAAAACTATGTATTAATCTTTTTCTTAGTTCTGTTAGATGGCTAATAAATCCACCTTCATTTTCTTCATTGCTCATCTTTTTTAGTTTCTTTTTTTATTTCATTATCAACTTTTTCATCATCAATTTCTAAATTAGAAACTTCATTTTGCATGTTACTCACATATCTTTTTGCAGTACCTATCCAAGAACCTGCTTTCTTTAACATGATTGGAAAATCTTTAGGACCAAGAACAACGATTGCAATACCAACAACAATTAATATCTCAAACCAACCAATAGTAGGCATGTGATTTAATCTTTGTTTTCTGAGTCTTTATTTTCGTCGGATATATTTTTTGGCTCTGTATCGTCAGTAACATCTGACGCCATTCCTTTTTTGAAACTTTTAATTCCCTTAGCTACATCACCCATCAGACTAGAGATTTTACCTCTTCCAAATAATAAGACTACTAATATAACTACGATTGCTATTTGCCAAATTCCTATGCTCATAAAAAACTTATAACCTTTTTATGATTAATTTAAAAGTTACTTTTTTGTTAATCTTTATCTTCTGTATCAAGAGTGCTGTTTAGCATCTCATCAATATTGGAATAAATATCTTCTTTTTTTTCTTCTTGTTTTTCTTTGTAGAATTTTCCAGTTCCAAAAATTGCATTATCGACACTAGAACTGTCAATTAATCCAGCAGCACCTAATTCATCAATTGTTGGTAAATCAGATAATTTTTGAAGGTTGAAATGACTTAAAAATTCATCAGTTGTAACATACTGAATTGGTCTGCCTGGTACATCTTTACGACCTCCTGGCTTAACCCAGTTAAGCTCCATCAATATTTCAAGAGTATTTGTTCCAAATGCAACGCCTCTAATCTCCTCAATCTCAGCTCTAGTAACAGGTTGATGATAAACGATTATAGCTAAAGTCTCTACAGCTGCTCTAGAAAGTTTCTTTTCAACCGTTTTTTCTTGTGACATGATATTAGACAAGTTAGGAGAAGTTCTAAAAGACCACTTATCTTTTATACAAACTAAATTAATACCACGTTGAGAGTATTCTTGTTGTAATTTCTCTAAGGATTTTGCAACACTACCCTTTTTAGTAATTTTGCTTTCAATTGTATCAATATCTAATGGTTCTGCAGCAGCAAAAATAACTGCTTCAATTTCTTTTTCTAAGTCAGTTAACTTAGATGGAAATTTAACAATATTATCTTTTGTAATCTTTTCTTTTTTAATCATTATTTTCCTTTACATAAATATCATCAAATAATTTATCTTGTTTCATAGTTAAATTTCCTTCTTTAACTAATTCTAACGATCCAGCAAATATACCTGCTTTACCCGTACGTTTATATTTTGAATTCCTTTTAAAATTTTGAGGAATTAAATCGTCTAATTTTTTCCAATCAATTAATTTACCAAAAAATTCTCTTATTGTTTTAATTCCATCTTCTGTAGTAAATACAGGTAATTTAGGAATATTCATTTTTTGAAAGTCCTTGGTCATAATAATTGTTGAATATGACTTAAGAAGCTCAAATAAACTTAAATTATATTCTGTGCTATAAATAGATCTTATATTTCCTTTCATTCCTCTTGATCGTATTTCTCTTCCTAATCTTTTTCTTTTTAACATTTGTTCAGAAAGCAATCTTATCAATTCTAATTTTTTAAGTTGTAATTTTAATTTTTCAGCAACTTCTTGAACTTTAAATTCTTCTTCTGGTGTTCCTGGAAGTAATAATTTAGATTTTAAATAAGCTAACCAAGTTGCCATCAATAAATACTCAGAAGCAATTTCTAAATTTAAATCTTTTTCTTTTGTAATATAATCGTGAAATTGATCTGCTAACTTTGTTATTGATATCTCTTCAAGATCTACCTTTTGAGCTTTGGCTAAATCTAAAAGGACATCTAGAGGGCCATTATAATTATTAATATCAACATTAAATAATGCAGAATCAGAAATAGTCATGCTCAGATATTAACTTAAAATTTTAAAAAATAGCGATGTTTTTTTTATAATAAAATTACTTACCTTTGGTGAATTATCACCAACCACCTTCATTTCAGACAATTTGCCATTACAATGAAGAGCAAGATTACAACCTGCACTAAATGTTTTAATAGTATTAGTTTTTAAATCATCTTTTAAACTTTTCATTGATAAATCATCTGAAATTAAAATGTTTTTAAAGCCAATTTTTTTTCTAATTAAATTTATAATTTTTTTAGAGTGTGTAGCTGTATTTAATCTATCAATGCTTCGATATATTACATGCGCTGTCATAGCAAAATAGCTTTGTTTTTTCTTGAAAGGAAAAAAATCATTTTTATTCAAATAATTTAACTTTTTGGTAACTACAGGGGTAAATTTATGACTATCTACCTTAGCTAATCCATGCCCTGGTATGTGTTTCATCACAGTTCCGATGGAATTTTCATGAAAATGATCAATACAGATTTCTCCAATTTTAGAGATATTTTTTTTGTTTTTTGAAAAAGATCTATCACCAATAATGTTGCTAGCTCCTTTAACTCTAAGATCTAAAACAGGAACAGTATTTATGTTAACACCGATTGATTTAAGTAAATACGAAGTCTTATCGATAAATAATTTATAAATAATATTAAATTTTTTATTATCTTTTGTGAATAAATTACCAAAATATTCAGAAGTTAAATTATCAAAGGATATAATTTTATCTAATCGATTTACTCTTCCTCCTTCTTGATCAATTAATATTGGGTATTTTTTATCTTTAAATATTTTTTTTATTTTATCGGTTAATTTTTTAGTTTGTTCAATTGAACTTATGTTTCTTGAGAATAAAATAATTCCCCATGGCTTATATTTTTTTAAAAAAGCTATTTCTTTATTTGATAATGTTGTTGATTTTAAACCAATAATAAAAGCTCTTCTATTCTTAATCATTCTCTAAAAGTTTCCAAAAATTAAATTTTTTTTTCTTTTTTTTGTTTGTTTGTTTAACGTATTCTATTACGTTTTTTGTGTCGTTTTCCAAAACAGGTAAATTTTTTGAATATAATTTTATTTTTTCCTCGTTATTTTTATAAGATCTGTATGATTTCTTCTTATTTTCGTCTGAAAAGTAATATCTACCGGTTAAAAAAATAAATAAAGCAATTACAACAATAAAAATTAAATACTTAATTTCTTTTAGCATTACATTTTATCTGGTGTATCTACGCCAACTATATCCATTCCAGATTTAATAACGTTAGAAATTGCTTTTAAAAAAATTAATTTATCTGGTGAAACCATTTTTTGATCATTAATAAATCTTTTTTCAGGGTTTTGTTTACCAAGATTCCAATAAGAGTGAAATTCTGAAGCCAAATCATATAAATAAACAGGTATTCTATGTGGTTCTAATTTTGAACTAGCTGCATCGATACATTTAGGCCATTCTGAAATCTTTTTTAAAATTTTGATCTCATCATTTGAATATTCAAAACTAAAATCATCAAATTCAATTTTTGAATTTAAATCTTTGTCAATATGTCTAAAGACAGATGAAATTCTGGCATAACAATATTGGACATAATATAAAGGATTATCTTTTGATTTTTCTTTTACAGCATCGAAATCAAAATCTAATTCCACATCACTACTTCTATTAAGCATGATAAATCTAGTTGCATCTTTTCCAACTTCTTCAATTAAATCATCAACGGTGATATAGTCACCCTTTCTTTTAGACATCTTAAATGGTTTGTTATCTTTAATTAATTTTACAAGCTGACTAATTTTACAGATCAATTTATCCTTTTTTCCTGATAAAGCTTCAACTGAGGATGAAATTCTTTTGATGTAACCAGCATGATCTGCTCCAAGGATATTTATTAAATAATCAAATTTACGATCTACTTTATTTTTATGATATGCAACATCACTGGCAAAATAAGTCCATGCTCCATCTGATTTTTGCAATGCTCTATCTTTATCGTCACCAAAATCAGTAGATTTAAAAAGTAACTGTTCTCGTTCTACCCAGTTTTTATCGTCTTCTCCAGCTGGGGCTTTAATTTTCCCTTTATATACAAATTTATTTTTTTCTAAAAATTTTATTACACTTTCTACTTCTCTGTTTAAAACAATTCTTTTTTCACTAACAAAATTATCGTGTTTAATTCCTAAACTCTTAAGATTTTTTTTAATTAAAAGCAGAGCTTGTTCTATTGATAAAGCTGTTAACTTATCGCTTATTTGATCATAATTATCAAAATCTAGATCTGAATTACCTGAAACTATATTTTTCGCAAAATTGATTAAATAATCTCCTGGATACAAATCAGGATTATCCTGAGGAAAAGTTTCGTTAAACTTCAATTCTCTAATTCTAAAGTATACAGATTTTGTAAAATTTATAATTTGATTACCATAATCATTCACATAATACTCTTTTGTAACCTTGTGCTTATTAAATATTAACACATTAGATATGACATCACCTAAAATAGCTCCTCTACAGTGACCAACATGCAAAGGTCCTGTTGGGTTGGCTGATACGAATTCAACTAGATAATTATTTTTTTTCTCTTTCTCATTGATTCCAAATTTTTCAGCGTTATCAATAATTTCTTTAATAAAGTTTGACCAAAATGATGGCTTAAATTTAATGTTTATGAAACCAGGTTTAGCAACGGATATGTAGTCTATTTGACCATCATTATTTTTTATTTCAGGTGCAAGTTTTTCTGCCAATTCTATTGGTGAGATTTTATTTAGTTTAGATAAAACCATTGCAACATTAGTTGAAATATCACAATCAAATTTTGGAGGCGGTATTTCCGCATTAATACCATTGAAACTTTCTGGAACGATAAGTTGATTTTTTTTACTAAGTTCAACAATAATAGATTTAATTTTATCTAAATATAATTCAAAAATATTCATTTATTATCGTTATAAAGGTTAATTGCGTATCTGTCTGTCATACCAGATATAAAATCTGAAATAGCTCTATATTTGTCTTTAGTCAATTGCTCTTTAGTAAGAAATTTTCTAGGATTTGATTTAATTATTTTAAATAATTTCTTAATTATCATTTTACCTCTTTGATTCTTATTAAGCACTGATTTATTGTCATACATTCTATGTCTTAAAAATGATCTGATTTCTTGTTCTGAATTTTGTATTTTATCTGAAAAAGAAACTATTAATTGATTTGATTTTGACACATCTTTTAATGACTTAATTTTAAATTTTTTAATATTTTTTTCTGTATTACTTAGTAAATCTCTAATCATTATATCTATTGAATCTCTTATTATTTGATAAATAGCAATTTTATAATTTTTTTTATTAATTTTTTTTTTATATTTTTGATAAATGTCTTTAAAAAAATCTAATTCAACTAATTCTTCAAGTTTAAATAGGTTTGCTTTAATTCCATCCTGTATATCATGATTATTATATGCAATATCATCTGATATAGCTGATATTTGAGCTTCTAATGATGGATACGTATTAAAATTAATCTTATTTTTAAAAAATTTTGATCCAACGAGTTTGTTGATCATGCTTATATCGTCTACTGGTCCGTTATGTTTTAAAAGTCCTTCTAAAGTTTCAAGAGTTAAATTTAGTCCATCAAATTTGAAATATTTATTTTCTAAAAACATTACGATTCTTAATGTCTGTAGATTATGATCGAAACCTCCATAATTTTGCATACATTCATCTAAAGCATACTCTCCAGCATGACCAAATGGTGTATGACCTAAATCATGAGCAAGACTTAAGGTTTCTGCTAAATCTTCATTTAATTTAAGGTATTTTGCTATTGATCTTGCTATTTGGGCAACTTCAATTGAATGAGTAATCCTTGTTCTAAAATGATCCCCTTCTGTGTTAACAAATACTTGGGTTTTATGCTTTAATCTTCTAAATGATGCGCTGTGAATTATCCGATCTCTGTCACGTTGAAAAGGAGATCTGTATTTTGAATTAGCTTCTTTATTAAGTCTGCCTTTACTTTTAAATACGCCTAACAAAGTGTCTTTTTTCATCCTTTAATTTAAATAATTAAGTATTATATTAGTAATATCAGTGTTCAGACATGATTAAAGAAATTAAATTTACGGATAAAGCGTTAAAACAAATAGATAATTTGTTGTCAAAAAAAGACAAAGGATCATTCTTTAGAATCGCTATTAAGGGTGGAGGATGTTCTGGTTTTCAATATGAATTTACATTTGATAAATCAAAACAAGATGATGATTTAAATTATCAAAATATTTTAATTGATAAAACTTCAGCTGATTTTCTTAAAGGATCTGAAGTTGATTATGTTTCTGAACTTATAGGTGAACAATTCAAAATATCTAATCCACAAACCAAATCTTCATGTGGTTGTGGAGTTTCTTTCTCACTTTAATGCTCATTTCATCTTGGAATGTAAACTCGGTAAGAGCAAGAATTGAAAACATCAAAAGCTATTTATTAAAGTATAAACCTGATATTTTAATGATGCAGGAAATCAAAACTGAAGATGTTAATTTTCCATATGATGATTTTTCATCAATGGACTATGAAAGTCATGTCTTTGGTCAAAAAAGTTACAATGGTGTAGCAATCATCTCAAAAAATAAATTAAAAAATATCAAAACAGATTTAATTAAAGATAAGTTAAAACAATCAAGAATAATATCGGCTGAATTTGAGCATAAGAAAAAAAATATACAATTAATAAATATTTATACCCCTAATGGTAATCCTGTGGATACTGAAAAATATGATTATAAAAAAGATTGGCTTGATCAATTAATAAAGCAATTAAAAACTTTATCTAAAAAAAATTCAAACATTATTCTAGCAGGTGATTTCAATATAATCCCGTCAGCTGAAGATGTTTACAATGTTAAAAGTTTTGAAGACGATGCTTTATACAGACTTGAAATAAGAAAAAAATTTAGAGAAATGATTAATCTTGGTTTTAATGACGTCTACAGACATTTTTATGAAGATAAAGAAGGATATACATTTTGGGATTATATGAGAGGTGCATGGCAAAAAAATAATGGTATGAGAATTGATCATTTTTTAGTTTCAAATTCTATAATTGATCAAATAAAAGATATTAATATTAATAAAGATCCACGTGATAGAGAAAAGCCTTCTGATCACACACCAATTGAGATTAATTTAGCTTAGAGATTTAATTTTATTTACTAATTCTTCGTTAATATTTCTTGGACCAGTATCCATTCTATTCTTGTGACGTCTTTCTCCAGGTAATCTTACTTCACCCATTGATTTCATTTTTTCAAAAAATTCCTCAGCATGTTTTTGCCAATTAGTACCTGAAGTTTTATCTGGGTTAATGGCTAGTATGAATTCACCGCCACTTGGAGGACCACCATCATTATTATCTTCGGCAGCAGTTTCAAAACTAAAATTATCTCCAACTAATGCGCCTGCCATTAATTCTACCATCATTGCAATTGCAGATCCTTTGTAACCACCAAAAGGTAATAAAACTCCACCATCAGCAATTTCCCCTGGATCAGTTGTTTCTTTACCATCTTTGGTCAAACCAGTTCCAAGTGGAACTTTATGCCCTTCTCTTTTAGCAACTTGAACTTCTCCCATAGCCATAGATGCTGTTGCCATATCATAAACAACAGGAGTTTTACCAGGTCTTGGCCAAGCAAATGAAATTGGGTTCGTTCCAAATAATGGTTTTATTGCTCCTGCAGGTGCAACAGCGGGTTTGTAAGATGTACATGCAAATGCAACCAAACCATCTTCAGCTAACTTTTCTGTTTCAGGCCACATAGCAGCCATATGATGTGAATTATTTATTGCTAATACTGCAACACCATTTTCTTTTGCAGCTTTAGCTAATTCAGGCAATCCTTTATTTAAAACAACAGGCGCTAAACAATTATTTCCTTCAACTTTAATTACTGATGGAGATATTTTTTTTACTTCGGGTTTCCCTTTACCATTTATTTTTCCACCTTTAAGTCCAGTCACGTAAGCTGGTAATCTAAATAGACCATGTGATACAGAACCATCTCTTTCAGCATTTCTAATTAGGTCAGATAAAATTGATGCTGTTTCACCATCACAACCATTTGCCAAAAGTGTTTTTTTAGCTAGTTCAAATATTTCGTCTAAAGTTAAAGATACAGTGCTCATTATTTTGATTTACATTTTTTACATAAACCAAAAAATTCTAAATTATACTTGCTATATTTCATTCCAGAGTCATCTGAAAAATTAGATAAATATTTTGAAAGTTTTGAATTACTTATTTCAGATACATTTTCGCAACTTTCACAAATTGAAAAAGCTGTTGCTTTTGAAACCTGACAACTTGAATTTTGACAGGCTATAAAAGCATTTCTACTTTCAATCTTATGAATTTTTCCAATTTCAACCAACTTATCTAGGGCTCTATAAACTTGTAGTGGTGCTTTGATTCCTTTTTTTTGGACATTAAATAAAATTGAATAAGCTTTCATAGGTCCACCAGATTTATCAATAAGATCAAAAATGATTTTTTGATTTTTGGAAAGGTTATGTTCTTTTTGCATCTTTAAATTCTTATCAATTAGTTATCAGTTTTTCAATTTAATCGATTGTTTAATGTTAAATAAAGATAATATAAATAAAATCAAAGAAGCCATTATAATTGAAGGCCCAGATGATGTATTAAATTCTAGAGATGAAAATAGTCCTAATAATACTGACAACAATCCACCAATTATTGAAAATAACACCATCTTTTGAGGGCTATCAGAAATATTTCTAGCCATAGCAGCTGGAATAATAAGCATACCTGTGATCAATAATAACCCTACCATTTTAATTGATATGGCTATTACAGCAGCCATAAGAATTGTAAAAATAGCTTTTGCTCTATCAGGGTTTAACCCTTCTGCTTCTGCTAATTCGTAATTAACTGTAGATGCAAACAATGGTTTCCAAATTAATTTTAGAACTAATAAAATTACTGCCCCACCAGTCCAGATGATTAATAAATCATCAGTTGTTACGGCTAATATATCACCAAACAAAAGTCCCATAATATCAAAACGAATAAAGGTTAAAAAACCTATTACTACTAATCCAACAGCTAAAGAAGAGTGAGCTAATAGACCAAGCAAAGCATCACCAGGTAAATTAGTTTTCTTCTGTAATTGAATTAAAATTAAAGCAATTAAAGATGAAATAATAAATACTGAAAGAGCAATATTTAATTCAAACGAGTAAGCCAAAGTAACACCTAGTAGAGCTGAGTGAGCTAATGTATCACCAAAGTAAGATAATCTTCTCCAAACAACAAAACAACCAAGAGGCCCAGTTACTAAGGCTATACCTAAGCCTGCAATTAGTGCTCTTATAAAAAAATCATCAAACATATTAATTTTTCTTTATCTCACCTTTATCTGAATGAACATGATCATGTTTATGTTCATATACAGAAAGAATTTGAGATGCTTGCTCACCAAATAAGGTTTTATATTCATTGTTTTTAGCAACATCCATTGGTGATCCAGAGCAACATACGTGACCATTTAAACAAACAACATGATCAGTAGCAGTCATAACTGTATGAAGATCATGTGAGATTAATAGAATTCCACAATTTAGTGTATCAGAAATTCTTTTTATTAATTCATACAAAGCAATCTCACCAGTATAATCAACTCCTTGAACAGGTTCATCAAGAACTAATAATTCAGGTTTTTTTGAAATAGCTCTTGCAATTAAAACTCTTTGAAATTCACCACCTGACAAATTTCCTAAATTTTTATTCTTAAGATGGATAACGCCTGTTAATGTAAGTGCTTCATCAATTACCTCATCTTTAATATTTTCGGTTAGAAGCATAAAATCATAAACTCTTAAAGGTAAGGTCCAATCAATAGATATTTTTTGAGGAACGTATCCAACTTTATTTGTGTATTTCTCAACACTTCCTTCTATGTTTTTGTAAATTCCCAATGCAATTTTTGCGGTAGTACTTTTTCCAGATCCATTAGGTCCAATAAGAGTAACGATTTTTCCCTTTTCAACAGTTAATGAAACACCTTCTACTAGCCATTTATCATTTTGTTTAAAACCAGCGTTATTTAATTTTACTAATGTACTATTTTCTGAGCTCATATATTGCTTGACTTGTAAATGTTATATTATTACATACTGTTATATTATAACAACCAATTAAATTACTTATTATGAAAAATATTAAAAAAATACCACTTATATTCTCAATATTATCAATTCTAACATTCTTTACACCAGCAAATGCCGAAATAAAAGTAGTTGCATCTATTAAACCAATTCATTCATTAGCTAGTTACTTAATGGATGGTATTGCTAAACCTGATCTAATAGTTGATGGATATGCTTCTCCACACGGATTTGCAATGAAACCTTCGCACGCAAAAATGCTACAAAATGCAGACCTAATATTTTGGGTTGGTGAAGATTTAGAGAGTTTTTTAGAAAAACCATTGAGTTCAATTGCTAAGAAAGCAGAAAAAATTGAATTAATGGAAACTAATGGATTACAAGTATTAAAATTTAGAGAAAGAAATATTTTTGACGAACATGATCATGACGATCACGGACATGATGATCATGGTAAAAAAGAAGATGATCACGGACATGACGATCATGGGAAAAAAGAAGATGACCATGACCATGATGACCACGGTAAAAAGGAAGATGATGACGACCACGATCATGACGATCATGGTAAAAAAGAGGATGATCATGACGACCACGGACATGACGATCATGATGGACATGCGCATGGTGAATTTGATCCACACATTTGGTTGGACCCAATTAATGCAAAAGCTATGTTAAATGAAATGGCAGAACATTTAATTGAAAATGATCCTAAAAATGAAGCTAAATATAAAAGTAATTTAGCTAAAGCTTTACAAGAAATCGATAAACTTACAATTGATGTAATGACTGATTTAAGTAGCAGTGTTGCTTCAATTGTATTCCATGATGCTTATCAGTATTTTGAGAAAAGATTTAATGTAAATATATTAGGTGCTTTTACTGTTAATACAGATGTAATGCCTGGAGCAGAACAACTAGCAGAAATCAGAGAGATAATTGAACACGATAAAGTTGCTTGTGTATTTTCTGAACCTCAATTTAACCCTGATATCATTAAAGCGGTTGCAAAAGACATGAATATTAAAACCGGTGTAGTTGATCCATTAGGAGCGACTTTAGACCCAGGTAAAGACTTATATTTCAATTTAATTAGAAATATGTCTGCATCCTTCAAAGGTTGTTAATTAAAAATTAGGTTTAATCCGGGAATTTTTTTAAATTCTCGGATTAACAAATAATTATTATTTATAATTAATCTCACAAAAAAGATTGTATTTATTTTAAAGAAGATTTATTTTCTTTCATAATCTGTCTTATGAATGATTTAAATTTATTTAAAAAAAATGGCTTTCTTGTTAAAGAAAATCTAATTTCTCAAACTAAGATAAATAAAATTAATAAAATTGTTAATGAAGTAATTTCAAAAGAAAAAAAGAGAGAAAAAGGTAATGGTACAAATGGAACTCAGTCCTATAATAATTACCATTTTGTCTATAATTCAGGCTCATCAAAAAATAAAGAAATTCTAAGATTAAATAATCCTCAAAACAGACATAAAGTTTTCTATGAATTATCTAGAGATAAAAAGATTATATCCATAGCTAAAAAATTATTGGGTGGAACAGTGAGATTTCATCTGGGTAAATTAAATTTTAAGCTTCCAAATAAGAAAAAAGGTAGTGAAATTGGATGGCACCAAGATTGGGCTTTTTACCCTCATACAAACGATGATTTAATTACAGTTGGTATATATTTAGATGATTGCTATGAAAAAAATGGGCCGCTTAAAATAATAAAGAATTCACACAAAAAAAAATTGTACAGCCACCACAGCAAAGAAAATTATTTTGTTGGAAAAATAGATACTAAGAAAAATAAAATAGGAACTAAGGATAGTGTTTCCATAACTGGAACGGCTGGAACAGTGGTATTTTTTCATTGTAGATCAGTTCATGGGTCTGGACACAATCAAATGAATAACTCAAGACCCTTAATTTTATTTGGTTATAGAGCTTGTGATGCGTGGCCATTAATCAATGATGGAAACCCTCATCCTGAGGTTAATTTAGATAATTATGACAAAAATATTATTGTAGGAAATAAATCAATAAAACCAAGATTGACTAAAGTTCCAACCATAATCCCACTCCCTAAGAAGAAACATTATATTTCTATCTACGAACTTCAAAAAAATTAAAGCACATTAAAGTTTATTGTAATAAATCTTTAACAAAACATTCATATAAATTTTGAATGTCATTTTTAAAAAAATATCTAAAGTGGATCAGTACACTCTTAGTGTTAACTGGTATTTTACTTACAAATCTTAATATTTACCCGCTGAATATTTATTTTCATGGGCTTGGTGTTGTCGGATGGACAATTTCAGGTTTCTTATTAAAGGATAAAGCCATTTTAACTAACTTTGGATTACAAATTCCATTATTTGTAATCGGTATTTATAAAATTATTTTTTAATGAAAAATATTTTATTTGTATGCACAGGAAATTCAGCAAGAAGCATTATAGCTGAGAGTATTATCAATAATGAATACTCAAATAAATTTAAAGCTTTTAGTGCTGGTAGTAATCCATCTGGAACAATTAATATTGATGTTAGAAGTTTTTTAGAGAAAAATAAAAATTATGATCTAACTAATTATAGTTCTAAAAATTTTGAAGAGTTTATAAATAATGAAATAAAAATGGATCATGTAATAACCGTATGCAATAACGCAAATAATGAGGTATGTCCTATTTGGCCTGATAAAAACCAAATTATACATTGGGATATAGATGATCCAGTAACAAAACTTCAAAATGCAAATGATGAAGAAAAGCAAATAATCATTAGAAACACTTTCAATGTTATAAGTAATAAAATTAAATATTGGCTAGATGAAAAATAAAAATAGATATTTTCTTTCAGAATTTATTGGAAGTTGTTTTCTTGTAATGATCATAGTTGGATCAGGTTTAATGGCAGAAAATCTTACCGATGATACAGCTGTAATGTTAATAGCAAACACATTAGCTACAGGTGCTGGATTGTTTGTGTTAATAACTGTTTTTGCAGATGTATCTGGGGCTCACTTCAATCCATTTGTAAGTATTGCTATGACAATTACAGGAAAATTAAAAAAACGTCTTCTACCCTTTTATATTTCAGCTCAGATCCTTGGATGTTTGTTAGGTGTAGCTTTAGCTAATTTCTTTTTTGAACATCAGATTTTTGAATTATCGACAAAATCAAGAGATGGTATTTATATTTTTGTGTCAGAAATTATTGCTACATTAGGACTAATAATTATTATTTTTGGATCCATGAAGTCAGGTAAAATTACTGTAGCTGCATCTGTTGGGTTATATATTACAGCTGGTTATTGGTTTACTTCATCAACATCTTTTGCAAATCCTGCTGTAGCAATAGCAAGAACATTCACAGAGTCGTTTACTGGTATAAGTTATTTAAACACTCCTTTTTATATAGCTGCTGAATTAATTGGTATGTTAATTGCTGTTTATGTCGCAAAAAAATTATTCTTAGAAAAAGATTGAAAAATTTAAAACTAACAAACAATATTAAATTAATAAATAAAAAATTTAAAAAAAATGAATTTTATCATTTTTTAAAAACTTCAAACCTTTCAATCGTAATACCCAAAATTAAGAACAAGTATATTTTGGTTTCACAAAAAAGAATTCCTATAAATCAAATTAATTTTGAGTTTCCATCTGGTATAATTGAAAAACATGAAACAGCTTTAATATCTGCTAAAAAAGAATTAATTGAAGAAACAGGATATAAATCAAGAAATAAATTGAGAAAAATTACTTCATTTTATTCTGAACCAGGTCGACTCACCACTAAAATTACTGGTTTTTTTTGTAATAATCTTATTAAAATTTCAAAGCCTGAAAAAGGAATAAAAATCCACATAGTTTCAGATCATCAAATAATTAAATTAATTAAGAATGGTAAATTTAATAACGCCTCTCATATTGGTATGTTTTTGTTTTATAAAAAAAAATCACTAACGTATAAGTTGTAATAGATTAAATTAAATTTTAATTATTTGAGTAAATTACTCTCGGCTCTAAAAATAATTCTCGCGCAAGAGCTTTAAATCTTTTTGTAACTTGTTTAGAAATTATTTCTTGATGTTGTGCTGGAATTTTTAAAAATACAGAGTTACCTCTTTTATACAATTTAAATTCCTCTAAGAAGATAGTAGAAATAGATGTAAGTGAGTGAGCAAATCTTAAGGCTGCACCAACTTGTTTACTAGAAAAAATTTCATTATTATTTAAAAATGTCAAATATTCTATTTTAGGGTTGTATTTAATGCTGCAGTACCTCCAATAACATGAAAGAGCTATTTGAATTCTTTCTTTATGTGAAAGTCTCAATAACGGAGTATTTAATGTTTCTTGAAAAACTAATTCTGCTTTTTGAAAAGCACCAAGTCCCCAATCCATATGACTTAAAACACAAGCTAAATTAAGCAATTTTTCATCGAAATGTTCATTACCATCAAAAACAGGTTTGATAAATTCATGATACTTTTTGTAAGTTAATCCCAAATCACCTCTTTTCTTAGAAATATATTCTAATGATTTTTCAAAAACTTGAGAGTTATCAATATTTTTAAAGTAATCTGTTGCAAGAGATCCCTCTCTAATACCGCTTATAGAGCATATTATGTTTTTTGGATTTGTTGCTCTCATGATCTCATCTAATATTATAGAGCTATATGGTAGATAGGGTGTTCTAGATTTAGATATATATTCAACTGTTTTTAGTTTTGCTTTGTTGAACGATGCAATTTTTTCTACAAATGTCGATATAGTTTCATAATTTACTGAATACTGATGGATTATGTGGACAGGGTGTTTATTTTGAAAAAGATGAAGTTTAAATAAAGCTCTCCATGTTCCACCAACTAAATATAGGTTTTCAAATTTTTTTTTAGATAACCATTTCTCATCTCTCAAAAGTTTTTTTATATATTTGGAAAGGTTTCTCTTTTTTACAATTGGATTATTTATTAATCTTAAAACACCTAAGGGTAAAGATGTTTTATTAGTGATCAAACCATTTTCAACTCGAGCTAGTTCTAAACTACCTCCACCAAGATCGGCAACTAACCCATCTACATTATCAAATCCAATTTTAACACCTTCTGCTGAACAAATTGCTTCTTCCTCACCACTTAAGATTTCTATTTTTTTCTTAAAAAGATTTTCTACGTATTCAACAAATGGTTTTGCATCAGTTGCTTCTCTTAAAACAGCAGTTGCTATTATTTTTAAATTAACAATTTT
The DNA here is from genome assembly GCA_902557995.1 of uncultured Pelagibacteraceae bacterium. Lineage (GTDB taxonomy): Bacteria > Pseudomonadota > Alphaproteobacteria > Pelagibacterales > Pelagibacteraceae > Pelagibacter. Next base: position 543 of record CACECL010000014.1, on the reverse strand, counting down.
AGAAACATTTAAAATCTCTGAAAATCTCTTCAATACTTTTTGAGCATAATCAACACCAGACTTATGAAGTTTTCTTGATTTATCTAAATTTTTACCAAGTTCACAAACAGCTTTTTCATTGAAAAATGGCACACGAGAAGAGCTAAAATCTTCATAAATTAGCATCCTAATAGAATTAGATCCTATATCAATAACTGCTAATTTAGCAGGTTTTAATTTTAAATTTTGTTTATTTTTAAAAACTTTAATTTCCACTTTTAATTAATCTTAAGTTTAATTTTTTCGGTTTCATTTTTAATTTAGCTTTACCTCTTCCAGATAAACTAGGATTATTCATAAAATAATCATGGGCTGAAAAAGAATCATTTTCACTATATTTTATTTTTTTATAATTTCCACTAGCATCGAGTTCCCAACTTTGTTTTTTATCTAAATAATTAGCTAACATAATTTGATCAAGAACTTGTTCATGGACTGTTTGGTTTTCAATTGGAACTAGAAGTTCAACTCTTCGATTTAAATTTCTTGGCATTAAATCTGCTG
>CACECL010000013.1 GCA_902557995.1 uncultured Pelagibacteraceae bacterium | reverse complement strand
AAATAGAATTACAAAATTAGCTTTAGAAAAAACAAAGTGTAAAGATTTATCGAATTTATTTACTGGTCCTACAGCAGTTGCATTTGGAGAGGATGCCATAATGTCTGCAAGGATTCTCTCAAAATTTGCAAAAGATAATGAAAACTTAAAATTAATTGGTGGTATTATGGATAACGAGGTCTTAGATCAGGCCGGTGTCCAAAATGTAGCAAATTTACCTACATTAGATGAAGCAAGAGCCAATATTGTAGGTATTTTGAACGCTTCTGCATCTAAATTAATCAGTATTTTGCTTGCACATTCAGAAAAAATGAGTAGTTTGTCGGCAGAAAATTCTGAAACACAACCCAAAGAGTAATACATATGCCTGACCTTAACAAAATTATTGAAGACTTATCAAGTTTGACTGTTGCAGAAGCAGCTGAACTTTCAAAACAATTAGAAGAAAAATGGGGTGTAACTCCAATGGCAGCAGCAGCTCCAGCAGCAGCAGGTGGTGCAGCTCCAGCAGAAGATAAAGATGATTTTACAATCATGCTAGTTTCTGCAGGCGATAAAAAAATTAACGTTATTAAAGAAGTAAGAGCAGCTACTTCATTAGGTTTAAAAGAAGCAAAAGATCTTGTAGAAGGCGCACCAAAAGAAGTTAAATCTGGTGTCAATAAAAAAGAAGCAGAAGAGATCAAAGCTAAGTTAGAAGCTGCTGGCGCTAAAGTAGAACTTAAATAAATTAATAAGAAAGAATTCAAATACTGATTATTTTTTTAATCAGTATTTATAGACATAGATGCAATTATCATTTACTGAAAAGAAAAATATAAGAAAAAGTTTTGGTAAACTAAAAGAGAGTTTATCTATTCCTAACTTAATCGAAGTACAAAAAAATTCATATAAAGAATTAACTGAATTCAATTCTGAAGCAGCTGAACTTACAAAAGGTTTCGATAGAGTATTTAAAAGCATTTTTCCAATTGAAGATTTAAATGATAAAGCAACTTTAGAATATGTTTCATACAGATTAGAGAAACCAAAATTTGATGTTGAAGAGTGTATAGCAAGAGGACTTACATATTCATCGGCTCTTAAGTGTACTTTAAGATTAGTAGTTTACGAAATAGATCAAGAAAATAATACCAAAGATATTTTATCAGCTAAAGAGCAAGAAGTTTATATGGGTGAAGTTCCAATGATGACTAATAGTGGAACTTTTATAACTAATGGCGTTCAAAGAGTTGTGGTAAACCAAATGCACAGAAGTCCTGGAGTATTTTTTGATCATGATAAAGGAAAAACTCATGCAAGTGGTAAACTTTTATTTAATTGTAGAGTAATACCTAATAGAGGTTCTTGGTTAGATTTTGAATATGATGTTAAAGATTTTCTATATTTTAAAATTGACAGAAAAAAGAAAATTTTTTCTTCTACTTTATTGTTAGCTTTAGGTTATACAAAATCAGAAATAGTAAATGAGTTCTATGAAAGTGAACAATATAATTTTGATCCAAAAACAGAAAAATGGAAAACAAAGTTTAATCCCGAAAACTACAAAGCTAAAAATTTCTCAGAAGAAGTAATTGATGCTAAGACTGGCGAAGTAGTAATTAAATTAGGTGATAAGATTAATTTTTTAAATGCAAAAAAATTAGCTAACGATGGTCTTAAAGACATACTAGTTTCAAGAGAGTCCTTGTTTGGTAAATTTTTACACAGAGATGTAAAAGTTAATGAACAAGAAGATGGTGTATTTAAAATTGGGACTGAATTAAATGATACAATTATTCAACAAATTTTAGATGCAAATATACATACGCTTCAAATTTCTGTTACAAACTCTATAAATAAAGGGCCTTATCTGCTTACAACTATTTTAGCTGATAAAAATAATACTAAAGACGAAGCTATCACAGAAATCTATAAAATGTTAAGACCTGGTGAACCACCAACCATAGAGATAGCAACTCAAATATTTAACAATCTTTTCTTTAGTTCAGATAGATATGATCTATCTGATGTAGGAAGAGTTAAAATGAACTCAAGGTTAAACCAAGAATGTTCTGATAAAATTACTATATTAAGAAATGATGATATCATTGCGATAATTCATAAAATGCTAGATTTACGCGATGGAAAAGACGATGTTGATGACATCGATCATCTAGGAAATAGAAGAGTGCGTTCTGTAGGAGAGTTAGTTGAGAACCAAGCTAGAATTGGTGTTTACAGAATGGAAAGAGCTATTAAAGAAAAAATGACAACTTTAGATGTTGAATCTGCAATGCCACAAGATCTAATTAATGCAAAACCATTAACAGTTTCATTGAAAGATTTTTTTGCAAGTTCACAACTATCTCAGTTTATGGATCAAACAAATCCTTTATCTGAAATTACTCATAAAAGAAGAGTTTCAGCGTTAGGTCCAGGTGGTTTAACAAGAGAAAGAGCAGGTTTTGAAGTTAGGGACGTCCATCCAACCCACTATGGAAGAATTTGTCCAATTGAAACACCAGAGGGACCTAATATTGGTTTGATTAATAGTTTATCTACATATGCAAAAATTAACAAATATGGCTTTATAGAAAGTCCATACAAAAAAGTTAAAGAGGGTGTTGTTCAAGATAAAGTAGAATATTTATCAGCAATGGAAGAAACAAAATTTACTATTGCTCAAGCAAATACAAAACTTGATAAAAATGGAAAAATTACTGAAGAACTAGTTTCATGTAGACAAAATCTAAACTTTCTTTTAGCAAAACCTGACTCAATTGATTACATTGACGTATCACCAAAACAATTAGTTTCAGTTGCAGCATCATTAATTCCGTTCTTAGAAAATGATGATGCAAACAGAGCTTTAATGGGATCAAACATGATGAGACAAGCAGTTCCATTATTAAAGCCTGAGTCTCCACTTGTTGGTACAGGAATTGAAAGTGATGTTGCTTTAGACTCAGGAGTAACTATTGTTGCTAAGCGTGATGGAATTGTTGATAAAATAGATGGTAAAAGAATTGTTATAAAAGTAACAGAGGAAACAGACTTTAGTAAGTCTGGTGTTGATATCTATAACCTTCAAAAATTTAAAAGATCAAACCAAAATACTTGTATAAACCAAAGACCATTAGTTAGAGTTGGTGATAAAGTCAAATCTGGAGATATTATTGCAGATGGCCCTTCAACAAAATTAGGTGAACTTGCTTTGGGTAAGAATGTTACTGTAGCATTCATGCCTTGGCAAGGCTATAACTTTGAAGACTCAATCCTAATTTCAGAAAGATGTGTTACAGATGATGTTTTTACATCTGTTCATATTGTTGAATACGAAATAATGGCGAGAGATACAAAGCTTGGTGAAGAAGAAATTACAAGAGATATACCTAATGTAAATGAAGAGGCTTTAAAAAACCTTGATGAATCAGGAATAGTTTATATTGGTGCGGAGGTGAATGCTGGAGATATTTTAGTTGGTAAAGTTACTCCAAAAGGAGACTCAGCATCTGGTCCTGAAGAAAAATTATTAAGATCAATTTTTGGTGAAAAAGCTATCGATGTGACGGATACATCTCTAAGAATGTCTAGAGGATCAAGTGGAACGGTTGTTGATGTAAGAGTATTCAATAGACATGGAATTGAGAAAGACGAAAGATCAATTACTATTGAAAGAGCTGAGATTGAGCAAGTTCAACAAGATAAAATTGTTGAAGAAGAAATATTAGAAAGAAGTATTAAACAAAGAGCTTCACAATTCTTATCAGGATCATCTTTAACTAAAAAAGTAAAAGATTTATCTGAAGGAACCAAGTTAGATTTTGATACAATTAATAAATTATCAATCAATGATGTCTTCAAAATCACTGTAGGAAATGTAAATGACGAAGCAACATTAGCTCAATTAAAAGATCAATATAATAAAGCAAAACAAGACATAACAGAGAGATTTGAGGATAAAGTTTTAAAAATTAGAAGTGGTGATGATTTATTACCTAGTGTTATGAAAATGGTAAAAGTATTCGTTGCTATAAAAAGAAGATTAAGACCTGGTGATAAAATGTCAGGAAGACATGGTAACAAAGGAGTTGTCAGTAAAATTGTACCTGTTGAAGATATGCCATATAGAGAAGATGGTAGACCAGTTGATATTGTATTAAATCCTCTGGGCGTTCCAAGCAGGATGAACGTTGGACAAATTTTAGAGACACACCTAGGTTGGGCATGTAAAGAATTTGGTGAACAAGTTAAAAATTTAGTTAACGAAAACAACAAAAAAATTGAAAGAACAGAAAAAATCGAAAAATTCTTAAAATCTGTTTATGGAGAAGAAATTTTTAATGATAAAGTTGACAAGTTAAGCAAGAGTGAATTTAAAGATCTATGTGAAAATTTACAAAATGGTATCGCAATTTCAACACCTGTTTTTGATGGTGCTAAAGAAAAAAATGTTACTGAGATGCTTGAACTAGCAAATCTACCTGGATCAGGACAAACTTATTTATGGGATGGAAGAACAGGTGAGAAATTTGATAGACCGGTTACCGTTGGAATAATCTATATGCTAAAACTTCATCACTTGGTTGAAGATAAAATTCATGCAAGATCTACAGGACCTTACAGTTTGGTTACACAACAACCACTTGGTGGTAAAGCACAATTAGGTGGTCAAAGATTTGGTGAAATGGAGGTATGGGCACTTGAGGCATACGGTGCATCATACACATTACAGGAAATTTTAACTGTTAAATCTGATGACGTTGCAGGAAGAGTTAAAGTTTATGAAACTATAGTTAAAGGTGAGGAAAACTTTGAGTCAGGTATACCAGAGTCATTTAACGTTTTAGTTAAAGAGATTAAATCATTAGCATTAAATGTGGAGCTTAATTAATGAAAAAAGAATTAACAGATCTATTTAAGGGCAGCGAAATTTCAGAAGCTCAAAATTTTAATAGTATTAAAATTTCACTTGCTAGCCCAGAGAAAATTAAATCTTGGACATTTGGTGAAATTAAAAAGCCTGAGACAATTAATTATAGAACGTTTAGACCTGAAAAAGATGGTTTGTTCTGTGCAAGGATTTTTGGACCAATAAAAGATTATGAATGTTTATGCGGAAAGTATAAACGAATGAAATTTAGAGGGATTATATGCGAGAAATGTGGTGTTGAGGTTACAAAATCAAATGTAAGAAGAGAAAGAATGGGTCATATTAATCTTGCTACACCAGTAGCACATATTTGGTTTTTAAAGTCTCTTCCAAGCAGAATTGCTTTGGCAGTAGACATGAAATTAAAAGAAATAGAGAGAGTTCTTTATTTTGAAAACTTTATAGTAATAGAACCTGGTTTAACTGGTTTACAAAAAAATCAACTCTTAAATGAGGAAGAATTAGCAAAATACCAGGATGAGTTTGGTGAAGAAAGTTTTACAGCAGGAATAGGAGCAGAAGCTGTTCTAGAGATGCTGAAAAATTTAGATTTAGAATTAGAAAGAAAAAATCTTGTTAGCTTTATTAAAGAAACCAAATCAAAAGTTAACGAAGAAAGAGCAATTAAAAGATTAAAATTAATAGAGTCATTTATTGAAACAGGTCAAAAACCTGAGTGGATGATTATGACTGTTGTACCAGTTATACCACCAGAATTAAGACCTTTAGTTCCTCTTGATGGTGGAAGATTTGCTACTTCAGATCTTAATGATTTATACAGAAGAGTAATTAACAGAAATAATAGATTAAAAAGATTAATGGATCTTAAAGCCCCAGATATCATTGTAAGAAATGAAAAAAGAATGCTTCAAGAATCTGTTGATGCTCTTTTTGATAACGGAAGAAGAGGTAGAGTAATTACAGGCACAGGTAAGAGACCACTTAAATCTCTTGCTGAAATGTTAAAAGGTAAACAAGGAAGATTTAGACAAAATTTATTGGGTAAAAGAGTCGATTATTCTGGAAGATCAGTAATCGTTGTCGGTCCTGATTTAAAACTACATGAATGTGGTTTACCAAAAAAAATGGCTCTTGAGTTATTCAAACCATTTTTATATGCAAGATTAAATAAATTAGGCTTAGCTTCAACGATTAAACAAGCTAAAAAATTAGTTGAGAAAGAAACAAATGCAGTTTGGGACGCTTTAGAATTGATAGTTAGAGAGCATCCGGTACTTTTAAATAGAGCACCAACACTTCATAGGCTTGGAGTTCAAGCATTTGAGCCAAAATTAATTGAAGGAGATGCAATTGAATTACACCCTTTAACTTGTGCAGCATTTAACGCTGACTTCGATGGTGACCAAATGGCAGTGCACGTGCCGTTAAGCTTAGAAGCACAATTAGAGGCAAGAATTTTAATGTTATCTACAAATAATATTCTTTCTCCATCAAACGGTAAACCAATTATTGTTCCGAGTCAGGATATGATTTTAGGAATCTACTATCTGTCACAAGAACCTATATCTGATAAACCAGCAGGATACTTTACAAATTCAGATCAAATTGAATTTGCATTATCATCTGGTCAAATAAATGTACATAGCACTATCATCTCAAGATTTGAGACTGTAGATGATCTAGGTAATAAAAAAATGGAAAAATACACTTCTACAGCTGGAAGATTTTTATTAGCAAATTTATTACCTAAAAATAGCAACATTAAGTTCTCTTTAGTAGATAGATTATTACCTAAAAAAGTAGTCTCAGAAATAATTGATGTTGTATTTAGATTTTGTGGTCAAAAAACAACGGTAATTTTCTGTGACAAGCTTAAAGATTTAGGATTTAAACACGCATTTAAAGCAGGAATTTCCTTTGGAAAAGACGATCTTGTAATCCCTGAAAATAAAACTCAATTAATTGATGATACTAAGAAATTAATTGCAGATTATGAAACTCAATATGCTGAAGGTTTAATTACAAGAGGTGAAAAATACAACAAAGTTGTTGATGCTTGGTCTAAGTGTACAGATAAAGTTGCTGGAGAAATGATGAAAGGAATTTCAGCTACAGAAAAAACTGACGAAGGATTGAAAATAAATTCTGTATTTATGATGGCAGACAGTGGAGCTAGAGGATCTGCTGCTCAGATGAAACAATTAGCTGGCATGAGAGGTTTGATTGCTAAACCTTCAGGTGAAATTATTGAAAGTCCAATTATCTCAAACTTTAAAGAGGGATTAACTGCTTTAGAGTATTTCAACTCAACACATGGAGCTAGAAAAGGTTTAGCAGATACAGCACTTAAAACAGCTAGTTCTGGATATTTAACAAGAAGACTATGTGATGTTGCACAAGATTTAACAATAACAAAAGTAAATTGTGATAATCCTGGATTTATTGAACTTTCTGAAATTTTAGAGGGTGGTAATGTGGTTGTTAGTTTATCTGAAAGAGCATTAGGAAGAGTAACAGCTGCTGATGTTAAAAACCCTTTATCAGGAGAAGTAATTATTAAAAAATCTGAAATGATTGATGAGGCAGGCTGCGATAAAATTGATGCTGCAGGAGTTAAATCAATTAAAGTTTATTCAGTAATGACATGTAGTTCAAAAGAGGGTGTTTGTGCTACTTGTTATGGACGAGATTTATCAAGAGGTAAGATGGTTCATGTTGGTGAAGCTATTGGAATGATATCCGCTCAATCAATTGGAGAACCAGGAACGCAGCTAACAATGAGAACGTTCCACGTTGGAGGTACAGCTTCAGTAAAACAAGATTCTCAGATAGTTACTAAAAATGATGGAACTTTAAAAATAATTAATTCAAACATTTTAGAAGACTCTAAAAAGAATTTGATTGTTATGGGAAGAAACACTCAACTTTCTATTGAGGACGACAAAGGAGTTCAGATAGCAGTTTATAAAGTTGCTTATGGATCAAGACTATTTTTTAACAATGGTGACAAAGTAAAAGCAAATACTAAAATATGTGAATGGGATCCTTACACAACTCCAGTTATAGCAGAGAAAAGCGGTACAGCTAGTTATGTAGATTTAATAGATGGTTTGTCAATTCAAGAAACTACTGACGATGCAACAGGAATTTCTTCTAAATCAGTAATTGATTGGAGAGGTCAATCAAAAAGTACTGATTTAAAACCTAGAATTACTCTTAGAGATGAAAAAGGAAATGTGATTAAAAAAGCTGATGATAATGAAGCTAGATATTATTTAGTACCAGATTCAATTTTATCAATTAAAGACGGTCAGAAAGTTTATGCAGGTGATGTGATTGCAAGATTACCTAAAGAAACTACAAAAACAAAAGATATTACCGGAGGTCTTCCAAGAGTTGCTGAGTTATTTGAGGCCAGAAAAGCTAAGGATAGTGCGATCATTGCAGAAAATGATGGTAGTGTTGTTTTTGGTAAAGAGGTAAGAGGCAAACAAAGAGTATCTATTGTTCCTGAAGATGGATCAGAACCTTCAAATTATTTAATTCCAAAGGGCAAACATATCAATTTCAATCCAGGTGAAAAAATTCAAAAAGGAGAGTATCTTTTAGATGGTCAACCACTGCCACATGATATTTTAAGAATTTTAGGAATCAAAGAATTAACAGAATATTTTGTTAATCAAGTTCAAGAAGTTTATAGATTACAAGGTGTAATAATAAACGATAAGCATATTGAGACTATTTTAAGACAAATGCTTAAAAAAGTTGAGGTTAAAGTATCAGGTGACTCAAGTTATTTACCTGGTGAAGTGGTTGATAGAATTAAGTTTGATAATACTAATGAAAAATTGGTTGCAGAAGGAAAAACACCAGCCGTTGGTGAAAGAGTTTTAATGGGTATTACTAAGGCTTCACTTCAAACAGAATCGTTTATTTCAGCTGCTTCTTTCCAAGAAACAACAAGAGTATTAACAGACGCTGCAATTAAAGGAAAAGTTGATCCATTAAATGGCCTAAAAGAGAACGTAATTGTTGGAAGATTAGTTCCTGCAGGTACTGGTAATATTAAAAATAGATGGAACAATAAAGCTCTAGAGGACGATAATAATTTCTTAGCAGAGCAGGATAAAATAGAAGCTTCAGAACCCGAAGAAACACAGGCAAATCAGTAAAAAAATCGCCTAAAAATTGCAGTTTTAGTTTGACAAAGGGCTATTAATAAGTAATTTGGCGATGTTTTTGGTTGGAATGTAGTGCTTCTAACAGTACTAAACGCTGCCACAAAATAACCTGTCAGTTATTTTCATCTAAAAATAAATTAATTAATTTTAAAAAATTTATGCCAACTATTAATCAGTTGTTAAGAAAAAAAAGGGTTAAACCAGCAGCAAGGAACAAAGTTCCTGCTCTACAAAAACAACCTTTAAAGAGAGGTGTTTGTGTAAAAGTTTATACAACAACCCCTAAGAAACCAAACTCTGCATTAAGAAAAGTTGCTAGAGTGAGATTATCAAATGGATTTGAAGTTACAGCTTATATTCCTGGTGAAGGTCATAACCTTCAAGAACACTCGGTAGTTCTGATTAGAGGTGGTAGGGTAAAAGATTTACCAGGTGTTCGTTATCATATTCTAAGAGGTAATCTAGATACTCAAGGTGTTGCAAATAGAAAAAAAAGAAGATCTTTATACGGAACAAAAAAAGGTAAATAATGTCTAGAAAAAAAACTCAACCGAAAAAAAATGTAGTTCCAGATCCAAAATTCAAATCAACCATTATTCCTAAATTAATCAACAATATTATGTATGACGGTAAAAGAGGTATTGCTGCTAAAATAGTTTATGACGCTATTGATAAAATTAAAACAAAAACTAAAGATGAACCAATTAATATTTTTAATGAAGCAATTAATAACATCAAACCAACTGTAGAAGTTAGATCTAGAAGAGTTGGTGGTGCAACTTACCAAGTTCCTGTTGAGGTAAAAAGTAAAAGAGCACAAGCCTTGGCAATTAGATGGTTAGTAGAATCAGCAAGAAAAAGAAAAGATAAACACATGGCAGATAAAATTTTTAATGAGCTTTATGATGCTTATGAAAAAAAAGGTGCTGCCGTTAAAAAAAGAGAGGATGTACACAAAATGGCAGAGTCCAATAAGGCCTTTGCTCATTTTAGGTGGTAATAAGATATGGCTAGAACTCATTCATTAGATAGATACAGAAATATTGGGATCATGGCCCATATAGATGCTGGTAAAACAACTACTACAGAAAGAATTTTATATTACACAGGTAAGAGTCATAAAATTGGTGAAGTGCATGATGGTGCAGCAACCATGGATTGGATGGAGCAAGAACAAGAAAGAGGAATTACAATTACTTCTGCAGCAACTACTTGTTTTTGGAATGATCACAGAGTTAACATCATTGATACCCCAGGTCACGTAGACTTTACTATTGAAGTGGAGAGATCTTTGAAAGTTTTAGATGGTGCTGTAGCTGTTTTTGATGGTGTAGCTGGTGTAGAACCACAATCTGAAACAGTATGGAGACAAGCAGACAAATATAAAGTTCCAAGAATTTGTTTTGTAAATAAACTAGATAGAACGGGTGCTGATTTCTTTAGATGTGTTGACATGATTAAAGATAGATTAGGTGCTAAGCCATTAGTTTTACAAGTTCCTATTGGAATTGAGGCTTCTTTAACTGGAGTTGTTGATTTAGTTAAAATGAAAGCTCAAGTTTGGAAAAATGAGGCATTAGGTGCTGAATGGGAATACAAAGATATTCCTGATGATCTTAAGGAAATTACTGAAAAATATAGAACAGAATTAATAGAAACTGCTGTAGAGCAAGACGAAAAATTAATGGAATCTTATTTAAATGGAGACGAAATTAAAGAGGAAGATTTAGTTAAGTGTATAAGAAAAGGGACTTTGAATTTTAGTTTTGTCCCAGTTTTAACTGGATCTGCGTTTAAAAATAAAGGTGTCCAACCTTTATTAGATGCGGTTGTAAATTACTTGCCAAGCCCAGTAGATATTGGTTCAATCAAAGGCACTAAAGTTGGTTCAGAGGATGAAGTTGAGATGAAATTTGATGATGGTTCTTCTTTCTCAGGTTTGGCCTTCAAAGTTGCAAACGATCCATTTGTAGGTTCTTTAACATTTGTTAGAATTTATTCTGGAACAATCAAGTCTGGTACTGCCGTTTACAACTCTTCATCTGACAAAGAAGAAAGAGTTGGCCGTATGCTTTTAATGCATGCTAATTCAAGAGAAGATATTAAAGAAGCTAACGCAGGTGATATTGTTTCATTAGCTGGATTAAAAAATACTATGACTGGTCACACTTTATGTGACAAAGAAAATCCAGTTTTATTAGAGCCAATGGAATTCCCAGACCCAGTAATTGAAATTGCTGTAGAGCCAAAAACAAAAGGTGACCAAGAAAAAATGGGTGAAGCATTAGCAAGATTAGCTAAAGAGGATCCATCATTTAGAGTTTCTTCAGATGAAGAGTCGGGTCAAACAATCATTAAAGGTATGGGTGAACTTCACTTAGATATTATTGTTGATCGAATGAAAAGGGAATTTAAAGTTGAAGCAAACGTAGGTGCTCCACAAGTTGCTTACAGAGAAACTATAGAAAAATCTGCTGAGTATGAATACATACATAAAAAACAAAGTGGTGGTGCTGGTCAGTTTGCTAAGGTTAAATTATTTGTTGAACCTCAAGAACCAGGAAAAGGAAGAGAAGTTGAAAGCGCTATTAAGGGTGGAGCTATTCCAAAAGAATTCATTCCTGGTGTTGAAAAAGGTATTGAAACTGTCTCTGATAGTGGAATTTTAGCAGGTTTTCCAATGATTGATTACAAAGTAACTATTGTTGATGGTTTACATCACGATGTTGACTCAAGCGTTTTAGCTTTTGAACTTGCAAGTAGAGCATGTTTCAAAGAAGCTTGTACTCAAGGTGGATTAAAACTTCTAGAACCGATAATGAGAGTAGAAGTCGTAACTCCTGAAGACTATATGGGAGATGTTATTGGTGATTTAAACAGTAGAAGAGGGCAAATTAGCACTCAGGAACAAAGAGGTAATGCAACTGTAATTACAGCTATGGTTCCTCTAGCCAATATGTTCGGTTACATTAATAATCTTAGATCAATGTCACAAGGAAGAGCACAATATTCAATGTTCTTTGATCATTATTCTAAAGTTCCTCAAAACGTTCAAGACGAAGTAACTAAAAAGGTAGCAGGATAATGGAAAAGCAAAACATAAGAATAAAATTAAGAGCTTACGATAATAAAGTTCTAGACGCTTCTACAGAAGAAATCGTAAACACAGTTAAAAGAACTGGAGCTACAATTAAAGGACCTATTCCATTACCTACAAGAATTGAAAGATACACTGTGTTAAGATCACCTCATATAGATAAGAAAAGTAGAGAACAGTTTGAGTCAAGAACACACAAAAGACTAATAGATATCATTGAACCAACACCACAAACAGTAGAAGCATTGATGAAACTTGATTTAGCTTCTGGTGTAGATGTGGAGATTAAAATTTAATTATGAGCGAGATAGCATTATTAGGAAAAAAAATTGGAATGACGAGAGAATTCTATAAATCTGGTCAGTTAGTTCCTGTGACTGTGCTTAAGGTTGAAAAAGCTAGAGTTATTCAGGTTATAGAAGAGGAAAAAAGAGGATACAAAGCTGTTCAGCTTGGATATGGAAAAATTAAAAATTCAAAATTAACAAAAGCAATGAAAGGTGTTTTTTCTAAAAAAAATACAGAAGCTAAAAAAAAATTAAAAGAATTTAGAGTAAATGATACATCAGTGTACAAAGAAGGAAACGAGTTTGGTTTAGAAATATTCAAAGACATTAAATTTGTAGACACAAGATCAAAGACAATTGGTAAAGGTTTTGCAGGTGCTATGAAAAGACATAATTTTGGTGGTTTAAGAGCCAGTCACGGTGTTTCAATATCACATAGAGCACATGGTTCGACTGGGCATAGTCAAGATCCAGGAAAAGTTTTTAAAGGAAAAAAAATGGCTGGTCATATGGGTGACAAGCTGAGAACAATGCAAAATATTGAAATAATAAAAACTGACTTAGAAAACGAACTTCTTTACTTAAAAGGATCAATACCGGGTTCAAAAAATTCTGAAGTAATGGTTAAAAAATCTGTAAAAAATATAAGCAAAATGACAATTGGTGAGAAACAAGCAGCTGCTGAAGAGGCTAAAAAAACACCTGAGAAAAAGAAAAAATAATGAAATTAGATAAAATTAGCATAGACGGAAAAAAAGATAGTATTGAAGTTTTGGATAAGATTTTTTCTGCAAAAATTAACCATAAATTAGTTAGCGCTGTTCTTTATAAAACAAATGCTAATTACAAAGGTAGACATGCCAAAACTAAACAACAAAATGAAGTAAAAGGACCAACTTCAAAAATATATGCTCAAAAAGGGACTGGCGGTGCAAGGCATGCTAGTAGAAAAGCTCCTATATTTGTAGGTGGTGGTATTGCTCATGGACCAAAAGGAGAATTGGCTTATAAAAAAAGAAAACTAAACAAAACTGAGAAAAAACAAAGCGTAGCTTCATTAATTACTGAAAAAAATAATAATAAAAATTTATTAATCTTAAATGATTTTAGTTCTGAAATTAAAAAAACAAAAGAGATGAACTCAATTATTAATAAACTTGAAATTACAAATTCACTTATAATTTTAGACAAAAATTCTAAAGAAAAAATTGAAAAATCAGCAAGAAATATTCCAAATGTCAAAGTTACAGATGTAAATCATTTCAGCGCTTATGACATTGTTAAATTTAAAAAAGTGGTTTTTACAGAAAGTTCTGTAAAAGAACTAGAAAAGAGATATTCATAATATGGAAAAGATTCATTTATACGACAAAATTCTTTCACCAGTTGTTACTGAGAAATCAACTAACTTATCTGAACTAAATAAAATTGTTTTTAAAGTTCCAAATGGTGCAAATAAGAAAAATTTAAAAAAAAATATTGAAAAAATATTTAAAGTTAATGTGACTAAGATAAATATTATAAACAAACAAAATAGAACAAAAGTTACCAGAGGTAGAAAAGTAAAAGTATCTGGATATAAGAAAGCAATAATTACTCTAAAAAAAGGTCAGAGCATTGATCTAACAACAGGAATTTAATAAATGGCATTAAAAACTTTTAAACCATATACAAAATCTACAAGAGGTACCATTTTAGTTGATAGAACTGGTTTATGGAAAGGTAAACCATTCAAGACCTTAGTTTCACCTAAAAATGCGATGAAAGGTAGAAATAATAACGGTCATATTACCTCTATTAATAGAGCTGGCGGACATAAAAAAATGTACAGACATGTGGATTTTTATCGAAAAAAATTTGACATGGAAGCCACAGTTGAAAGAATTGAATATGATCCTAACAGATCATGCTACATCATGTTAGTTAAATTTGAGGATGGTACTCACTCGTATTTCTTAGCACCACAAAAAATTAAAGTTGGAGATAAAGTTGAAAGTGGTTCTAAAAAAGAAATTAAAGTAGGCAATTGTATGCCATTACAAGATATACCAGTGGGTATCAATATACATAATGTTGAGATACAGCCAGGTGGTGGTGGAAAAATCGCTAGAGCAGCTGGTTCATCAGTTACTATTAGTGGTCTAGATGGGAACTATAGTTTAATAAAATTAGCCTCAGGTGAAGTGAGAAAAATAGATTCAAGAGCTTTAGCTACAATTGGAATTTTAAGTAATCCAGATCAAAAAAATATCAAAATTGGAAAAGCAGGCAGATCAAGATGGTTGGGCAGAAGACCTCATACTAGAGGTGTTGTTAAAAACCCTGTTGATCACCCACATGGAGGTGGTGAAGGAAAATCTGCTGGAGGAAGACATCCAGTTTCACCTACAGGACAATCTGCTAAAGGTTTAAAAACTCGAGATAATAAGAGAACAGATAAATTTATAGTTAAGAGAAGAAATAAGAGGAAGGATACTAAGTAATGGCTAGAGCAGTTTGGAAAGGACCGTTTGTAGAGGAAAGCTTAATGAAGAAAGTAGATAAGTATAAAGACGATCCAAAAAAAATTCCTATTAAAACTTGGTCAAGAAAATCTACAATTTTGCCTGATTTTGTAGGGGTCAGTTTCCAAATTTATAATGGCAAAAAATTTATACCAATAACTGTATCAGAGGATATGGTTGGACATAAACTAGGTGAGTTTGCACCAACAAGAACGTTCTTTGGTCATACTCCAGCTGATAAAAAAGCTAAACCAGCAACAGCAGAGAAGAAATAATTATGGGTAAAAAAAAGAAAATTGATAAAACTAACGACAAAACAGTAAAGTCTGTTAACAACGGTATTAGATCAAGTGTCAGAAAGCTAAATCCAATACTAAAAAGCATTGTTGGCAAAAAAGTTGATGTTGCAATTAGAGATTTACAATTTTCAGAAAAGAGAGTTACTAGAGATGTTAGAAAAACTATTAGTTCAGCAGTAGCCAATGCTGAAAATAATTTTCAATACGATATTGATAAATTAATAGTCAAAGAAGCATATTGTGGAAAAAAAATAGTTATGAAAAGATTTAGACCAAGAGCTAAAGGAAGAGCGGCGCCAATATTAAAACCTTGGTCAACTATTACAATAATTTTATCAGAAGCAAAACAAATGGAGAAGCATGGGGCAAAAAGTTAATCCTGTAGGTTTTAGATTAGGTGTCAACAGAGGATGGGACTCTGTATGGTATGCTAAGAAAAAAGATTTTGGAAATTATCTAATCGAAGATTTTAAAATTAGAGAATATATCAAGAAAAATGTAATCAACTCTGGTGTATCTAAGGTAATGATCGAAAGAACCTCTAATAAGTGTTATGTTACAATTTACACTTCTAGACCAGGATTTGTGATTGGTAAAAAAGGAAGTGATATTGACAAAATTAAAAATAATCTCTCAAAATTAACTACAAATGAAGTAAATCTAAACATAAAAGAGGTAAAAAAACCTGAGACAAATGCTTATTTAGTGGCTGAAAACATAGCTCAGCAGCTTGTTAAAAGAATTTCTTATAGAAGAGCCATGAAAAGAGCAATGCAATCATGTATTAGACTTGGAGCAAAAGGAATTAAAGTTTCTGTGAGTGGAAGACTTGGTGGAAATGAAATAGCTAGAACAGAGTGGTTAAGAGATGGAAGCATTCCATCACATACTTTAAGAGCTGATATAGATTATGCAGAAGCAGAGGCTCTTACAACTTATGGAATTATTGGAATTAAAGTTTGGATTTATAAAGGTGAAGTTTTTGCTAGAGAATTTAGTCAAGAGACCAACAAGGTAACACCAAAGGAAGGTAAATAATAATGCTTCAACCAGTAAGAACAAAATGGAGAAAAGCTCATAAAGGTAGAATTCATGGTAATGCTACAAGAGCAAGTACCATTAATTATGGTGCTTACGCATTAAAAGCTTTACAGCCTGAAAGAGTTACTGGAAAACAGATTGAAGCTGCAAGAGTTGCTTTAACAAGACACATGAAAAGACAAGGAAGAGTTTGGACAAGAATATTTCCAAATATACCAGTTTCAAAAAAACCAATTGAAGTCAGAATGGGTAAAGGAAAAGGTTCACCTGAGTACTTCGCATGTAGAGTAAAACCAGGAAGAATTTTATTTGAAGTTGATGGTGTTTCGGAACAAATTGCAAAAGAAGCTTTATACAAAGCATCAGCTAAATTACCTATTAAGACTAAAACAATAAAGAGATTTGCATAATGAAAAAACAAGAAATTAAAAAATTATCAAAGGACGAAATTGTGAAGAACATTGATAAGCTTAAAAAAGATCTTTTTAATTTCAGATTTCAAAAAATGAATTCACAAGTAACAAACCCATCTAAAATTGGGGAAACTAGAAAAACAATAGCAAGATTAAAAACAATTTTAAAAGGAAAAGCAAATGCCTAAAAAAATACTTACAGGTATAGTTATAAGCGATAAACCAAATAAAACAGTTACTGTTATGGTAGAACGTAAATATTCACACCCAGTTCTAAAAAAAGTAATAAGAGTTAGAAAAAACTATAATGCTCACGATGAAAATAATAAGTTCAAAACTGGTGACAAAGTTTCAATTATTGAAAGCAAACCATTTTCTAAAAATAAAAAATTTCAAGTTATGGAGAGTACAAAGTAATGATTGGTGTTCAAACAGAATTACAAGTTGCTGACAACACTGGTGCAAAAAGAATTGAGTGCATTAAAGTTCTAGGTGGATCAAAAAGAAGATACGCTAGTATTGGTGATACAATTGTAATTGCAGTTAAAGAGGCGATACCTAAAGGAAAAGTTAAAAAAGGATCTGTCCATAAAGCTGTAGTTGTAAGGGTTAAAAAAGGAATACACAGAAATGATGGTTCTAAAGTAAGATTTGATAATAATGCTGCTGTCTTAGTTGATGACAAAGGGGAGCCAGTAGGAACAAGAATTTTTGGTCCAGTTACAAGAGAATTAAGAAGTAGAGGTCAAATGAAAATTATTTCTTTGGCACCGGAGGTTTTGTAATGATTAAAAAAGGTTTGAAAGTAAGAGTTTTAGCTGGCAGAGATAAAAAAAAAGAGGGTGAAGTTATTGAAATTGATAGAGTTAATAACAGAGCTAAAGTTAAAGAAATAAACATGGTTAAAAAACATGTTAAAACAACAAAAGAGAAAAAAGGTGGAATTTTTCCTAAGGAAAGCTTTATACATATTTCTAACTTAAAATTAATTGATGAAAAAGCGGCTAAGAAAAAAGAGGCTAAAAAATAATGACACCAAGATTAAAAGAAATATTCAATAAAGAAATTCAACCTGCATTAAAAGATCAGTTTGGTTTTAAAAATATTTATATGGCTCCAAGAATTGAGAAAGTTATTTTAAATATGGGTCTTGGTTTAGATGCTACAGATTCTAAGATTTTAAAATCATGCGAGGAAGATATGGCTAAAATTACTGGACAAAAACCAGTTACAACAAAATTTAAAAAATCAGTAGCAAATTTTAAAACTAGAAAAGGATCAAATGCTGGTTTAAAGGTAACATTAAGAAAAAATAGAATGTATGAATTCTTAGACAGATTAGTGAATATTGCATTACCAAGAATTAAAGATTTTAGAGGTTTGTCACCAAAAGGATTTGACAAATTTGGTAATTATACATTTGGAATTAAAGAACATATAATTTTCCCAGAAGTAAGCTTTGATAGAGCAGACAAAGTTAGAGGTTTAGATATAGTAATAGTTATTAAAGCAATAAATAAAGAGCATAGTTTTGCATTACTAGAAAAAATGAATTTTCCATTTATTAAAAAAGGAGATAACTAAACATGGCAAAGTTAAGCGCTGTTAACAAAAATAAAAAAAGAATTAAGCTTTCAGATAGGCTTTATAAGAAAAGACAAGCATTAAAGAAGATTGTAATGGATAAAAAGATTCCATTAGAAGAAAGATTTAAAGCGCAACAAAAATTATCTAAACTGCCAAGAAACTCGGCTAAAACAAGAGTTATGAATAGATGCGAGATTACTGGAAGACCTCATGGTGTTTACAGAAAATTAAAAATTTCAAGAATTGCATTAAGACAATTAGGATTACAAGGAAAGATACCTGGCTTAGTTAAATCTAGCTGGTAGAAAGGAAAATTATGAGTTTAAGCGACCCAATAGGAGATATGATTGCAAGAGTGAAGAACGCTCAAGCTAGAAATCATAAAAAAGTAGAATTACCTTCATCTAATTTTAAAGCAAAAATTGCAGATATACTTAAAAATGAAGGTTTTATTAAAGATTTTAAAGTAAGTTCTGAAGAAAAGAAACCAATGCTATCATTAGAACTTAAGTACCATTCAGGTAATCCAGTAATTAGTGCTTTTGAAAGAGTATCAAAACCTGGGAGAAGAATTTTTTCATCTGCCGATAGCTTACCTAAAATAAATAATGGTTTAGGAATTGCGATTGTTTCAACTCCAAAAGGAGTGATGACTGATATAGATGCTAGAAAACAAAAAGTTGGTGGCGAAATAATTTGTAAGGTATTTTAATGTCTAAAATAGGTAAAATAAACATATCGATCCCAGAAAAAGTAAAAGTTGCTTTAGCTGGAAATATTATAAATATAGAAGGACCTCTTGGAAAAAAATCAATCAATGTTGATTTAGATATGTTTAATTTAGATATTATTGAAGGAAAAGAAATTTCTATTAAACCAAAAAAAGTAGATCAAAACTCAAAAAGACTTTGGGGTATGAATAGAAGTTTAATCAATAATGCTGTTATTGGATCTAGCACAGGATATGAAAAAACTTTAGAGTTAGTTGGTGTTGGTTATAGAGCAGCGTTAAAAGGAAATCAGTTAAATTTACAGTTGGGTTATAGCCATGATATCAATTTTGATATACCAGAAGGCATTAAAATTGTCGTTGAAAAACAAACAACATTAAAAATCACAGGATCTGATAAGCAGCTAGTTGGTGAAGTAGCATCTAAAATTAAAACATTAAGAAAAATCGAACCTTATAAAGGGAAAGGTGTTCGAGAAAAAGGTCAATATGTACTCAAAAAAGAAGGAAAGAAAAAGTAATGAAACTAAACACTGGCGTCAGAAAAAGATTTAGAGTTAGCAACAAAGTTAAAAAAGTTGCCTCAAAAGATAGATTTAGATTAAGTATTTCTAGATCATCAAAAAATATTTCAGCTCAAATAATTGATGATACAAAAAATATAACCTTGTTGTCGGCTTCATCTGTTGAAAAAGATCTTAGATCATCAGACAAAGTTAATAAAACTGAAATATCTAAATTAGTTGCTCAAAAATTAGCTAAAAAAGCACAAGAGAAAAAAATTACTAAAATTTACTTTGATAGAGGTTCTTACAAATATCACGGTAGAATTAAAGTTTTTGCAGAAACTCTAAGAGAAAACGGGATGGAATTTTAATTATGGAAAATTTAAAAGATAAAAAAACCGACGATATATTAGAAAAATTAGTCCACATAAATCGTATCACTAAAGTTGTTAAGGGTGGAAGAAGATTTGGATTTTCAGCGCTTGTAGTTGTTGGAAATCAAGCAGGTAAAATCGGCATAGCTCATGCAAAAGCTAAACAAGTACCTGATGCTATAAAAAAAGCTAATGAAATGGCAAGAAGAAAACTTACCCATATACCATTAAGAGAAGGCAGAACAATACATCATGACGTTAAGGCGAAAGATGGCTCGGGAAGAATAGTGCTAAGAGCAGCTTCTAAGGGAACAGGTATTATTGCGGGTGGTCCTGTTAGGGCAGTATGTGAAGTTTTAGGAGTAAAAGATATTGTTGCAAAATCTATGGGAACCTCTAATGCGCACAATGTTATTAGAGCTACAATGAAAGCATTAATGAAACAAAGTTCACCAAAACAAATTTCAGCAATCAGAAATAAAAAAATTTCTGAAATAATTGAAAAAAGAGGATAATGATTACTTTAAATAATAGAGAAAAAATCAATAAATCTAAAATTAGAGTTGGAAGAGGAATTGGTTCGGGTAAAGGAAAAACATCAGGAAGAGGTGTTAAAGGTCAAAAATCTAGATCTGGTGTAGCTATAAAAAGTTTTGAAGGTGGTCAAATGCCATTATACAGAAGACTTCCAAAAAGAGGTTTTAATCCAATATCAAAAGAGAGTGTTGCAATTTTAAACTTAGATAAAATTCAATCTTACATAGATAAAAAAAATATTAATCCAAATGAGGTATTAAACTCAGAATTATTAAAAAAACTTAAATTAATAAATAAAAACTCAAAAAAATTAAAAATTTTAGGTTCAGGGGAAGTAAAAGATAAAATTAATATTGAAGCTGACCTTGCCTCTAAATCAGCAATAGAAAAACTAGAAAAAATTGGTGGATCTATTCAATTAAAAAAATAGTTTGTTTATATGAGCGCATCATCATCAACAAATGATTTAAGAAATAGAATTATATTTACTATTTTAATTTTAGCCGTTTATAGATTTGGAACATTTGTACCTTTACCGGGTATAGACCCAGAACAATTGAAAATAATGATGGAAGGCAATCAAAAAGGATTGTTAGGCATGTTTAACGTTTTTGCAGGAGGTGCAGTTAGTAGAATGGCAATATTTGCGTTAGGTATAATGCCTTACATTTCTTCAGCAATTATAGTTCAACTTTTGACTGGGGTTTCTGACTATTTTAAAAATCTAAAAGCTCAAGGTGAAACAGGCAGAGCTAAAATTACACAAATCACTAGATACGGAACAGTATTACTTGCAACAGTTCAAGGATATGGTTTATCTGTTGGTTTAGAGTCATCGGCAGATTTAGTAATTAATCCAGGGGCTTTTTTTAAAATAACTACCGTTACAACCATTGTTGCAGGAACAATATTTTTAATGTGGTTAGGTGAACAAATTACTCAAAGAGGTATTGGTAACGGTATATCGTTAATAATTTTTGCTGGTATTGTGGCAGAAATTCCAAGAGCTTTGGTTACAACTTTCGAATTAGGTAGAACGGGTGCGGTTTCAACATTTATGATCTTAGCTATATTTGTTCTGTTAATAGTTACAATTCTTTTTGTGGTTTTTATGGAAAGAGCATTAAGAAAAATTCTAGTTAATTATCCTAAAAGACAAATGGGTAATAAAATGTATGGAGGAGAGTCATCACATTTACCTTTGAAAATAAATCAGGCTGGAGTAATTCCTGCAATCTTTGCTTCTGCACTTCTATTACTACCAGTAACTTTCTCAAATTTTTCATTTTCTAATAATGAAACATTTTTAAACTTAAGCTCTTATTTTACTCAAGGACAACCTCTTTATATGTTGCTTTATGCATCAGGAATAATATTTTTTACTTTTTTTTATACTTCCATAACATTCAATCCAACGGAAACTGCCGAGAATCTTAGAAAGTATGGAGGATTTGTACCAGGAATTAGACCAGGTGAAAGTACTGCCTTGTATATTGAAAATATTTTAACAAAATTAACTACTATTGGTGCTTTATATTTAACTCTAGTTTGCTTGATGCCAGAATTTCTAATTGCAAACTATCCAATACCTTTTTATTTAGGTGGTGCATCTATATTAATTGTTGTTGTAGTAGCTATCGATACCGTAACGCAAATACAAACAAGATTAATGAGTTCACAATACGAACAACTGATTAAAAAAACAAAATTTGGTAAGTAAGTGAATATAATTTTATTTGGACCTCCTGGTGCTGGAAAAGGTACTCAGTCTAAATATTTAGTAAACAAATTAAATGCTTTTCAAATTTCAACAGGTGATCTTTTAAGAGAGGAAATCAAAAAAAATTCAGACATTGGTAAAGTAATAACCAATGACATGCAAAATGGAAAATTTATAAGTGATGATATTGTTAATAAACTAATAGAAAATTTAATATCTGATCCTCAAAAAAAAAATAAATTAATCTTTGATGGATATCCTCGATCATTAAGTCAGGCTAAAAATTTAGAAGTGTTACTAAAAAATTCAAATCAGAGCATAGATTTAATTTTATTTCTAAACGTAGATAAAGAAATAATTCTTAAAAGACTTGAGAAGAGAAAAATTCTAGAAAAAAGGTAAAAAATTATACGAAGGCAAAGCTAAAATCATTTATGCAACAAATGATAAAAATTTAGTTATCCAATATTTTAAAGATGACGCAACAGCATTCAATAATCAAAAAAAAACTACTATTGAAGGTAAAGGTGTTCTAAATAACAGAATATCAGAACATATACTCTCTAACCTCTCTCAAATAGGGATTAAAAATCATTTAGTAAAAAGATTAAATATGCGTGAGCAAATTATAAAACTTGTGGAAATAATTCCGATCGAATTCATTGTAAGAAATGTTGCAACAGGTTCAATTACTAAAAGATTGGGTATTGAGGACGGTACAGTTTTAAAAGAACCTCTAATCGAATATTGCTTAAAAGATGACAAACTTGGAGATCCATTAATTTCTGAAGAGCATATTTTAGTATTTGATTGGGCCTCAAAAACTGAAATCGATAAAGTTAAAAAAATGATTTTAAGAATTAATGATTTTATGATTGGGATGTTTAGGGGAGTAGGAATTAAACTTATAGATTTTAAATTAGAATTTGGAAGAATTAAAATTGATGGAAAAAATGAAGTTATTTTAGCAGATGAAATTAGTCCTGATACGTGCAGATTATGGGATAGTATTACAGAAAAAAAATTAGATAAAGATCGATTTAGAAAAGATCTGGGTGATTTAATACCAGCCTATACTGAGGTTGCTAAAAGATTAGGTATACTTCATGAACAATCTAATGTTTCAGCAGTAAATGTAACTAAATTATCTTCAGTAAAAAGAAAGAAAAAATGAAAATTTCAGTAATCATAACTTTAAAAAAAGATGTACTTGATCCACAAGGAAAAGTTATTCATCAAGCATTAGATGGCATGGGTTTTGATGATGTTAATGAAGTTAGGCAAGGTAAATATTTTGAAATAGACACTAAAGAAACTGATAACGACAAAGCAAAAGCAAAAGTTGAAGAAATGTGTAAAAAACTTTTGGCAAATCTTGTAATTGAAAATTATAAAATTATTGATCCAAAGTAATTAATGAAATCATCAGTTATTACTTTTCCTGGTTCAAATTGCGATAGGGACATGGATGTCGCTTTGAAGAAGTTTGGGTTTAAAAATAAAATGGTTTGGCATGCTGATGCTGAATTACCAAAAAGTGATTTGGTTGTATTGCCAGGTGGTTTTTCATATGGTGACTACTTAAGATGTGGAAGTATGGCATCTAAATCAAAAATAATGCAGTCTGTAGTTAATTTTGCAAATTCAGGAGGTATGGTTATGGGTATCTGTAATGGATTTCAAATATTGGTTGAAACTGGTTTGCTGCCCGGTGTTTTGCTTAGAAATAAATATTTAGAATTTATATGCAAAAATGTTTTTGTAAAAATTAACGACAAACAAAATAAATATTTTAAAAATGTTAATAACGAGGTTTTAGAATTACATATAGCCCATAATGAGGGAAATTATTTTTGTACAAATGATCAATTAAAAGAAATTGAAGATAATAATCAAAT
>CACECL010000012.1 GCA_902557995.1 uncultured Pelagibacteraceae bacterium | reverse complement strand
AATTTGGAATGATTTATTAGATCAAGAAAAATTATTTGGTTATGAAAGCCAAAAAGATTTTTATCATTTAACTGATCTGGATATTTTTAAAAAACTAAAAGATCTTTAGCTCTTTCTTGATCAAGATATTTGCAATTAGAAATTTTGCCGTTTTCTAATTCAATTAAAAGTGGGTTTCCTGTTGGAATTTCAAGTTTAGAGATCTCATTGTTATTTAAATTAAACAAATATTTGCAAAGAGCTCTTATGGAATTTCCATGTGCAGAAATAAGAATATTTTCATTTGATTTCTGTTCTATCTCGTTACTATAAAACTTTATTACTCTTTCATATGTATCTTTTAGTGACTCAGTATCAGGAATTTTTTCTAAAGGAATTTTTTTGTATGTTCCAATATTTAGTGGGTGATATAGATTTTTTTTATCTAAAGGATCGGGTCTAAGGTCCCAAGAACGTCTAAATTGATGAACTTTTTCTTCTCCAAGTTTTTTTTTCATTTCATCTTTATTTAACCCTGTCAGAGCTCCATAATGTCTCTCGTTTAATTCCCACGCGCTCTTTACTTCTTTAAAATCTTGTAATTCTTCCTGTATAATTTTTAAAGTATTTTTAGCCCTTAATTGAAAAGAGGAGTAATACACATTAATTTCAATTTTTTCTTGTTTTATTAATTCACCAGCTTTTTTTGCCTCTGATTTTCCATTTTCTGTCAGATCTACATCAACCCATCCAGTAAATTTTTTTTCAAGATTCCACACACTTTGACCGTGTCTTACTAAAATTAAATAACTCATTTGTTTATCTTTTAAATCAATTTGATAAATAAAACTATATTATTAATGATTAATTATTTTTCAAAATATAAATTTATTTTTTACTTATGCAATTTCATTCTAATTATTTTGTATTTGTTTCCAGGTAGTTTACTTGGCTGTTATATTTACAATGATTGTAAAATCCAACCTCAAATAACTGCAAATTATATTGTTTCAACAAATCATTTGTATGCATATTTAGTTCTTTCAATTATTGGTTTTCTAACTTACCGAAAAAATAATCAATTTAATATTTTAAGTATTTATTTAATATTTTTATCTATTGTACTTGAGGTGTTACAATACTTTGTGCCTAATAGAAATTTTGAATTTCCGGATTTATTTGGAAATCTAGCAGGTGTAATTATAGCCATTATTATATTTTACTTTTTTAAAAAAAATGAAAATTTTTAAAATTAATTATTTATTTATTTTAATAATTTTTATTTCAGGTTGCTCGTCTGTTCCTAAAAATACAGCAGATAGTTGTTCTATATTTAATGAAAGATACATGTGGTATAAACATGCAAAAAAAGCTGAGAAAAAATGGGGAACACCAGTTTATTTACAACTTGCAATTATAAAAATGGAATCCAGTTTTGACTGGTTAGCAAAACCTCCTAGACAGAAATTATTTAAAATAGTGCCTTATAAGAGACCATCAAGTTCTTTCGGGTATTCACAGGCTGTAAAAGGAACATGGAAACAATATAAAGAAGAAACTGGGAATAAGCTTGCTGTTAGGACAAGATTTAAAGACAGTGTAGATTTTATTGGTTGGTACACTAATAAAACTGAAAAAATTTTAAAAGTTTCAAAAAAAGATGCTTTCAAGCAGTATATTGCTTATCATGAAGGGTGGGGTAACTATAAAAATTATAAAAAAAATAAAAAAGTAATTAATCTAGCCAAAAGAGTGGAGAAACAATCAAATATTTATAGGCAACAATTATCAGAATGCAAAAATTCTTTATCAACGTCAAAATATATTATTTTTTAATTTAGCTGTTTTTTTAATTCAATATCAACTGCATCAATTCGCTTAGTATTTTTTGCAAGAGCTAAATACATTGTTGGAGTTACATATAAAGTGAAGAAGGTTGAAATAATCATTCCTCCTAATATTGTAGAACCTACAGCTAATCTAGAGCCTTCACCTGCACCTGGTCCAATATTCCCAATAACCAATGGAAGCATTGCTATCATTGTACTAAGTGAGGTCATTATGATTGGTCGAATTCTAAGTTGGCAAGCTTTAATTATAGCATCCTGGATTTTAACACCAGTAGTTCTTATTTGGTTTGTATAGTCTACAATCAAAATACTATTCTTTGTGGATATACCAATAAGTATTATTAAAGCGATTTGAGAGAAAATATTTACCGAACTATTTAAAAATAAAATAAATACCAAGCCACCAAATACAGCTAATGGAACTGTTAAAATAATAATAAATGGATGAACAAAAGAGTTAAATGTTGCTGCCATAACCAAATAAGCAGTTAACAAAGCAAGAGCAAAAATTAAGTATATTTCATTTGTTGTTTCTTTTAACTCTTCAGATTTTCCTTTCCAAGTGACTTGATTTTGAGGAGCAACTCTAATCATGACATCTTCCAGGTATTTAATAGCCTCTGTAAGAGTGTAATCTTCTGCAAGCGCAGCAGAAATTGTAACTGCTCTTTGACGATTGTATCTTGGAAGCGCTTCAGCAGTGCCTTTCTCTTTAAACTCAACTAAACTTGCAACAGATACAAGTTTACCATTTGTTTCAGATCTAACAAAAATTTTTGATAACCCATCTTTATCTCTTCTGTCTGCTAAATATTGTTGTAAAATAATTGGGTATTCTCTTCCCTCTTTACTAAAAGTTGTTACTCTTTTTCCTCCATAAAGAGTTTCTAGAGTTCTACCTATATTTTCAGTAGAAACTCCCAAATCATTTGCTCTGTTTTTATTAGTGATTAATTTAACCTCAGGTTTATTTTTTGTATAATCACTTTCAATTCTAGAC
This sequence comes from uncultured Pelagibacteraceae bacterium, assembly GCA_902557995.1. Classification (GTDB taxonomy): domain Bacteria; phylum Pseudomonadota; class Alphaproteobacteria; order Pelagibacterales; family Pelagibacteraceae; genus Pelagibacter. Next base: position 23,239 of record CACECL010000012.1, on the reverse strand, counting down.
ATATTTCTATTCTTTCTTAATTCCCTTAAGACACTATTTTGAATTTCCTCCAATTCATCGTAACTAGATCCATATATGACCATCTGAACGGGCTTATTGTAACTAGATACTCTTATTGATTGTGGAGAAATTGGAAAAGCAAAAGTTTCAGGCACAGAAACCACTTGTCCAATAGCTTCTCTTAATATTGTTTGACTACCTTTTTCTCTATTTTTCCATTCATCAAGTAATGCAATAATTATAAAACTGTTATAAGACGTTGCAGATCTTCCAAAACCAGGAACTCTCATTATTAGTCTTGCATATGGACTGTTTTCTGCCTGCAATAATCTTAATATTCTTCCTTCAATTATTTGCGCTTTTTCTTGTGTATATTCAAATGAACTTCCTTCATCAGTTGACCCAATAATTAAATAAGCACCCCTATCTTCGATTGGTATCAATTCTTTTTTGGAAAAATTAAACAAATAAGCTGAAGCAGCTATAATTAAAATTATAAATATTGAAATAGTTTTTTGTTTATTCACCCAATATTTAAGAGAATTTACATAAAATCCTGTAAAAGATTTAAATCCATTATTGAATTTTTTTACGAAGAAATTAATTTTTTCTTTTTTGTTTAAAAATTTACTTCCTAGCATTGGAGATAAGGTTAATGCTACAAAAGAAGATACAACAATTGAAAAAGATAAGGCTATTGCTGTTTCTTTAAATAAAGTTCCTGATATTCCTTTAATAAAAATTAAAGGTAAAAATACTGCTATAAGAATTAAAGTAGTTGCAATAATTGCAAATGTAATTTGTTTAGAACCTTTGTATGCAGCCACTAATGGTGTTTCACCGTTTTCAATTCTTGTATAAATTGCATCGGTCATGATCACAGAGTCATCTGTGATTATACCAATTGCTAGAATAAAACTTAGTAATACAAAAATATTAATTGATAGATCAAATATATATAATCCAAGAAATGATCCAATAAGACTAACTGGTAAAGCAACCGCAGGAACTATTACAGCTTTAAGGTTACCTAAAAAAAGATAAATAATCAAAACAACTAATACGAATGCAATTACTAAACTTTTATATACTTCTTCAATTGCAGCACCAATATAGGTAGCTCTATTAAATGCTATTTCTAGTTTTAAACCATCAGGTAAGGATTTGTTAAGTTCTTTAATTTTAATTTTTATTTGTTTAGAAAGCTCTACCGTTGATGCGCCACTTTTTGCATAAATTCCAATTCCTACGGTTTTTAAATTTACTGCATTTTTTCTTTGTGCTTTAAATAAAGTTTTTTCTGAAACAGGTCCAAACTCTATATTAGCTACATCAGATAAAATGATAACTTTTTCTTTGTTTTTCCTAAGTGGTAATTGTTTAATAGTATCAATATTAGAATAGGATTTATCAATGTTTAAAGTTAAGTCTTTGTTATTAGCTTCTAAGGTCCCAGCTGGAAGGTTTATATTCTCATTTCTAAGAGCTCTTTCAACTTCCTGAATTGTAAGGTCATTTGCAGCTAATTTTATTGGATCTATCCAAACTCTAACACTAAGCTCTCTTAATCCACCAACTAAAATTCGACCTACGTTTGGTACGCTTGAAAATGCATCTATTAGATATCTTTCAGCATAATCACCAAGATCTAGATCATTCCAGGTTGGAGATGATAATGCTACCCACATTGTAGTTGTAAAACCTGCTGCTTGTTTTAAAATTTGAGGAGGGTTTGATTCACTTGGTAAATTGTCAACAACTCTTGCAACCCTTTCTCTAATATCATTAGCAGCATCATCTAAATCAATGTCTGTGTTGAATTGGATATTAATTCTACTTCTTCCATTAAGAGAACTTGAGTCGATATTTTTGATACCCTCAGCTCCACCAATTACGTCCTCTAATTTTTGAGTTATTTCTTCATCAACAATTTCGGCTGAAGCAGATTTATAATCAGTTTGAACTTGAACTACCGGGGGCTGTATACCATCAGGAAGTTCTCTTACTGGCAATTCTAAAAAGACAAAAATTCCAAAAATAATTAATATTAAAGACATGACCCAAGCAACAACAGGTCGTTTAATACTAACTTCAGTTATATACATTTAATTATTTTTTCTCTTTATCTGATTTTTTAAAAATATTTTTTAACCAATCAAATTTACCTTTTTTTTCTTCAGCTTTTTTTGATTTATCTTTTTTACCCCAGCTAGAATTTCCTTGTTTTTTTTTAGCACCTTTCTCAATAGGTCTGATTGTTAAATTTGGTCTTACTTTTTTTGTTCCTTCTGCAACAATTTTATCTCCATTATTTAATCCATCTAATATTTCTACAAAGCCTAAATATCTATCACCAATGGTTACCTTTGTTTTCATTACTTTATTTTTTTCATCTACTTTATAAATAAAAACATTTTCACCCTCGACAATTGTACTAGTGTCAGGAGCACTTAAGCCATTTCTTACATCATATTTAATTGATATTTCTAAAAATGAGCCAGGTAATATTTCACCTGATGCATTATTCATCTTAATTCTTGTTGCTAAAGCTCTTGTATCTTCACTTATCCTGCTAGCAAAAGAGTCTACTTCACCTTTATAAATTTTATTTTTATATCCAGAAAATTTAATATCAACTGGTAGACCAACTTTAATAAATGGTACAAAAATTTCAGGTATGTCTACATCACAATATATTGAGCTAGTATCTTCAAGATTAATTAATATTGAAGATTTTGAAACCTCTATATCTTCCGAAAATTCTCTTTTTCCAATAACACCATCAAATTGAGCAATAACTTTTCGATTTTTAAGCTCTGCAATTACATCGCCCTTTTTAACTTTTTGATTAAACTTTATAGGTTTTAATATTTCATATTTTTCAATTTTAAATGATTGTGTTTGAATTGGAGTTGCGGTCCCGTACGTACTAACAACATTTTCAAAAACTCTCTCTTTAGTAGTAGTTATTATTATTCCAGGAGGCGGTCTTTTACTAAATTTTTTTTTGAAATGATTACCTATCATTGTTCTTCCAATGATTACTGTTGCAATGATTAAGAAAAATATGATTACTATGCTTGTTATTTTTGTAGATGTTTTCATAAGTTAATTTTTTCCGTATTCAGCCCAAGAGCCATCGTAAATTGTCGGCATATATTTAGCATTTATTAAAGAATAAGCTAGTGCCAATACACTTGCAGTCACTCCAGAACCACATGAAAATACTAGATTTTTATCATAGTCAAATTTAAAGGACTTAAACTTTTCAAGTATTTTGTCTTTACTAACGAAAGTGTGGTCCTCATTAATTAATTCAGAAAAGGGTAGGCAAAAAGAATTTTTTATTGAACCACTTCTAAGACCTTTCCTTGGTTCAGTAACTTTGCCCTCAAATCTTTCTCTACTTCTTGCATCAACAATAATAAATTCATGTGAATTAATATTTTCATCTATTTGTTTTTTATTTTTAACTAGTTCTATATTTTCATTACATATATACTTTGAAGCTTGATTGGTTACTTCTTTGTTATCTGTAGGTTTATTTTCTTTTTTCCATTTTTTTAATCCACCATCCAGAACATGAACTAGTTTAGGATCATGTCCATAATAAATTAAATTGTACCAACATCTACAAGAACTAATAACATCAGAATTATCGTAAATTACTATTCGATCATTATTTTCTATACCCATATTGCTCATTATTTTTTCCCAAGATTTAGTATCAGTAAGCATATGTGGTAAATCAGTATCTAATTTAGAATTTTTATCTAAATCAAAAAAAATAGCATTTGGAATATGTTCCTCTGTATATTCCTCAAAACCGTTTCTTTGAGTTTGAGGCATATGCCATGAGCAATCAATAATTTTTACTTTATCAATATTATTTTCTAACCAACTTGTATCAACTAAAGACATTTTATCTTTTTTCTAAATATCGTTGATGATACTCTTCAGCTGGGCAATAATTTTTAACTAAAGAAGTTTTTGTTACTACTTTTCCTGATAATTTGACGTTTTCTTTTTCTATCATTTTTTCAGCAATAATTTTTTGCAGATCATTTAAATAAAATATCTCACTTCTATATTGAGTTCCGAAATCTGGTCCTTGAGAATTTAAGGTTGTTGGATCATGAATTTCAAAAAAATATTCAAGAATTTTTTCGTAAGATATTACTTTAGGATCAAAATTTAATTTTACTACTTCTGCATGATTTGTTGTGCCTGTGCATACTTCTTTGTAATTTGTTTCAGCATTATTACCTCCACAATAACCTACTTCTGTATTTATAATTCCATCAAGTCTACTAAACTTAATTTCTGGTCCCCAAAAACATCCTAATCCCAAAATTGCTATTTCCATTGATAATTAACTTAATTAATTTAAAGTTAATCATATGCTATCAAAAAATCAATTAGGCTTTTTTTACATGTTCATATCAGTATGTGCATTTTCACTTATGGATGTGATTGTTAAATGGTCTGAAGATTATCCTGTTGGACAAGTACTATTTTTCAGAGGATTTTGTGGAATAATTCCTATTTTATTTCTTATTCCTAAAGATAGATATTTAAATTTTTATAAAACAACTAGACCATTTCTTCATTTTAAAAGATGTTTAGCAGGATTAGTTGCTTTGGTTTCTATATTTATAGCATTAAGAAATTTGCCTTTAGCAACAGTTGTAAGTATTTCTTTTGCAGCACCAATATTTATAACAATATTTTCGATTTTTTTACTAAAAGAAAAAGTTGGTATTTATCGATGGTTAGCGGTCATAGTTGGATTTGTTGGTATAATTTTCATAACTGAACCAGGTTTTAGCTCTTTAAATTTATATTATATTTATCCAATAATTTTTTGCTTAGGTTTATCTTACGTTGCTATTGCTATAAGAAAATTATCGTCAACTGAACCTGCCTGGTTGATTAGTTTTTTCTTTTCATTCTCAATAATGCTTTTAAGTTTTCTATCTTTCTATCAGGGATGGATTTTGCCAAGTTTAATTGACTTATTTTTGCTATCTATGGTCGGTATATTAGGTGGACTTGCTAATTTATGGTTATCACAATCTTACAAATATTCAGAAGTAAGTTTAGTTTCCCCTTTAAAATATCTTGGATTAGTCTTTGCTATAATATTTGGATATTTTATTTGGAATGAAATACCAACGTCTAAAACTTTATTAGGTGCTTTATTGGTTATTGTTTCATCTATTATTATATTTAGAAGAGAGATGTATTTAAAAAAAAAGCTGTCTGTTTCACGTCATGAGTAAAACACCATCATATTGGAATAAAGCAAAAAAAATATTTATCTCAAAAAGACAAAATCATGTCTTCTTTGATTAATAAATATAAATCTCCTTCAGAAACAGTTCTAACATCAAGAAAAGATGTTTTCTTCTCTCTATGTAAAAGTATAATTGGTCAACAAATCAGCGTTGCTGCTGCTAATTCAGTTTTTTTAAAATTTAAGAAAAAATGTAAAAATAAAATTAATCCAAAAACAGTTAATAAGCTATCTACTATTCAGCTTAAAAGCTGTGGTCTAAGTAGACAGAAAGTAAAAGGAATAAAAAGTTTAGCTCAAAAAATATTAAGTAAGGAGTTTAATCCAAAACTTATTTCAAATATGTCTGATGAAGATGCCATAATTTATCTTTCTCAATTAAGACAAATTGGAAGATGGTCAGCAGAAATGATTTTATTATTTACTTATAATCGTCCTAATATTTGGCCAATCCAGGATATTGGTTTGTTAAGAGCTATTTCAAAAAATTTTAATAAAAAATATCTACCACCAGAAAGCTACGTGAAATATCTAAACAAAAAGTTTTCCCCTTACTGTTCTGTTGCAACTTGGTATTTATGGAGAAGTATAGATCCCGAACCTATTCAATACTAAGTCTTTATCAGTTTACATTCCCTCAAAAATAATGTGTTCTCTAGTAGCATTATTCTCCAAATGTTTTCTAGCTTCAACATACTCTTCAGAATTGTAACAATTTTTTGCTGTTTCAATATCTGGAAATTCTGCAAGCGCTACTCTAACCATTTCCCTACCTTCTAAAGTTACATTATTTGCACTTCTTGCTATTATTTTTCCAGAATATTTTTCAACTGCTTCTTTTGCTTTAACGGCATATTTTTTAAGTCTTTCGTCGTCTTTTATTTCAGTATAATTTGCAACCCAATAAGCTTTCATAATTCTCCTTTTTAAAATTTTTTAATTATGATACCAAATTTATGTGAAAAAATTATTTTTAAATTTCTTTAATACATTATTATTTTTGATATTTTTATCATTAACCCACGTTAATGCTGATGAACTGTTTAATAAGGGAAAAGAAGTTTTTCTGGGGGCTGGAAATTGTGCAGCATGCCATATGCTCTCAGATGCTGGATCGAACGCAATGGTTGGTCCAAATTTAAATGAAATTAGACCTGATATTCAAAGAATTATAATGGCAGTTAGAAACGGTATAGGAGTAATGCCCGCAATGGAGGGTATACTAACTAATGAGGAAATAGAAGCGGTTGCTCACTATACTTCTATAGCTGCGGAACAATAATTAAAATTTTAGCTATAATTTTTTATCCAATGTTTAGCTATATCTACTCTTTTGCAGATCCAAATATCGTGAAATTTTGTGATATAATTTAAAAATTTTTTAAGAGACTGTATTCTACCAGGTCTTCCAATTAATCTACAGTGCAAGCCAACCGACATCATCTTTGGTGAAGTTTTTCCTTCCTCATAAAGGGCATCGAAACTATCTTTTAAATAATTATAAAATTGTTCACCAGAATTAAATCCTTGATTGGTTGCAAACCTCATATCATTGTTATCAAGTGTGTAAGGAACCATTAGTTGTTTTTTATTACCTTTTTTTATCCAGTAAGGAAGATCATCACTGTATGTATCGCTACAGTATAAAAAACTACCATTATCAATTACTAAATCTAAAGTATTTTCGCTACACCTACCGGTGTACCAACCAGCAGGTTGATTACCAAAAATTTTTTTTATAGATTTGACTGCAAGCTTCATATCATTCTTTTCTTTTTTCTTTGATACATTTTGATAGTCAATCCATCTCCACCCATGACTAGCAACTTCATAATTTGCTTTTTTTATAGCCGAACAAACTTCTTTATTTCTTTCCAATGCCATACCAACTCCAAAAATAGTAAGTGGAATTTTTTTTTTGTTAAAGAGATCGTGAATTCTCCAAAATCCTCGTCTTGATCCATATTCATAAATTGACTCCATATTTAAGTGTCGACCTTTAATTGGTTTTGCTCCTATAATTTCTGATAAAAATACTTCTGAAGTTTTATCACCATGAAGAGTACAATTCTCTGCTCCCTCCTCGTAATTAAGCACAAATTGCAAAGCCAACTTAGCATTACCAGGCCACCTTACCTTAACTTGTTTGGAACCATATCCCACCAAATCTCTTGGATATTTTTTTTTCATTTTTTCAAAATAATTTTATCTTTTTTAAATTTATAAATAACAAGATTTTTTCCTTTTCCCTTTCTATCAACAATTAGAAAATTCATATTTTTCACTGAAATAAGTGGAAAGTGCCAAATACCAGCATTGTAATTAACTCCAGTTTGTTTAGGGACCACAAAGGATTGGATTTTATTTATATCTGGTTTATCTCCTTTTGGTGCTACAAATACTAAAAATTTTGTATCTTCCATTGGTATAAAGGCTTGACTTCCTAAAGGATGTTTTTCCATCATATCAATTTTCATAGGAAACCTTCTTTTTTTTGCTTTAAAAATACTAACAATTGCTTCCCCCTTTTTTTTTGAAACATCTAGGTTTATTAAATTATCAAATCTTTTTGCATAACCATCATTAATATTTATAGGATTTTTTTTAGACGTATCTATTAATTGACCAAATTTAGAAAAATTTTTTTTAGTAATTTTTTTTGCTTTTATTATTTTCATCTCACAAAATTTCCAAATGCCCTTATTCTTGAAATTCCACCGTCTGGATAGATATTAATTCTAAGATAATTTTCCTTACTTCTCTTAATTAAGAATTTTTTAAAAATATGTTTCTTGTGAGCTGACAGTTTTGATTTATTTAAAATAAACTTCCAATTTTTTGAATTATTGACAATTGATTTATTGGAAAGATCTTTTGAAATGCTTGCAGTTTGAATTGAACAACTATCGGGATAGTTTCCTTTAAAATGATGGGTATCTATCTCTAGTTTTTTTATTAATCCTGGTTTTCCAAATTTTATTATAAGCCAATCAAAGTTTTTTCCTCTACTTCTTCTTGTTTCCCAACCATCTCCCATATTTTTTCCTTTACCAGGTGCTATGATATTTTCAGCCCTGCCGAAATGTTCATTATTACAACCAATAATTGAAGCACCATTTAAAACAGATGTAAGGTTGATGGTTTTGTTATTTAAAAAGTTTTTCTCCATTTCAATTTTTCCATAAAGCCTAAGTCTTGCAACTCCACCATCTGGAAAAATGTTTAGTCTTATATAATTAAAAACAGATTTGTTGTTTGATTTGAAACTATGGTTTCGACTTGGCCCAAGTTTTTTTTTGCTCAGTAAAGAAATCCATTTTGTTTCCTTATTAGGTTTTGTTTTACTTAAGCAACCCTCTAAAGAAGCATGTGTGGGTTGATTTCCATTGAAATGTGTTGTGTCAATGTCTATATCAAATATTTTTCCAGGTTTACCAAGTTTTAAAATTAAATAATCAAAACCTTTTGATCTTCTTCTCCTTGTTTCCCATCCATCCATCCATTTGCCATGTTTGTCAAATAGTCCATCTTTAAAAACTGGAGTTTCGATGTTTAATATTCTATGAGCAGCTGCAAAAAAATCATCGGTCTTAAATATAATTTTAGATCCAATTCTTGGATTTGCTAAGTTAATCATTTTTGCACTTATAAATTTTTTCATTTTTTGTTTATTTCATTCAAACGAAAGGTTGCGATTTTTTTTACTTGTTTTTTTGCTTCAAGGAATTCACTTTCTACATCACTTTGTATTCTTTGTCTAAAATTATTCAAAATTTCATTTTTATCTTTACCTTTTACAGCAATTATAAAAGGAAAATTAAACTTTTTTTTATATTCTGAATTTAATTTTTTAAATTCCTCATATTCATCATCAGAACATTGGTTTAATTTTGCAGAGGCTTGTTCTGATATGGATTCAGAGGTCATTTTTTTTGCTACAGCAAGCTCAGGATGTGCATTTAAAATCTCTAAAATTTTATTCTTTTCGTAATTTTCATAAATATCAAGCATTTTAACCATAATATCTTCAAAATTTTTAAATGGTTTTGACTCAAAAGCTTCCATAGCAACTGACTCAGTTTTTTCAAAAACATTACCAAATATAGACAAAAAATCAGACTTGTTAAGATCGTTAATGTTATCTATTGTTCTCATATAACTTTAAAAAATTTAAGTTTGAAATTAAATGATACTATAATTTTATGACTAAGCTCACAACTCATGTTTTAGATGTGTATTCTGGTAAACCTGGCAAAGGTATCCTAGTTGAGTTGTTTTATATTAATAATTCAGAACGAAAAAAATTAACGTCAACAAAACTCAATGATGATGGTAGAGCTAATTCACCATTAGCAGAGGGAGATGTTTTCATTAAGGGCAAATATGAATTAATTTTTCATATTGGTGACTATTTTAAAAATATATCTTCAGCTAGCGATGTACCATTCTTGGATGATGTTGTTATAAGATTTGGTATTTCAGATCCCTCACAGCATTATCATGTTCCTTTACTTGTTTCACCTTGGAGTTATTCTACTTATAGAGGTAGTTAAGTGATATCGAGTTCTGTTAAATTTCTATTAAATGACAAACTTATAGTAATCAAAAATCCTGATCCAAATCAAACGTTACTTAATTATATTAGAACTGAATTAAAAAAGACTGGAACTAAAGAGGGATGTTCAGAAGGTGGTTGTGGCGCATGTACAATTGTTTTAGGTGAATTAGTTGATAATAAAATTGAATATAAAGCAATTAATTCTTGTATTTCGTTTGTCCCAACACTGAATGGTAAACAACTTATAATTGTGGAAGATTTAGTTTCTAAAAATGGACAACTTCATCCTGTACAAGATGCAATGGTGAAATTTCATGGCTCTCAATGTGGTTTCTGCACACCAGGATTTGTTATGTCGTTATTTTCAATGTTTAAAAATAATAAAATTCTTAATAATGAATTAATATCAGATTCTATATCCGGTAATTTATGTCGTTGTACTGGTTACAGACCCATAATTGATGCTGCAAAAAGTTTAAATAAAATAAATAAAAATGATCAATTTTCTAAAAATAAAAATAAAATTATTCAGCAATTAAAAAAAATTAAACCAAAAAATATTTATATTAAAAAAGATGATAAAATTTATTTTTCACCAAAAAATATTAAAGATTTAAAAGGTATAATTAAAAAACATTCTAATTTTAGTTTTCTTGCTGGAGGTACTGACTTATCTTTAAAAGTTACAAAAGAGAGAAAAGAAATTCCATTTATAATTGATTTAAAAGAAATTAGTGAATTAGATTTTATCAAAGTAAGTAAAAATTATTTAGAGGTTGGTTCCGCTACACCTTTAATAAAATTTGAAAAAGAAATTAAAAAGCATTATCCAGATTTTTATTCGGTTCTTAAGAGATATGGCTCTGTTCAAATTCGGAATGTGGGAACTATAGGTGGCAATATTGCAACCGCATCTCCAATAGGAGATTCATTACCAATTCTACTATCATTAAACGCAGAGGTTTTAATTGAAAGTTTTAATAAAAGAAAAGTATTACCTTTAAATAATTTTTTTCTTGATTACAGAAAAACTAAATTAAAAAACAATGAATTTATACACTCAATTAAAATACCATTATTTAAGAAAAATATTTTTAAGGCATTTAAGATCTCAAAAAGATTTGATGATGATATTTCATCTGTTTGTGGATCTTTTAATTTTGAGATTAATAATAATAAAATTAAAGAGGTTTATATTGCATATGGAGGTATGGCTGCTGTACCAAAAAGAGCTAAAGCATGTGAGGAAATTCTTAAAAATAAGCCTCTTAGCATTAATACTTTTGATCAAGCAAAAAAATATTTAGAAAAAGATTTAAGTCCTATTGGAGATATGAGAGCTAGTAAAGAATATAGACTAGAGATAGCAAAAAATTTATTGATGAAATGTTTCGTAGAAATAAATTCTAATAAGTTATCAAGAGTAAATTAAATGAGTAAAGAGAACTATATTGAAGAAATAAGACCACATGATAGTGCCTATAAGCATGTCAGTGGATATGCAGAGTATACGGATGATATTAACGAGCCAAAAAATACAATTTATGGCGCTATTGGTTTAAGTAAAAAAGCCCATGCAATAATCAAAAATATAGACCTAACTGAAGTAAAAAAAAGTGAAGGAGTTATATCGGTAGTTACTCAAACAGATATCCCTGGTATGAATGACGTAGGTCCTGTTTTTGAAGGTGATCCAATCTTTCCAGAAAAAAAAGTAGAGTTTTTTGGTCAGCCATTATTCGCTGTAGCTGCTAAAACTACAGAACTTGCTAGAAAGGCAGTATTAAAAGCTAAAGTTACTTATAAAGATTTAAAACCTATTATTACAATTAAAGAAGCTTTAAATAAGAAGCAATTTTTATTTAAACCTAGAAAAGTTAAAAAAGGTAACCCTTCTAAAAAAATAAAAAATTCAAAAAATAATTTAAAAGGAAATTTTACAACTGGAAGTCAAGAGCACTTTTATTTAGAGGGTCAAGCAGCTTTTGTTATTCCAAAAGAAGATGATAATTTTTTAGTCTATAGTTCAACGCAACATCCATCGGAAACGCAACAATTAATTGCAAAAATGTTTAATCAAAAAAGTAATTCAATAAATGTTGAAGTCAGAAGAATTGGAGGTGGGTTTGGAGGAAAGGAAACAAATTTTATGACAGCTTGTATTTGTGCGTTGTTGGCAAAAAAATCAGGGCAGCCAGTCAAACTAAGATTAGATAGAGATGATGATATAATATTGACTGGTAAAAGACACGAATTTTTATCTGAATATGAAGTTGGTTTTAATGATGAAGGTATTATTGAAGGATTAAAAATAAACTTATCCTCAAATTGTGGAATGTCACCTGATTTATCAGCTGCAATAAATGAGAGAGCTTTGCTTCATATAGATAATGCATATTATATTCCAGATATTGAGGTAATAAATAATCTATGCAAGACAAATATTCCAACTTCGACTGCATTCAGAGGCTTCGGTGGAAATCAAGGGATGATGGCTATAGAAAATATTATAGATAATATATCAAGGTATTTAAAAAAAGATCCTATAGAAGTCAGAAAGAAAAATTTTTATCAAAAAGATAAAAGAAATGTAACTCATTATGGGATGAAAATTGAAGATAACGTTATTAACGAAATATTTAAAAATCTAGAAAATAAATCTAATTATAAGAAAAGATATTCTGATATAAGAAAATTTAATGAAAAAAATAGTTTTAAAAAGAAGGGTATAGCTATTACACCGTTAAAATTCGGCATTTCTTTTACAACAATTCATTTAAATCAAGCTGGAGCTTTAGTTCACATTTATACAGACGGTAGTGTTTATTTAAATCATGGGGGTATTGAAATGGGTCAGGGTACACACACAAAGATAGCTCAAATAGTGGCTAATTCTTTAGGACTACCCTATAGTTTAGTTCATATTTCATCAACAAATACAGCCAAGGTTCCAAATACTTCAGCTAGTGCCGCTTCTTCAACAACTGATCTTAACGGTGCTGCAGCATTAAATGCAGTAGCAAAAATTAAATTAAATTTAGAAAAATTTATTAAGAAAAAATATAAGATCTACAATCAAGAGGCAGTCTATAAAGATCAATATATAATATTTGGAAATAGACAATTTGAATTTAAAAGCATAATTCAAGAGGCATATTTAAATAGAATTTCTCTTTCATCATCAGGCTTCTATTCAACACCAAAAATTAATTTTGATAAAAAAAAATTTAGAGGAAGACCTTTTTATTATTTTTGTTACGGAGCAGCTGTTTCGGAAGTAACTGTAGATACATTGACTGGTGAAAACATACTGGAAAGAGTGGATATCTTACATGATGCTGGGAAACCAATAAATCCAGCACTAGAACTGGGCCAGATAGAGGGCGGTTTTGTACAAGGACAAGGTTGGCTTACAATAGAGGAATTGAAGTGGAAATCAGATGGCCAGATTACAACTTTTTCTCCATCAACTTACAAAATACCTGCAGTAAGTGATATTCCAAAAAAATTTAATGTAGAAATTTTTAAAGAAGGATTAAATAAAGAAAAAGTTGTTAATAAAGCAAAAACAACTGGTGAACCCCCTTTGATGCTAGCCATGAGTGTTTTTTATGCAATAAAAGATGCAGTTGCTTCAATTGGAAATTATCAGTTTGCACCAGAACTAAATGCACCAGCAACCCCTGAAAGAATTTTAATGAGCATTAACAAAATTAAAAATAAAATAAAAAATTAAAATGGAAGATAAAAAAAAATTCATGGCGAAAGCTATTGAACTTTCAATAAATAGTGCAAATACAATTGGTGGTCCCTTTGGAAGTGTTATAGTTAAGGATAATAAGATTATTGCAGAGGGTTCAAATAAAGTTACTTTTTCAAATGATCCAACTGCTCATGGAGAAATAGTAGCAATTAGAGAAGCCTGTAAAAATTTAAATACCTTTGATCTCTCTGGATGTGAGATTTATACATCTTGTGAACCTTGTCCGATGTGTCTCTCAGCAATTTATTGGTCGAGATTAGATAAAATATATTATGCAAATACTAGAGAAGATGCAAAAAATATAGATTTCGATGACTCCTTTATTTATACAGAAATCCCAAAAAAAATTGATGATAGGAAAATTAAAATGGTTCAAATGCTCAGAGATGAAGCTTTAAAAGCATTTGAAATTTGGGATAAAAAAGTAGATAAAATAAAATATTAATGGAATTTTTACCTTATACAATAAAATGGTTAGAAGTTATTCTTAGATGGGGCCATGTATTATTTGCAATATTATGGGTAGGTAATAGTTTTTTATTTAATTACTTAGATAATAATTTAAATAAAAAAATAACAAGTGATGATATCGATGGTGAAGGATATCTGATGCATTCAGGTTTTTTTTACAAACTTTCGAGGTTAAAAACATCTCCACCTCAGGATTACTTAAATAGATTGGTAATCTTTAAGTGGCAAAGTTACTTAACTTTTGTAACTGGAATGTTGCTCTTGGTTGTAATTTACTATTATAACGCTGGAGTATTGATGGTTGATAAGCGTGTTCTGTTAATGCCTCCAAGTTATGCTATTATTATCTCACTTTTATCATTGATTGTAGCTTGGTTTATTTATGATCTTTTATGTAAATCAAAATTAATTGAGAATAATATTTTATTTATATCCTTAGGAATAATTTTGTTAGCAGTTGTTTCATTTGGACTTACAAAATTATTTGGACCGAAATTTGCAATTTTAAGTGTTGGATTAATCATTGGTACTAATATGTTTGGTAATGTTTTTACAGTAATTATACCCAATCAAATGAACATAATTAGTAGTAGTGAAAGAGGTGAAAAATTTGATATGAGTCTGTCTCTAGCAGCTAAACAGAGATCAATTCATAATAATTATTCCACTTTTTTAGTTTTGTTTATAATGCTTTCAGGGCATTCGAGCTTTTTAGTTTATCATCAATATAATTGGTTAATATTGTGTGCGATTGCTGTTATTTCTGGTGTAGCAAGACATTATTTTAATTTAAGAGGAAGAAACATTCATAGGTTGTATATTTTAATATCCTCAATAATAGCACTTATCGTTCTTGCAGTTTTAGTTTTATTATTTAAATAAATAGATATAAAAATTATGTCTGAAAAAATGATTGTCAACTGGGAGGAGTACAACAAAACTGTTGAGAAGCTTGCAATCCAAATTGATGAGAGCGGATATAAACCAACCATACTAATTGGCATCATGCGTGGAGCAGCGCCGATGATAGATGTTTTAAGTAGAATTTTTAAATTAAAATGTGCGTATCTTGCCGTTGAATCTTACAGTGGTAAGGGAGTAGAGGATGAGCAAGGTGATATTGTGTTTTCAAGAGAAATGAGTTCGATAGCACCTAATATGGGTGGAAAAATACTTTTATGTGATGATTTATCTGACACAGGAATTACTTTTAACAAAAGTATAGATTGGTTAAAAAAATACGAGCCCATTAAGGATAAAATAGAAGACATTAAAACTGCAACATTATTTAAAAAAAAGAAATCAACATTTGAGCCAGACTTTTGTGCAAAGAGACTTCCTGATAATCCTTGGATAGTACAACCCTTCGAAATTTATGAAGAATTAAGGATTGAACAAATCAAAAAAAAACATCAGATATAAAAAAGGCCAGTTAAAAAACCGGCCTTTTAAATTTTTTATATTGGAAACTGATTACTTAGGTATATCTCCTTCAACACCTTTAACGTAAGTCATCATTCCTGCAAGCATTCCATCATCTGCAGTTTTTCCTTCAGCAACCATCAAGTTACCTTTCTGGTCATAAATTGGTCCTGTGAAAGAATGAACTTTTCCAGATGCTAAGTCTGCCTGAAGTTTTTTAACTTTTGATCTTAGGTCAGCTGGCATTTGTGAATCTAAATCTGATATCACAACCATACCATCTCCAATTCCATGCCAAGTATCTTTTTGACTCCATGTACCATTTGCAACTGCTTTAACTCTGTCTACGTAATATGGTCCCCAATTGTTTTCAACTGAAGTTAATACAGCTTTAGGAGCAAACTTGTCCATATCACTTGCTTGTCCAAAAGCATATACTCCAGCTTTTTCAGCCATTTGAACAATAGCAGTACTATCTGTATGTTGAGCAATTACATCAGCACCTTGATCGATTAAAGCTTTTGCTGCCTCTGCTTCTTTACCCGGATCATACCAAGTGAAAGCCCAAACAATTTTAGTTTTAATATTTGGGTTAACTTTTTGAGCTGCTAAAGTAAATGAATTGATACCTCTGATAACTTCAGGAATTGGAAAAGATGCAACATAACCAATAACATTTGATTTTGTCATAGTTCCAGCAATAGTTCCTAAGATAGTTCTACCTTCATAGAATCTAGCTGCGTATGTTGAAACATTTGGATGTTCTCTTTTGTATCCAGTAGCATGTTCAAATTTTACATTTGGAAACTCTTTTGCAACTTTGTTAGTTGGATTCATATATCCAAAACTAGTTGTAAAGATAACATCATGACCAGAGTTAGCTAATTGTCTAAGAACCCTCTCAGCATCAGCACTTTCTGGAACACCTTCTACGTAAGTTGTTTTAAATCCGGCAGCTTCAACAGCTTTTCTACCTACATCATGCTGATATGTCCATCCATGGTCACCAGTTGGACCAATATAAACGAATGCTGCCTTAACATCTTTGGCAACTGCAGCTACAGTTAATGTAAATAATAAAACTAAAGAAGAGACGAAAGAACGAATTAAAAATTTATGCATAAATTTATTTCCCCTTTTGATTTTTTAATTATTTAAATTTAAATTAAATTATCTAAAAAAAAATGATTATTTTTAAATTAATTGTCTTTATGAAAAGATTTCCCCAATGAACTAGGAGTACTTAGTCTTATTTTTCTACTATCACGAGAAATTACAACTAAAACTATTATTGTAACGATGTAGGGTAGAGCTGTTAAAAATTGCACTGGAATTCTTACTCCAATTGCTTGCATATGAAACTGAATAATTGTTAAGCCACCAAAAATCATAGCACCAATCAAAATTTTAATTGGGTTCCACGTTGAGAAAACCACCAGAGCCAATGCGATCCAACCTCTTCCACCTGTCATATTTTCAATCCATTGAGGAGTATAAATCATGGATAAATATGCACCAGCAAGTCCACTCATTGCGCCTCCATAAAGTATACAAGCGTAACGAACTAGCCTAACATTTATTCCTTGATTAGATGCAGACTCAGGTGAGTCTCCTACAGCTCTTACAATTAATCCAATTTTCGTTTTTTTTAAAAAATAGCTAGTTATGAAGGGAAGGGCAAAAGCAAAATAGAAAACAATTGAATGTCCAAATAATATTGGACCTAAAAGTGGTATTATATCTTTTAAACCTTCAAATAAAACAGGAAACTCTTTTCCAGGAATACCTACAAAATTTTTTCCTATCATCGCAGAAATACCAATTCCAAATATGGTAAGCGCCAAACCAGTAGCAACATGATTTGTGATCAATGTTTGCGTCAGGAATGCAAAAATAGTTGAAATTAAAACTCCAGCTAACATTGCACCAAAAATTGCAATAATTAAACTTCCTGTAACAGTCATTAATGCGAAACCTGAAATAGCACCAATGATCATCATTCCTTCAACACCAAGGTTTAAAACTCCAGACCTTTCTGTAATCAATTCACCACAAGACGCTAGGATTAAAGGAACAGCAGAGGCCATGATTGATGCAATTATCAGTCCAATAAAATTTATATCGATGATCATTTTTTTAAACCTATAAATTTAATTTTGAAAAAAAGTAAATAATCCGATGCAAGAAGAAAAAATAAAATCATTCCTTGAAAAACCTGACCAGTATATTTAGGTATTTGCATAAATATTTGAGCTGTCTCAGCACCCAGATAAGTTATTGCAACAACTAGAGATGCAAAGATAATACCGACAGGATGTAAACGACCCAAAAACGCTACAATTATAGCAGTAAAACCATAATCTGGAGAAATTTCTCTATGAAGCTGTCCAATAGGTCCAGTTATTTCTCCAACTCCAGCTAAACCTGCGCAAGCACCACTTATTAGAAAAACAAGGATGATCATTTTTTTACCTTTGTATCCGGCATATTTTGCTGTCTTTAAACTAAAACCCGAAACTTTCATTTGGAACCCTAAATACGTTTTATAAAAAACAAACCAACTGATAACCACCGCAGCTAAAGCTAAAAATATTCCCGCGTGAATTCTCAGTCCTTCAAATAACAACGGAAGTTTAGCAGAGTCACTGAACTGTCTAGTTTCAGGAAAATTAAACCCCTCTGGATTACTCCAAGGGCCAACAACAAGATAGTCTAAAATTAATTTTGAGACATATACCAACATAAGACTTACTAATATTTCATTTGTATTAAAGTAAGTTTTTAAAATTGCGGGTATTGATGCATACAGCATACCACCGATTGCACCAGCTAAAATTACTGTTGGAAGAATGTAAAATCCTTCTTGCTCATAAAACAATAATGCAACTCCTCCAGAAACTATCGCCCCGAAAGTTAATTGTCCTTCGGCTCCAATATTCCAGTTATTACTTTTAAAACAAAAAGATAAACCGATTGCTATTAAACAAAGAGGTGTAGCTTTTAATAGTAATTCACTGAAACCATATTTATCTGCAATTGGAACTATGAAAAAAAATTTAAGAGCTTCAAATGGTTTAAAACCTAAAATAAAAAAAATTAAACCTCCCGCTACTAATGTTAGAAAAATAGCTAATACGGGTGTAAAGAAAAAAATAGCTCTTGATGGTTGATCTCTTTTTACGATTTTAATCAATTTGCTCCTCCCATTAGAATCCCAAGTTTTTCAGAGGTAACTTCTTCAGAATTCATAATTTTTGATAACTTTCCTTTATGAATTACTGAAATTTTATCACTTAATTTTAATAACTCATCAGTGTCTGTAGATATTAATATAATTGATTTATTTTGTTCATTGATTTTAATCAATGTTTCGTGGATATAATTTATTGCTCCAACATCTAGGCCCCAAGTTGGATTAAAACAAATTAATAAATCTGGAGATGTTATTAATTCTCTTCCAATAATTAATTTTTGAAGATTACCTCCTGACAAAAATTGGCTTTTTAATTCAATGTTGTCCGTATTAACATTAAAATCTGAAATTATTTTTTTGGAATGTTCTTTAATTTTGTTTTCGTTTATTAATCCATTATTAAAAAAATTTGATGATTTAAAATTGTTTAGAGCTACATTTTCAAAAATTTTCATTTGTGGAATTGCAGCCTGCTCAAGCCTATCCTCTGGAGAAAAGGCCATCAAATATTCTCTTCTTTCTTGAGGACTTAAATCTCCTATGTAATTATTATTAAATTCTATAGAGTTCTTTTCCGAAATAATTTCACCACTTAATACTTGAAATAATTCACTTTGTCCGTTTCCTGATATACCAGCAATTCCTAAACACTCCCCTCGATTAACAGAAAAATTAATTTCCGTTAAATTTGTTTCAAAGGGGTCTTCACTTGTAAAATTAAGATTCGTTATTTTAATTAATTGATCTGATGAAGTTTTTGCTTTTTTTTTCTTAATTGTTTTTAGGTTCTGACCCACCATTTTGTTAGCAAGTGACTCAATATTTTCGTTCTTTATTTCACTTACAGAAACTAACTTTCCTCTTCTCATTACAGCAACTTCATCACAAAGCCGCATAACTTCCTTTAGTTTATGTGTAATATAAATAATTAAAATTCCTTCTTCTGAAAATTTTTTCAAAGATAAGAATAATTCACTCGTTTCTTGTTCTGTTAATACAGATGTTGGTTCATCCATTATTAAAACTTTTGGACTCCTTAGTAGGCATCTTATTATTTCCACTTTCTGTTTTTGACCTGCTGATAGATTTAGAACAGGAATATCAAGATCAATTGAAAAATTATATTTTTTCATAATTGCATCAATTTTTTCTCTTACGCTTTCCCTTTGTTCATCTGAATCTATTATTAAGTTTTCAAATACGGACAAAGTTTCAAAAAGATTAAAATGCTGGAATACCATTCCGATTTCATTTTTTTTTGCATCTAATGGCGAATTAAGCTTTAGATTATTTTCATTTAAATAAATTTTACCTTCGTCAGGAATGATGACGCCTGATAGAATTTTTACCAGTGTAGATTTTCCAGCACCATTTTCTCCAAGAAGAGCATAAATTTTACCACTATTAAATTCGAGTGAAATATTGTCGTTTGCAACACACCCAGGATATATTTTAGTTACATTTGAAATTTTAAGGTTTGTATTCATTACTTAATTTAATGGTATAGAATTTCCATCCTTATTTTCCTGATATTGATTTGATAAAATTTGATATTTTTTTTTAATTTCGTCTAATTGATTTAAAATATTTTCTTTTTTTGAAGAAGGTAAATTTTCAATAAGTAAATTTATATTCTGACTCTTCCAATATGAATTTTCTTTATTATATTCTCCATCATTAATTTTAAATACTTCTTTGAGTATATTTAAATCGTGTGGAATATTAAATTCATCATTTGTAGCAGTATACGGAAACAAATAATAAAAATTATCAAATCCAGAAAATGTGATTGCACTCAAACACATACTGCAAGGCTCATGTGAACTTAAGAACATGCAGTCTTTTTCTTTTGGTCTTATATTTGCATCTAATTCATAAAATTTTTTAAGAGCATGCATCTCACCATGCCACAATGGATTTTCTATTTCATTGTTTGTTTCTGCAACTACAAGCGATAAATCATTTTTTTTAATTATGGCTGCCCCAAATATTTTACTACCCTTGGCAACACCTTGTTCAGTTAAGGGCAAAACTTCTTTTGAAAATATATTTAGTATCTTTTCTAGGGTTTTTTCATTCATATACTTGAACCATCAAATAAAGAACACAATTGTTACTATAATTAAACTCAAAAGTAATAAGAAATAAATTATTTATACAACTTAAGAGTTAATAATTTATAAAAAAAAATGTTAATTTAAACTTATGTCAAAAATTAAATCAGCAATAAGTCTTGTAATTATATTAATTTTTTTTTCAGGGTGTCAAACTGTTAAAGATAAAACAGATGCTATTGTTGAAAAGGAAAATGAAAAATTAAGTAAATTTCTAGGAAAATCAGCTAGTGAACTTCAGATGGAGCTTGGAAAACCAGACGAAGACTTTAAAAATGCTAAAGGTAATTTTGAGTTTGTTTATAATAGCAAAAAATACCTTGTTCCATGTGAACGTAGGTTTGAAATAAATTCTGAAAATATAGTTGTGGGTTTTGTTTCAAACGGTTGCTTTTAAAATTTATTAATTAAAATAAATCTGCTCATTATAGGTTTTTTTCACCATCTAAAGTGGAGTTGCTCTAAACTAATCAGTTTTTTTATATTAATTGATAGCCAATAATGTAACGTCTATTTAGTTAACGACGGAGGTTATATGGCTTTAAGAAAAACAAAAGTGGGCTCTACAAACAGTCCGGATAAAAAACTTCCATTAAATAAATCCATACCTTTAGGAATTCAGCACGTACTAGCAATGTTTGCTGGTAATATAACGGTTCCTATTATTGTGGCTGGAGTTTTTGGTCAAACGCCTGAACAAAAAATATTTTTGATTCAAATGGCTTTGTTTGTTGCGGGAGTTGCAACAATTATCCAAACAGTTGGATACAAAGAAATTGGTGCAAGACTTCCTATTGTTCAAGGAACAAGTTTTGCATTTATACCTATAATGCTACCATTTAAAGCAGCAGGATTAGGTGCGGTATTTACAGCTGCGTTCATTGGAGGAATATTTCAAATTTTTATTGGAAAAGTTTTAAAACCAATAAGGCATTTATTCCCACCATTAGTCACGGGTATAGTTGTATTAATGATTGGATTTAGCTTGCTTAAAGTAGGTTTTATGTATGCTGGTGGAGGTGGATGGTTAATGAACAACAAACCTGAAATTTTTGCAAATGCAAATCACTTAACAGTTGCCGCTTCAGTTTTCATAGTTGCTATCTTTTTTAATCTTAGAGGCAAAGGAATGGCCTCTGCAGCTTCAATTTTGATTGGAATAGTAGCTGGATTCATAGTTGCAGCAGCACTAGGAATGGTAAACTACGGTAAAATTGCATCTGCAGCATGGTTTGCATTCCCAATGCCACTTCAATATGGAATTGATTTTGTACCTGGTGCAATAATTCTAATGTTGTTTATGTCAGTTGTTACAACAATTGAAACAATTGGAGATATAAGTGCTACTACAATGGGTGGTGCTAAACGAGAAGCAACGGATAAAGAAATATCAGGTGGAATTATGGCAGATGGTGTTGGTACTGCATTTGGCGCAATATTTAATGCGATGCCAAACACATCCTATTCACAAAATGCTGGACTAGTTGCGTTTACAGGAGTGGTAAGTAGACATGTTGGAACTATAGCCGGAATAGTTTTAGTTCTAATGGGATTATTTCCAAAATTAGGTGGAATAATTGCAGCGATGCCAGAGTCTGTGATAGGTGGAGCAGCGATCATTATGTTTGGTATGATTGTAGCTGCTGGAATTAAATTAATTTCAAGAGCAGAAATGGATCAAAGAAATTTATTAATCTTGGCTCTTTCTTTATCTTTTGGAATTGGGATGTCATTGTTACCAGACTTTGTGAAAAATATTCCAGATTTTGGAATAAGTTTGAAACTACTGTTAACAACTGGACTTATACCTGCTGGATTATTAGCATTTGCTTTAAATGCTGTAATGGCAAAGAAATAATTAATTTAAACTTGTGGGGAGAAATCCCCACAAGCAAGGTTTAAGACTTATTTAATTTCAATAACCTTCTTTTTTTTATGTTCTGGAATTATTCTTTCACAAGATATTGTTAAAAGACCGTCCTTAAGTTCAGCACCATTAACCTTTACATCATCAGCAATAGTGAATGATCTTGCAAACTGTCTTTGAGAAATACCTTTATGAATAATTTCTCCATTAACATCACTGTCCTCAGATTTATCAACTTGTTTAGTTCTAACAGTTAATAAATTATCTTCGAACTCAACCTCAACATCTTTTTTACTAAAACCAGCTAATGCTACTTCGATAGCATAATTGTCCTTACCAGTCTTTCGGATGTTGTAGGGTGGGTAATTAGACTGCATTGTCAAATTTCCATTACCTAGCATATTTTCAAATTGGTCAAACATGTCGTCAAAACCAATTGAAAAAGGTCTAAGTGAGTTAAATATAGATAAATCCTTACTTGTCATAATATTCTCCTTTGTTAAGCAAGTTTATTTTTGTAAGCCCCATTAGGCGACTTACTGAATTTATATAGGA
>CACECL010000011.1 GCA_902557995.1 uncultured Pelagibacteraceae bacterium | reverse complement strand
CAGGCAAAACCTCCTCAAATATAAGAATTGGAATGAGAGATGGTAAAATACATATCGAAAATATTGAAGTAGATAAAAAAATTCTTGAGGCCGGCCACCATCACGGATCTACTTACTACGAACATTTAGCTTTTTTGAAAGCTATTGAAAATAATTCAAATCCAGAAGTTTCATTAGAAGATGGTTTAATTGCTGTTGCTGTAGGAGAGGCTGCAGAACAATCAATAAAACAAGGTCGATTAATAAATCTAGAAGAAATAATTAGTTAAAAAAATCCGTAATTTTTTTAATTATAAAATCACTTACTCTAATGTTTGACTCAGTTGTTACACCAGAAATATGAGGTGTTAATATACAATTCATACCTGGTTTTATCTTGTTATAAAATTCACTCTCTATTGGTTCTTTTTCAAATACGTCTAGAGCAAAGCCAGAAATATTATTTTTATTGTAAGCGTCAATTAAATCACTCTCATTTATAATACCTCCTCTAGAGGTATTTATAACAATTGGTTTATTTTTCATTTGAGAAAATGAAGATTTATTTATCATATTTTTAGTTTCATCTGTTAGAGGCAGATGTATTGAAATGATATCTGATTTTTCATATATCTCATTTAAACTTGATAATTTAACATCAAATTCTTTATTATTTATTTCTTTAACATAAGGATCGTAAGCTAAAATCTTTAAACCATTTTTTGAAGAATATTCAGCAACTTTTTTTCCAATTGTACCAAATCCTATTATTCCTAAATACTTTTGGTTTATTTCTAAAGATTTAATGGTTGTTCTTGGCCATTCACCCTTGATAATTCCGTTATGAAACATTGGAATTTTTTTAATAAGAGACATTGATGAAGAAACAACATATTCAGCAACAGAGTCTGCATTCATTCCTGTAGCTGGTTGAACATGAATATTTTTATTTTTGCAATATTCTGTATCAATATTGTCTAAACCAACACCCAGCCTTCCAATAAATTTTAATTTTATTGCATTTTTTAAAATATTTGAATTCACCTGAGTTTTATTTCTAACAATTAAACCATCATAATCTTTAACTATTGTTATTAGTTGTTTTTCATTTTCACATAATTTTTCATCATACATAACATCAAATTTTTTATTTAAATTTTCTAAGCTATTTTGGTTGATGAATTCTGTAATTAAAATTTTAGTCATTAATTTTTTTTAATATTAAACTAAATTAGATAAGTCTTTTTTATTATTCTTATACGTTGGCAGAGGATACTTAAATGCATGTTTTCCGATACGTCTTTCTTTAGCGTTCTCCCACAGAGACAACCATTGTTTAAAATTTTGAACTTTAAGATTGTTTTTATTTTTACTTCTAACATAAAAGTTTGGAAGCGGCTCCCTACCTGATGGTTGTCCTGCAACATTATACCTTAAATCAGCACTAATTCTAAAATCATTTGATCTATTTGGTAAAGAGCAGTGTATAGAATGTTTGTGCAATAATATTATATCACCCACATTTGCTTCTAAATAAATGTGCTCCATATCATCAAGTAATTCACTATTTTTTAATTCTACCTGTCCTCTATATCCTGACACGTGGTTTAATAATCCCATTTTATTAATTTTTTTTACTGTAATCATACATCCATTCTTTTTAGTAGTTTTGGTAAAAGGAATCCACACTGTAACCATGTCAGTTAATTTTTGTCCTTTAGAATTTAAAACGGCAGCGTCTTGATGCCATGGTGTTCTACCACTTAAGCCGTCATGAATTGATCCTTTTGGTAATTTGTTTTCAGGTTGTTTGATTCTAGTATTTTGAACAGGGTTAGACATTATTTCTTTACCTAAAATTTTTTCTACTACATCTAAAATTCTTTTATTTGTAATTAAATTCCATAATGATTGAGTAGCGAAATAATCACTATCTCTTTTAACATGGTCTCTAGGTAACCTTGTATTAAAATATTGATCTAGATCATAAATATTAAGTTTTGATATATATGAATATTTTCTTTTAAAATTTAAATTAAGAACTTTTTTAACCTCAGTTTTTTTTGCATACTTTTGAATGAGACAATCCATGACAAATTCCATATCATTAAGAACTGGTTTTAAGTCTCTTCTATAGTTAAGTATATTTTTAACAATTAAGTACCCATTCTCATATAATTTTTTTTGAAGAGTATTTGTCATTATTAAAATTTATTTTATCATTGAAATAATTTCAATGGTTTGGTGCTGTGGTTAAATAGTTCGCGTCATGAAAAGAAGTCAACATTCTTTTTTTGTTGCTAACTATATGAGGATAATACGAGATTCCTTTATAATTCCATATAACTGGTTTGTTTAAAGCATAACTTCCATAAATAAAAAAACGTTTTGGACAATTTTTCTCTATAAAGCGCTTTACTCCATGATAGGAATTTGGAGTAGATTGAAAAAAAACAACAGTTCCTTTTTTGGGTGTAAAAGACTTAACTATTTCTAGCTCATTTATTTTTGGAAATCTTCTAAAACTCTTTCTTAAATTTTTTTTAGCCTTTTTCCTATAGATAGTTAGAGAGCCGCCATTCTTTTTTGGTATATCGGTTAGATAAATTAAAAAATTATATAACCTAGTTATATCATCCCTATGAGGTCTTAATCTATATCCTCCTTTTGATACAGAAAAATCTATATCTAAATTTACTTTAGGATTAGTATAATTATTACCCAACATTTTTTTTAATTCATTAGAATTTAATTTTTTTTTAATAGTGAACTTTTTAGGATTAAAGAATTTTGGTTTATGTAAATTAACCCACGAACCATCTTTAAAATTTTTTATAAAAATACTCTCAATTTTTTTATAAAAAGTCTTGCTATTAAAAAGCTTAAAAAGTTTTGCCGAGTTAACTGAGTTTTTGATATATGAATTAAAATTTTTCGAACCTTTATTTATTCTGCTTCTACCACCCATAATCATATCATCAAATGATTTAGAGTTACTGATTTCTTTAATTAATAAATTACAGATACTTTTAGAAACAACATTGTCACCAACTAAAACTGGAAAGTTACTTTTGATTTTTTTTAATTTATTTGTACTAAGCATTTAGCTGTACATACCTTCTTTCACTTTAATCATTTTATACATAAGATCATTTAAAGGTGTCTTAACACCATGTTTTTTACCTATTTTTGAAACTGCACCACTAATAAAGTCTATTTCAGTTTTTCTCTTGTATTGAACGTCAAAAGCCATTGAAGATTTGTTAGTTTGCATAGAATCAACAATTTTATTGAACATGAATAGACATTCATCTTCAGACACATTTACACCATCAGCAAGTGCAACGTCTCTAGTTTCTAAAATTATTTCCTTACCCAAACCTCGAGATACTTCGTTTGCTTTATTATTAATATATAAATCAGTATGATGAAGATCAAAAATTGCAGATAATGGTCCAATTGCTGTTAAAGCAAAAAGCTTCATCCATTTTCTTTTCTTTACATCTTCTGCAGCAATCATTTCAAGATTATGTGCTGTAAAAGTATCAGCTATTTCTTTAATTCTATCAGTAATTCCTCCCTCGTATTCACCAATCCAAGATGGCAACGAACCATGATTCATTATATGACCTGGTCCTAAAATATTTGAAGCTTGAGTAGTTGTTCCACCGATTACTTTTTCATTACCCACAATACTCTGAATAATTGCTTCATGACCAATACCATTTTGAAAAGACATGAATACTGTTTTATCTCCTATGATATTTTTAATACTGTTTAATGCTGGCTCTAAAGCTGTAGCTTTACACATAACTATTACAGCATCTACTTTATCTAACGAGGATGGATCTGAAGTGGCTTTAACTTTGATTACTCGATCACCACCATGTCCATCCATTTTCAAACCATCTTTATTAATTGCATCAACATGTTCTTTCCAAACATCAATTAAAATTACATTTAAACCTTTTTCAGCAAGTAAACCGCCAAACAAGCAACCCATTGCTCCTGCACCAAGCACAGCTACTTTCAAATCTTTTTTAATCATCGTTATCTTATTTAAAATTATTTATGTATAGAAATTATATATATTATCTATAGACAATATGCAAAATAAATTATAGCTTATTATCATCATGCAATTAAAAATAGAAAAAGGAACTTTTAAAGATTATCCATTAGAAGATATTTCAGATGCGTTAAGAAAAGGATTGTCTGAAAATTTCGAAAAAGTTGAAGTAGAGGTGGTTGATTGCCCTAATCTTAGAGATTGGGATTGTCCATCAGAAGGAATAAATGGAAATCAAAAAATAATAGATGTTGGTGGAGAGCCTTATATGCATGATCCAAAATTTATTGGTGCAGAATTTGACTATGAAGAAATATCTAAAATGATTGATTCTGAAAAATCTTATGCTTTAGGAGCTGGATCAGGTGCAATGTCATGTTTAGATGGTCATTGTGGAGAATTAGTTATTAATGAAAACTTAATAACTGATGAGTCTAAATCAATAATAGCAAGAGTAAGTCCAGATAAAAAATGCATTGTTGAAAAGTATTCTGCAAAAAAACATGGTGGACTAGGAAACATTTATTATACAGATGGTAAACAGGGAAAAGTTATTAAAATAAAAATCAAAGGTAGAAATGGAGAACAAGGTTCTTTGCCTCAAGCAATGAGATCTTCTTTATCAAAAAATTTAAAAATTAAAGATAATGAACATTTGTCTCTTGCTGGCGTATTTAGAGTATTAAACGGAAAAATAAGATCACATGTTCAACCTGATTATAAAGATATTAAACACGAGTATTACGATCCAAAACAAATGAAATGTGTAAAAGATTTTCTTCAATTTTATGAACCGGTTGGACCAAAATTACAATGTTATTCTATTCTTTGGACTGGTGATCCTACTGGAGGAGAATTAAATCTAAGAGAGTCTGGCGAACATACTCATTTTCATTCTTACGAACATGAAAGAGATGCAGGACATTATCATTTTGACGTCACACCCGAAGAAATAGAATATGAAGGTTATTTTAATACCGCAACAGAAGTACATAGAGTTAATAACATTTATAAAGAACTATTAAGTAAAAATAGTATTGAATAGAAAACTTAATGAGTTTAAATTTATTTAAATGAAAAGACAGTTCAAGTATCCTAAGCACTTCGAAGAACAAAAAAAAATTCCAAAACTTACTCAAAAAAGAATTCAATTAGCAGAAATATCACTTGGAGATTTTGAAGGAAGATTAGCTAATGAATTATTGAATTGGTTTTCATTAACCCCACAACATTGGATAATGTTACATATGGTTATGCTTGCTTATTATAAAAATAAATCAATTACTAAAAATCAATTACTTAAAGTAATCGAGAAATCATATTTGACCTCAAACGTTTATATCGATACAGCAATTAAAAAAGGTTATTTTAGAATTATAAGAAACGAGAGAGACAAAAGATCTATATTTATTTTACCTTCAGTAATTACCATTAAAACTTTTGAGGAATTTATTGATAGGAGAGATATTCTTTATAAAGGGGTTAAATGAAGAATATTTATACGTGGGCTGCAAAACCAGCCAAAAGAACTTTAACTGTTGGGGATTTAAAAGCAGCAAAAGGAAAAAGAAAATTTACACAAGTTACAGCGAATAATGTTGAAGAAGCCTTTGCAGCTGAAAAGGCAGGCTTTGACATGATTATATCAAATGCAAAAAATGTAATTCCTGTAAGAGAAGGTTCAAAAAATTTATTTTTAACAGCTGCTTTGGTGTTGAATGAGTTTGTAACTGCAGAAGATATTATGCGTGGAGCTTTTAAAGCATTAGAGAATGGTGCTGATGCAGTTATGACGCCAAGAAGTATGGATATAATTGAAATGTTGGCTAAGGAAGATGTTCCAGTAATGGGGCATTTAGGTTTAGTTCCAAGAAAATCCACTTGGATTGGTGGCTTGAGAGCAGTAGGCAAAACTGCTGATGAAGCTTACGAACTTTTTCAAAAGTTTAAAAGATTAGAAGATGCAGGTGCTTTTTCGGCTGAGTGTGAAGTAATACCTGAAAACGTAATGGGTGAAATTTCAAAACGTACAGATATAGTTACTGTTTCATTAGGCTCAGGTAAAAACGCTGATGTAATGTATTTATTTATGGAAGATATCTGTGGTGATACAGAAAATCCCCCAAGACATTCAAAAGCATATGGAAATTTACTGAGACTTAGAAATGAAATTAAACTAGAAAGAGTAAAGGCTCTGAAGGCTTTTAAAAAAGATTCAATGAATGGAAAATTTCCAGGAAAAAAACAATCTTCTAATTTAGAAAAAAAACAATTTGAGGAATTTTTAGAACAACTTGATTAGTAAGTAGAGTTGTCGTCTTTTTTTGATAAAGAACCCTTCATTTTATCCACTGTAGCTTTAGCTCCAGCACTTAAAGCTCTTAAATCAGATGCTATAGTTACAAAATCAAAACCTTTTTCGATCATCTTAGTAGCATATTCTGTGGTACCGTTATGAATTCCTGCAAAAATATTATTTTTTTTAGCGTGTTCTAGAATTCTTAAAATTTCAGAATAAGCTTTTGTAGTCTCGGACCTATCAAAACCAGGTTTTTCACCTATTGCTAAACTTAAATCTGCTGGTCCAATATAAATACCATCGACACCTGGTGTAGACATTATCTCATCAAGATTTTCTAAAGACTCTTTTGTTTCTATCATTGCTAATTTAAGTATTTCTTCATTAGCATGATCTGCATAATCAGCTCCACCATAAATTAAACCTCTAATAGGACCAAAACTTCTGTAACCATCAGGTGGATACATGCAGGCTTGAACAAAATTCTCTGCCTCTTTTTTATTACTTACCATCGGACAAACAATCCCGTAACATCCAGCATCTAAAATTTTCATAATTTGACCTGGTTCGTTCCAATTAACTCTAGCTAAAGGAGTTACTTCCGTTGTTGATATTGTTTGAAGCATAGGAAGCGCATTACTGTAGTCAACTAATCCATGCTGCATATCTATAGTTAAAGAGTCCCAACCTTGATGAGCCATTGCTTCAACAGATGCTGTACTTGGAATTGCACACCAGCCGTTAATAACAGGCTTACCTTCCTTCATCATTTGTTTGATTTTATTTTTTCTCATTTTCTAGATTTTTAATCCCATGTGAGTGTATTTCACATTTAGATAATCTTTTATCGCTCCTGAACCACCTTCACGACCATAACCAGTTTGTTTTATTCCTCCAAAAGGTGCTTCAGCAATAGCAACAACTCCAGTATTAACTGCAACACAACCAGACTCTAATTTCTCAGATCCAATGTGAGCTTTATCCATAGAGTTAGTGTATAAATAACTACATAATCCTAAGTCATTATCATTTGCTCTTTCAATTACTTCATCAAAAGTTTTAAAAGTTAAAATTGGTACTAGTGGACCAAAAGGCTCTTCTTTCATGATTGTAAAATTATCTTTAACATCATCAAAGACTGTTGGTTCATAATAGTATCCCTTGTTGAAACCAGAAGGTCTTTGTCCACCCATTAGCACTTTTGCTCCTTCTTTTTTAGTAGTTTCAACTAGTTTTTCTATTTCTTCCAATCTTTTAGCGGTAGTTAAAGGTCCAAGATCTACACCTTCGTCCATACCGTTTCCAATTTTTAATTTTTTTGCCCTTTCAATAAAGGCATTAACAAAATCCTCTTTTCTATTTTCTTGGATATAAAATCTATTAGGTGAAATACAGACCTGACCGTTATTCCTAAATTTACCAGTTATTGCTATATCAGCTACTTTGTTCATATCTACATCTTCACATACAATAAAAGGTGAGTGTCCGCTTAGCTCCATAGTAACTCTTTGAACTTTGTCAGCTGCTTTTTTTAAAATAATTTTACCAACTCTAGTCGATCCAGTAACTGAAACTTTTTTAATTATATCCGATTCCATTAATTCATTTGATATTTCAGCGGGATCACCTGACAAAAGACTAACAACACCATCAGGTACCCCAGCTTCTTTGCAAATGTTTACTAATTCCATTACAGCACCAGGGGTAATTATGTCTGGCTTACAAATTACAGAACATCCTGCAGCTAGGGCAGTAGAAATTTTTCTAGATGCTAAAACTATTGGGAAATTCCAAGGAACTAAAGCTGCAACAACTCCCACGGGTTGATAATAAACATGAACTCTAGTTTCTGGAAACCTACTTTGTTGTGTTTGACCATAAATTCTTTTTGTTTCTTCAGCATTCCACTCAAAAATATCAGCTCCACCACCAACTTCACCAACTGCTTCTGCAAGAGGCTTTCCAACTTCAAGAGTTAACCATTTTGCTATAACATCTTTTTTTTCTCTCATCATGTCTGCAATTTTTCTAAGCACGTAAGCTCTTTGCCATGGTGCAGTGTTTTTCCAAACTTCCAAACCTTTTTCTGCAGACTTTAATGCTCTTTGCACCTCAATAGATGAAGCTTTTGATGCTTTTCCAATTACTTCTTCTGTTGCAGGGTTGATTACGTCGTAAGTTTCTTTTTTTTCAGCTTGTTGCCATTTACCGTCAATGAATTGTCCAAATTTTTCGTACATAGAATTTATTTTTAAGTTTACTTAATAAGGTTTTTTAATTTATAAATAGAATTATATATAAACACTATACATATTAAAAGATAAACATATTTATGAAAAAAATTACCCTCACATGTGCTCATGCTATAGTTAAATATTTAATTGCCCAGAAAATATTAATTAACGGCAAAAAAGAACCTTTATTTCCAGGTGTCTTTGGAATTTTTGGACATGGAAATGTAGCGTGTCTAGGTCAAGCACTAGAGGAAAATCAAAAAGAACTTCCAACATATAGAGGGCACCATGAACAAAATATGGCTCTTACAGGAATTGGTTATGCTAGAGCAAAAAGAAGACAACAAATTTTTGTAGCAACATCCTCTGTTGGACCTGGGGCAACAAATATGGTTACAGCTGCTGCAGTTGCTATGAGTAACAGATTACCAATTTTATTTTTACCTGGAGACACTTATGCAAATAGAATGCCGGACCCAGTATTGCAACAAGTTGAGCATTTTAATAACCCTGGAATTACAGCTAATGATGCATTTAAACCAGTTACAAGATATTTTGATCGAATAACAAGACCAGAGCAGATTATTCAATCATTCCCGGCAGCAGTTCAAACAATGTTAGATCCTGCAGATTGTGGTCCTGCATGTATCGCTTTAAGTCAAGATATACAAGGTCAAACTTTTGATTATCCTGAAGAATTTTTTAAGGAAAGAGTCCACGCGATCAGAAGACCAAGACCAGATGAATTTCAAATCAAAGAGGCAGCTGAAAAAATTAAGTCATCAAAAAATCCAATTATAATTTCTGGTGGTGGAGTTTTTTACTCAGATGCAATGGATGAGTTGAGTCATTTCGCGATCAAACATAACATACCAGTTACGCAAACGGTGATGGGATATTCTACAATGAAAAGAGACCATTCTCATTTTGCAGGCCAGATTGGCGGTTTAGGTGGAAAAAATACAAATACATTAGCAAAAGAAACAGATTTAGCAATTGCAGTTGGAACTAAACTTGCAGATTTTACAACTGGATCATGGGCAAATTTTGAAAACAAAGATTTTAAACTAGTTTCAATAAATGTATCAAGATTTGATGCTAACAAACATTTAGCGCAAGCTATCATTGGAGATGCTAAAGTTTCATTAACAGAGCTTTCACAAGCATTAGGTAGTTGGAAAGCTGGAGAAGAATGGAATAAAAAATCTCAAATTGAACTCAAATCATGGAATGATCATATAGATAAAGAGAGTGCGCCGACAAATCAAGAAGTTCCAAGTTATGTCCAGGTAATTGGTGCAATTTATAGAAACTCTGACTCAACTGATATTGCAGTTACTGCAGCAGGAGGCTTAGTTGGTGAAGTTGTTCAAGTTTGGAGACCTAGAGAATTAAATACTCATGAAACAGAGTGGGGTTTTAGTTGTATGAGTTATGAAATTTCAGGAGCACTTGGAATAAAAATGGCAAATCCAGATAAAGAAGTAATTTCTTTTGTAGGAGATGGCTCTTATCTTTTAAATAACACAGATATTTATTCATCAGTTATTACAAAAAATAAATTAATAATTATAGTTTGTGATAACGGTGGGTTTGCAGTTATCAATCGACTTCAATTATTTAAAGGTGGTAAAGAATATAATAACTTATTAAAGAGCTCTAATACTCCTGGATTAGTTGATGTTGATTTTGCAAAACACGCAGAAAGTATGGGAGCTAAATCAGAACATGTTAATTCAATTTCAGATCTTGAAGCTGCATTTAAGAGAGCAAAAGCATCAGATGTAACATACGTTATTTCAATTAAAACTCATGCTTATAAGTGGGTTGAGGGTTCTGCTTTTTGGGACAGTCCAACACTTGAAATTCCTAAATCTAAAGAAAATGAAGAGGCTTTAAAACTTTATAAAGAAGGAAAAGATAAACAAAGACAAGGCGTATAAACCTTTATGAATAAAATTTTTAAGGTCGGTCTTATAGGCTGTGGTCACATCGCCGAGACATACTTTAGAGGGCAACAATATTTTAATAATTTTAAAATAATTGCCTGTGCAGATATTGATCAAAAAGCAGCTGATAAATGTGCAAAATTATACAATATTAAATCTAAAAAAGTTTCAGAAATTTTAAAAGACAACGAAATAGAAGTTATTTTAAATTTAACTATTCCACAGTCTCATTATTCAGTATCAAAAAAAGTTTTGAAATCAGGTAAACATGTTTATTCAGAAAAACCATTAGCAACTTATTTTGCAAAAGGTAAAGAACTCGTCTCACTAGCAAAAAAAAATAAACTTTATCTTGGAAATGCTCCAGATACATTTTTAGGTGGAGGAATTCAAAAAGCTAGAGAATTAATTGATTCAGATTTAATTGGAGAGATTAAACTTGGTAATGCAATTTTTGCATTTCCTGGAGTAGAGTCTTTTCATCCAAAACCTGAGTCTTGGTATAAAAAAGAAGGAGGTCCAGTAATCGATATGGGACCATATTTTTTTACAACATTGGTAAATTTACTTGGACCTGCAAAACAAGTTCAAGGAAGAACATTAACTGCTTTTAAAAAGAGAATTTATGGAGTGGGACCTAAAAAAAACAAATCATTTAAAGTGGAAACACCTACAACATATTTAGCGACAATCCAATTTCACAGTGGTGCTATAATTCAGGTAACACTCTCATTTGATGTAATTAATCATCAAAGAAACCATATGGAGCTTTATGGTACAAAAGGATCGATTATTGTTCCAGATCCTAATATGTTTGGGGGTTCTGTTTTTATTTCTGTTACAGAAGGTGGAAAATGGGGTGAACATAAAACTGATAAGATGCATTTAGGAAAAATAAACATAACCTCTTCTAGTGGAAGATCAAATGAAGCTGCTACAAATGCAAACTATCGGAGTGTTGGTTTATCTGAAATGTTATTTTCTATTCAAAAAAACAAAAAACATAGGTGTTCAGGTGATTTATCTTTACATGTATTAGATATAATCGAGTCAACCATGAGGGCAGCTAACACAGGAACTCCTCAAAAAATAGAAACAAAATGTGATAGACCAAAAAAATTTACTGAAGAGGAAGTAAAAAAAATTTTAATTTAGATGTCAAAACCAATTGTTATATCTGATCCTTTTCCAAGAACATTGGATCTGATTTTTACAAAAAAAAAATTAAAAGAATTAAAAACTAAATATAAAGTTTTAATAGTACCTGATAAAAAAAAAAGACAATTTTATGAAAACTATATTAATAAAGCTACTTTCATTATGGGTCAGCCAGACTTAGATAAAAAAATTTTGTCAAAAGCAAAAAAATTGAAAGCAATAATAAATGTTGAAAGTAATTTTATGAATAATGTTGATTATACTTATTGTTCTCAAAAAGGAATCCATGTAATTGCAACCTCTCCAGTATTTTCAAAGCCTGTAGCAGAAATTGCATTAGGAATGACACTTTCTTTATTAAGAAATATTCATAATGCTCATTTTGATTTTGTAAAAGGGAAAGAGAAATATGGATTAGAAAGCAATTTAAAAGCATCACTTTTATCAGGAAAAAAAATTGGATTATTAGGATTTGGCGATCTAGCAAAATCTTTATATCCAATGTTGCTGCCTTTTACTAAAGATATAAATGTTTATGACCCTTGGTTGTCAAAGAACAAAATAAAAAGCTTTGGATTTAATCCAGTTAGCTTAAATAAAATGTTTAAAACATGCGAAATTATTTATGTATTAGCAGCAGTAACAACCAAAAATAAAAATTTAGTAAATAAAAGTTTAATCAATAAAATGAAATCAAACTCATTATTCATATTGATGAGTCGAGCAGCAGTTGTAAATTTTAAGGACTTGATCACGAGAGTTAAAAAGGGAGATATTTATGTAGCTACGGACGTATTTCCCGAGGAGCCAGTGAGAAAAAATGACCCAATTAGAAAAGTAAAAAATATTTTATTTTCAGCGCACAGAGCTGGAGCTTTGACGGAGGCCTTTTTTGCTATGGGGGACATAGTTTTAAAGGATATGCATTTAATATCAAAAAACTTAAAACCAAAATTTTGTAAAAAGGCTGAATTAAAGACAGTAGGATTATTAGCTTCAAAACCAGTTGCAATTAATTGATATTTTAATAATTTTATAACTTATGTCATCAACCAGCAATCCACTTCTAGAAGCAAAAGGAATAACAAAATATTTTGGAACCATAACAGCATTGGAGAACGTAAACTTAAAAGTTCACGCAGGAGAATGCTTAGGTGTTGTTGGAGATAATGGAGCCGGGAAATCAACTTTGATGAAAGTATTATCTGGTCTTTATAAACCTAGCGCAGGCTCGTTATTCTTTCAAGGCAAAGAGGAAATTTTAGAAAGTCCAAGAGACTCTCAAAACTTAGGATTAGAAATGGTTTATCAAGATCTTGCTTTAGCAGGTAATTTGCCTATTGGTGAAAATATTTTTTTAGGTAGAGAGCCAACAAAAAATTTAGGATTTTTAAAACTTTTAGATTTTAATAAAATTAAAGAGTTAACTAATGCTCATTTAGATAAGTTAAAAATAAATGTTAAAAGTGCTGATCAAAAAGTAGAGGAACTTTCAGGTGGTCAAAGACAAGCTGTAGCGATCGCAAGATCAACAGCCTTTAATGCTAAAGTAGTAATTATGGATGAACCAACCGCAGCATTAGCAATCAAAGAAGTGGGTAAAGTATTAGATCTAATTAATAGTTTAAAAAAAACAGGTGTTGGGGTGATTGTAATAAGTCACAGAATGGACGATATTTTTACAGTTTGTGATCGTGTGATGGCTTTATTCCAAGGAACTAATTTTGCAGAAGCTACTCTTTCAAATACCTCAAGAGATGAAGTAATTGGATGGATCATGGGTAAAAAATAATATGGAAGATAAAGATAAAAAAATAGAAAGTTTGCATTTAAAGTTAATTCCGTACTTTGAAAAGTATGGAATACTTCTTTTGTTAGTTCTTATGATTCTGGTAATGCATATTTTGCAACCAGATGTGTTTCTTTCATGGAGAAATGTAACCAATGTTTTTAAACAAATATCCTGGCAATCAATGTTAGCTCTAGGAGTATTTATGGTAATTGTAACAGCAGGAATTGATCTTTCTGTCGGCTCTATAATGATGTTATCTCTTATGATTTTAGCTGTCGTTGCAAAAGCAGGAGCACCCTGGTTCATTGTAGTGCTTACACCATTGATTGCAGGTTTTTTATGCGGATTATTTAATGGTTTAGGCATTACTTTATTAAGGATGCCTCATCCTTTTATAATGACTTTGGGCACACTTTATATCTTTAGAGGTGCAGGAAACTTAATTTCAGGCGGTACTCCTATTAGTGGTTTTACTGATGAAGTTAGATATTTGGGACATGGAAGAATTGATCTTCAATGGTTGGGATTAGAAAAATCTCAATATTTACCCGTAAGTTTAGTATTAATTGCGATTGTTTATATAATTTTTTGGATTTTTTTAAATAAGAGTAAAACCGGTAAATGGATCTATGCAATTGGAGGCAATCCAAATGCAGCTAGAGCTTCAGGAATAAATGTAAACAAAATTTTAATTATTGTTTATTCTTTGTGTGGCTTTTTATCTGGAATTGGTGCTTTAATTTTAGCTGGAAGAACTGACTCTGGATATCCAAATGCTGGACTTCAATCAGAACTTGACGCGATTGCTGCTTGTATTATTGGTGGTGCAAGTTTTTTTGGAGGAAGAGGAACTGTATTAGGAGTTTTTGCTGGCGTTATGATAATGGGTATTTTAAGGAATGGACTAAATCTAATGGATGTTAGTTCTTTCTGGCAGCAAGTATTAATTGGTTCGATAATAGTTTTAGCGGTTTATATTGACGTCCTAAGAAGAGATATAGGTACAAGAAAATAATACACGTCAAAGTTGTTCTAATCTTACCTAGAACTGTTCTTATTAACAGTTGAATTTATTTCAAATTTTATATTAAATTTATTTTTAAAAAACAACTAAGGGGAAATATATGAAAAACTTAACAAAAATAATTAGTGTAATTATTACTTCTGTTTTTCTATTAGCAAGTTTTTCAACAGGGGCATTTGCTGGAAAAAAAATATTATTCAGCATTAAAGGACCTGGATCAGGTAATCCTTTTTGGGCATCTGTAGAAAAAGGAGCTAAAGAAGAAGCAGCAAAATTAGGTGTTGATTTAGTTTTGGTTGCACCACCACAAGAAGGTGATGTTCAAGCTCAAATCAACCAAGTTGAAGACCAATTAGCAAAAGGTGTTGATGCTATCGCTTTAGCGCCAGGAGATCCAAATGCTTTTGCTCCAATCGTAGACGATGCGATTAAAAGTGGTGTTCCAGTTGTATTTGTAGATACAAAAGGAATTAATGAAGGAGTAACTTTTATTGGAACGAACAATATGAATGGTGCAGAGTTAGCTGCTAAATTTATTTGTGACAAAACTCCAAAAGGTTCAGATGTTGCAATTTTAACTGGTATTGAATCTCAATCAACAGCATTACTCAGAAGAGATGGTGCGATTAAAGGTTTTAAAAATTGCGGATTGAATATTGTTGCAACTCAAACTGCCGAGTGGGATACTGCAAAAGGTAGATCTGTAACTGAGTCAATTATTTTAAAAAATCCTAACATCAAAGCTATATTTGCTTCAAATGATAATATGGGCTTAGGTGCTATGCAAGCTCTTAAGGATGCAGATATGAACAATGTAGTTGTTGTGGGATTTGATGCTACTCCAGATGCAGCTACAAGTATCTTAAAAGGAGAGATGACAGCAACAATTGCTCAGTTTTCTTATAACATGGGCGCATATGGAGTTAAATATGCTCTTGAATTAGCTAATGGTGGAAGTATTGATCCAAACATTGATACAGGAACACAATTAGTAACAAAAGAAAACGCTAACGATTTTAAATAATCGATAGATATATAATTTAAAAAAAAGGGTGGAATTTAATTTCACCCTTTTTTTTTATGTAATATAATAATTTATGCTTATTAAAATTGATCCAGTTTTAAGCCCTGATTTGCTTTTTCATTTAAGATCTATGGGTCATGGAGAAAAATTGATATTAGCTGATGCGAATTTTCCTGCAAATACAACAAATAAAAAAGTAATTAGATTAGACGGAGTCGGTATAAAAGAAGCTGCATCTGCCATACTTTCAGTTTTTCCACTTGATAGTTTTATTAATTCAAAAGGAGGATCTCCAGCTTTAAGAATGGAAGTAGATGATAAACCTGAGGAGTTAACTGAAACACATAAAGAATTTATTGAAGTTGTACAAAAAATCTCAGGAGATAATTGGAATGTGGGATCAATTTCAAGACAAGAATTTTATGAAGAGGCCAAGAAAGCTTATTGTATAGTTACCACAACAGACGCAAGACCGTTTGGATGTTTTATACTTACCAAAGGAGTCATTTTACCTGACGGAAACGTTTGGACTTAAAAAATGAAAACCATATCAGTATTTGGTGTATTTGTTGCAGATCTTTGCTTTATAGCTAATGCGATCCCTGAAAAAGGTCAAACAATTCTAGGTTCACAACACATTGTTGGACCAGGTGGAAAAGGATCAAATCAAGCAATTGCTGCAGCTAAATTAAACGGGAAAGTAAATTTTATAACAAAAATAGGTAATGACAAAAATGGTGAGATGGCTTTAAATTTATACAAATCATTGGGCATGGATATTGCTTCTATTATTCAAGATAAAAATCACCCAACGGGAGTTGCAGGAATAATGGTCAATGAAAAAACAGGAGACAACGCAATAAATATTATACCAGGTGCTGCTGGAACACTAATCAATGATGATATTGAAAAAAATTTAAATTTTATTTCAAATACAGATATATTTTTAACACAACTGGAAACACCATATGATGTTACGAAATATGCTTTGAAGAAAGCTAAAGAAAATAAATTGACCACAATATTAAATCCAGCACCTGCGTGCCAAATTAATGATGATGATTTTAAATTAATTGATTTTTTTACACCTAATGAAACTGAGGCTGAATTTTATTTAAATAAAAAAATTGAAACTGAAAAAGATATAAAAATTGCCTCAGAGGAATTTTTAAAAAAAGGTATTAAAAACATAGTTATAACTTTAGGTGAAAAAGGATGTTATTTTGCAAATGATAAAGAAGATTTTTTTATGAATGCATTTAAACTTAAAGAACCAGTAATTGATACTACTGGTGCAGGAGATGCTTTCAACGGAGCTTTAGCTGTTGGGTTATCAAAAGATTTAGATATTAAAGAAGTACTCACTTTTGCGAATAAGGTAGGAGCAATTTCAACTACAAAACAAGGCGCAGCAGCCTCGATGCCATCAATGGAAGATTTAAATAATTATTAATACTATTTCCAAAAATGAAAACTGAATATTTTGATCTTAAAAACAAAAGAGCTTTAGTTTCAGGTGGAGCTTCGGGTATAGGATCATCAATTGTTGAACATCTTTGTGAGCAAGGGGTTGAAGTATATTTTTTTGATATTAATAAAAACGAAGCAAAAAAAACTATAAATAAAATTAAAAAGAAAAAATTTAAAACTCCTTCATTTGTAGAATGTAATATTAAAAATATTAAAAAATACAAATTATCAATTTTAAACATTATTAAAAAACAGGGTCCTATTGACATTTTAGTTAACAATGCCTCTAACGACCAAAGACATAGTTTAGAGAAAATAACGGAAAAATTTTGGGATGACAGAATGGCTATTAATTTAAAGCATTATTTGTTCGCTATACAGACGGTTAAAAAAAGCATGATAAAAAATAAAGGTGGATCAATAATAAATTTAGGTTCAGTTAGTTGGGTTAGAGGTGCAGTAATGTTCCCGGCTTATAGTACAGCAAAAGCAGCAATCCATGGATTAACTAGATCTTTAGCAAGAGATTTAGGTAAATATAATATAAGAATTAATTCAATAGCTCCTGGTTCTATTGCTACCGGAAGACAATCAAAGTTATGGCTTAATCATAAGTTCAAAAA
This sequence comes from uncultured Pelagibacteraceae bacterium, assembly GCA_902557995.1. Lineage (GTDB taxonomy): Bacteria > Pseudomonadota > Alphaproteobacteria > Pelagibacterales > Pelagibacteraceae > Pelagibacter. The sequence goes on along the minus strand of CACECL010000011.1, from coordinate 12,003 downwards.
TGAAATATTAAAAAAACAGGCATTGAAAAGACAACTTCTTCCTGAGGATGTTTCAAAAATGGTTTTATTCTTAGCATCTGATGTTTCATCAGGATGTACAAAACAAAACTTTATAGTGGACGCAGGATTAATTTAGTTTTTTTTATTTTGCGACATCGACAAAGCAATTTTAAAAGAATTTAAAATTGGATCTAGATTAGCCTCATTTTTTCCTGCAATAGCAAATGCTGATCCATGAGCAGTAGTCGTTACTGGTACAGTCAATCCACCTTGAACTGTTACTCCTCTATCAAAGCCAAATGCCTTAAGACCAGATTGAAGTGCATCATGATACATACCAACCATACAATCATGGTTTTTATTTTTATAAGCTACTACAAAAGATGTATCGCATGGCAATGGACCATCGACATTGAAGCCAAGTTTTCTTGCCTCTTCAATCGCAGGAATGATTTCATCTTTTTCCTCTGTCCCAAATTCTGCGTGTGGATTTAGAGCTTGAATGGCAATTCTAGGATTTTTAACACCATTCAACTCCATAACCTCATTTATTAATTTTATAGGCTTCATGATATTTTCTTTAGTAATATGTTGAGCAACTTCTTTAATTGGAATGTGAGATGTTACTCTTGCTGTCCAAAAATTATCTATTACATTAAACTCACAACAAAAACTATTTACTTCAAGTTTTTCAGCCATTAACTGTAATTCATCTGAATGTTTATTGCCTCCAAGTTTTAAACTTGTCTTATTCATTGGTGCAAAATTAATTGCATCTATTTTTTTTTCTTTAGCGAGAGTTAAAGCTAAATCTAAAGCTTGTAATACGCTTTCCCCAGACTCTTTTGATGGTTCCGCTAATTTATATTTATGATTTTTTCCCTTAGAAATATCTAATAAAAATCTATTTGATTTATCAAAATTTACCTCATCAAAATTTTCTACAACATCTATATTATGTGAAATTCCTGTAATACTATTTCCACTCTCAAATACTTGCTTTTCACCAATTATGACTATGTTTGCTTTTTTTGTCATTTCATCATTTAAAAGCTTTGAAATTAATTCTGGTCCAATCCCAGCTGGATCACCAAGTAGAAGAGCAATGTTAGATTTATTTTCAGTCATTTTTTTCTTTACGTCTTGTAGCAGATTATGTTTAAATTATTAAATATAAATTAACTAAAGAGGGAAATAATGAAAAAAAGCTTTAAACTATTTTTAGCAGCTGCTTTTTTAGTAACTGAATTTTTTGTTGTAGCTCTTCCATTAATGATCACATCAGCTAAAGCTGATGGTCATCCAATACAAGCAATTACACACGCTGGTTTTGGTGGTGGAACTGACGTTACTACTAGAATGATGTTATTAAGAGCAAGAAGAGTCCTTAAGCAAGACATGCAATTAGTAAACAAAAAAGGTGGTGGTGGGGCAGCATCTATGGATTATATGATGTCTTTACCAGCCGATGGAAATCACACTTTAACTTGGACAACAGGTCATGCTGTTTCTATGGCTTTAGGAAAAACTAAAGTTAAGTTAAGTGATATGCAACCACTTGCTAGAGGAACAGATGACCCTCAGTTATTTGTTGTAAATTGTAAAAACGACATCAAAGATGCTAAAAAATTTATTAGCACTCAAAAATCAAAATCATTAAAATATGGAACTACTCACACTGGTGGTATTGATGATGTTAGTGCAATTGCATTTACAAAAAAAGGTGGACTAAAAGATCCAACTATCGTTGCTTACAAAGGTGTTGCACCAATTAAAACTAACCTAATCAAAGGAGATATAGACGTAGGTGTTTTAAACCTAGGTGAAGCATTGACTGAAATTAATGAAGGTAAACTTTGTGTTTCAGTTGTATTAGCAAACAATAGAATGGCTAAAATTGGAGACTCTCCAACAGCAAAAGAATTAGGTATACCTGTTTCTTTATCTACTGTTAGAGGTTTCGTAACTAAAAAAGGTGCTCCAGCAGACAGAGTAAAACAATTAGAAGCTGGAATGATGAAAGCTATGAGCCACAATTACTATAAAAATTTCTTAACAGAAATTGGTCTTGATGAGACAAGTGTAGTAGGTGCAGATGAATGGGGTAAGCAAATGGAAGAAATGCTTGCTGAGATGACTGCGCAGCTTAAAGCTTTAGGTTACATTAACTAATATAATTAAAAGTACATTTGAATATGAAAAATGTACAAAAACAAAAAAGGGCAAACAAAAGTTTGCCCTTTTTTTTTAGAGATGAGTTTAGAGTTTCTCTTATAATTATTTTAATATCTTTAGCATTATTAATCACAACTTTTACTTTCGATATTGTTCCTCCTATTTTAAATAGAGGAATACAGCCAGCAACATTTCCAAAAGCGCTCTTGGTCTTAATAATAGTAATGACATTATTAATTTATTATTTGGCAACTAAAAATCCTTGGAAAATTGAAAAAAAATTACCAAGATCATTCTTTCTAACTTTATCAAGTTTTGTTATTTTTGTAGTAGTTTCTAAATCACTTGATTTCTTTTTAGCAATCTCAGCTTTATCTATCTTTGTTTCTTATTGTTGGGGAGAAAAAAGATTATTTTATTTATTATTAGTTGGGATTATTTTCCCAATTATTGTTTTTATATTTTTTGAAACTATTTTAGGTTTAAGATTTCCCCCAGGAATAATTACCAACATTTACTATAGTTAAATGGATAATTTATTATTAATGCTAGCACCTCTTTTCAGTTCTAAACTATTATTAGTTTTATTTTTTGGAACTTTATTTGGTTTGATATTAGGTGTGTTGCCAGGGTTAGGACCAACAACAGGTGGAGCATTAATCTTACCTTTCACAATGACTCTAGATCCATTATCTGCAATTGTTTTATTAACTTCTATTTATTGTGCAGGAACCTATGGTGGTGCGATAACTGCTGTACTTATTAATACACCAGGGACCCCAGCAGCTGCAGCCACTTGTTTAGATGGCTATCCTTTAGCGCAAAAAGGCGAGGCTGGAAGAGCTTTAGGTATGGCAACAGTTTCAAGTACTGTTGGAGGTATTTTTAGTGTTGTTATATTAGTTTTCTTTGCTCCTATATTAGCACAACTTGCTTATGAGTTTGGTCAGCCAGAGTACTTTGCATTAGCAATATTTGGTTTAACGATGCTTGCTTCAATAGGCGAAGGTAGTCCAATTAAAAATTTAATCGCAGGTGCATTTGGAATATTGATTTCTACAGTTGGTAAAGATTTTATGACTTCAATTGATCGTTTTACTTTTGGGATCAATGAATTAACTGAGGGAATAGGATTTATACCAGTAGTGGTTGGACTTTTCGCAATGAGTGAAATGTTAACTCAATCAACTTTAATCAATCAAGTGTTTAATAGAATAGCTTTAAAAGCAATTAAGCTTCCTAGCAAAGATGATTATAAAAAAACATGGAAAACAATATTACGTTCAAGTGGGATAGGATCATTTATTGGAGTACTGCCTGCAGAAGGTGGAACAGTTGCTTCTTTAATTGGTTATTCTGAGGCTAAGAGATTTTCAAAAAATCCAGAAGAATTTGGAAAAGGATCAATAGAAGGAATTGCGGGAGCAGAAGCGGCAAATAATGCAGCTACAGGTGGTGCAATGGTTCCAACTTTAGCGCTAGGTATTCCTGGTAGCGCAACAACAGCGGTTATACTTACGGGTTTGATTATTCACGGTGTTAGACCCGGACCAGATTTGTTTAGAGAGCAGCCAGATTTCTTATATGGAATTTTTGGTGCTATGTTGATCGCAAATATTCTTTTCTTTATTTTTGGATTTTTTGGAGCAAAAATATTTGCAAGAATAACTTTAGTACCTAATAAAATCTTATGGCCAATGATATTCGCAGTTTCAGTATGTGGAACTTATTCTTTAAATCAATCCATAATAGATGTTTGGATCATGTTATTTTTTGGAGTACTAGGTTTCTTTATGAGAAGATATGGTTTTTCAGTAGTACCAGTAATTATTGGATTAATTTTGGGTGAGTTAGTTGAAGGAACTCTTAGACAATCTCTGGTTATATTTGATGGTAGTTGGTTGATGTTTTTCACAAGACCAATTGCTTTAACATTCTTTATTTTGTCTTTAATTGCTTTAGCTTTTCCTTTAATAAGATCGAGGAAATTAAAAAAGAAATAATGATTAAGTACGATTTAAATAATCGAGTGGCAGTTGTTACTGGTGGAGCTCAGGGGTTTGGTTTAGCAATAACTGAAAGATTTATTGAAGCAGGAGCTAAAGTTGTAATTTGGGATATTGATGAGAATGCTGCTAAAGAAGCGATTGATAAAGTTAAATCAGAAAACCTAAGTCATCAGGTAGTAGATGTAACTAATTTTGAAATAGTAAATAAAAATTTAGAAGAAGTAGAGAAAAAACATGGAAAAATAGATATTTTTGTCAATAACGCAGGTATTGCAGGTATGAATACCACTGTCGCTGAATATCCTTTAGATGAATGGAAAAAAGTGATGAATTTAAATTTAAATTCAGTTTTTTATTGTTGTAAAGCAGTTGTTCCATTTATGTTAAAAAATGATTATGGAAGAATAGTAAATATTGCATCTATTGCAGGAAAAGAAGGAAACCCTAATGCAAGTGCTTATAGTACTTCTAAGGCTGGTGTTATCGGTTTAACAAAATCTTTAGGTAAAGAACTTGCCCAAAAAAACATAGCTGTAAATTGTGTAACTCCAGCAGCAGCTAAAACAAGAATTTTTGATCAAATGACAGAAGAACATATAAATTATATGTTATCAAAAATTCCAAGAAACAAATTTGCAAAAGTTGAAGAATTAGCTTCATTAGTAACTTGGTTAGCAAGTGAAGAAAATTCATTCTCAACAGCTGCAGTTTTTGATTTAAGTGGTGGAAGAGCTACATATTAGTTATGCAAGTAGGTATTGATGTAGGAGCAACTAAAATTGAAAGTGTTGTACTCGAAGAGAATGGAAACGAAAAACATAGATCAAGAATATCGTGTCCTAAGGAGTATACTCAAATTATAACTGCGATAAAAGATATCCATAGAAAATTAGAACAAGAGTTTAAACAAGAACTTCCAATTGGTGTTTGTCATCCAGGAGTCCATTCTCCTCAAACAGGATTAGTAAAAAATGCTCCAAATATTACTTGGTTAGAAAAAAAACCATTTCAAAGTGATCTACGTAAAGCTCTTGGAAAAGAAGTGTTTTGTGAAAATGATGCAAATTGTTTTGCTTTATCTGAAGCAATAGATGGAGCTGGCACACATTATAAAATTGTTTACGGAATTATATTAGGCTCAGGAGTTGGTGGTGGTTTGGTAATAGATAAAAAAATTATTACTGGCTCAAATGGAGTAGCAGGAGAATGGGGACATAACCAAATTCCATATTTTGCAGCTAAGAAGGAAAATTTTGACTCAAGCAATGCTAGAGAAGCAGAAATTGAAAGTTTTTTATCTGGATTAAGTTTAGCAAAAAGATTTAAAAAATTTTATGGAAAAAATTTAAAAACAAATGAAATTTTTGAATTAAATAGAAAACACGATTTAGATGCTGAAAGATTTATTGATGATTTTAAAGTAAATTTAGCAATGTCTCTTTCGAGTATTATAAACATTTTAGATCCTGATGCTTTTATATTTGGAGGAGGAGTTTCAAACGAAATTGATTTTTTGCACGAAATAGATTCGTTAGTTAGAAAATTTGTTATTGGAAGAGAGTATGAGGGTGTTTTTTTAAAACCCAGATACGGAGACGCTAGTGGAGTTAGAGGCGCTGCTAGATTAGGTAGAAGCGCGACATATTAGAACTTCAACTTACAGTAGAAATAAAAAAAATAAATTTTTTTTTATATAAAATAAATATTGATAAATAAGGAAAAAAATCCATTACAACTTTTAGTAGTATAATGTTTTTTTAGTTATCAATTGGGATTTATTCTACTTATAGTTTCGTTTTTAAAAAAATAGTTAACTAAATAAAAAGAGGAAGAGAAGATATGAAAAAACTAATGATCGCTTTAATTACTTTAGCGTTCACATCTACTTCATCAATTGCAGGACCTAAGATCGAGGTATTGCACTGGTGGACGTCTGGTGGTGAAGCTGCTGCACTTAAAGTTTTAAAAGATGATTTCGCTGCAAACGGTGGTGAATGGATGGACATGCCTGTAACAGGTGGTGGTGGAGACGCTGCTAACGTTGCACTAAAAGCAAGAATCGTTGCTGGAGATCCTCCATCAGCATCACAAATCAAAGGACCTACAATTCAAGAGTATGACCAAGAAGGTGTTGTAGCTCCATATAACATTGATGAAGTTGCTAAAGCAGAAGGTTGGGACAATTTATTAGACCCAATGATTGCAGCTATTCACAAGTGTGAAAATAATAGCGGACCTTATTGTGCTGCTCCAGTAAACATTCACAGAATTGACTGGATGTGGGCAAACAAAGCTGTATTTGATGCAAACGGTATTTCAGTTCCAACTACTTGGGATGAGTTAAATGCTGCTGCTGAAAAATTACAAGCTGCTGGTATCATTCCATTTGCACATGGTGGTCAAGCTTGGCAAGATGCTACAGTATTTGAAGCAGTTGCTATGGGTATTGGAGGAAATAACTATTACAAAAATTGTTATGTAGATCTTAAAGAAAGCTGTTTAAGAAGTGAAACAACAGTTAAAGTTTTTGATCAAATGAGAAAACTACAAGGGTTTACTGATGAAGGTAGTCCAGGAAGAGACTGGAACGTTGCTACTGGTATGGTTATTGAAGGAAAAGCTGGTTTCCAAATTATGGGTGACTGGGCAAAAGGTGAATTTACAGCTGCTGGAAAAGTTCCAGGTGTAGATTACTACTGTGCTGCTACTCCTTCAAACAATGGATACTTATATAACGTAGATAGTTTTATCTTTTACAAATCTAGCGATCCAGATAAACAAGCTGGTCAAAAGTTACTAGCTAAGCTTATGATGGGTAAAAACTTCCAAAAAGTTTTCAACCTATACAAAGGTTCTATCCCGGCGCGTTTAGATGTATCAATGGATGAATTTGACAAGTGTGCAAAAACATCTAATGCAGATATTAAAACTGCGGGTGCAAGCGGTGGATTAGTTCCAAGTTTTGCTCACGGTATGGCTCAAGGTAATACTATGAAAGCTGCCCTACAAGATATCATAACAGAGCACTTTAACTCTGATATGTCATCTGTAGATGCTGCTAACGCTTTAGCTGACTCAGTTTTAGCTAATATGTAGTACATAAAAATTAAAAGGCCACTTTTGATTAAGTGGCCTTTTTTTTTAAATCTGAAAATAAAAAATATTTATAATGTTCAAGTGGTTAGAAAAAAATTTACCTAAAATTGTAATGGCTCCTGCTGTTGGGTTAATAGGGTGGTTTGTATATGGCTTTGTGCTTTGGACTTTATATATATCTTTTACTAATTCTAAAATTTTACCGAAATACGAATTATGGGGTTTTGGGCAGTATGAAAAGTTATGGGCATCACGAAAATGGCTTATATCAGTAGATAATTTGCTTGTTTTTACGGCTTTATTTTTAATTTTTTGTATAGTGATTGGGATAATTTTAGCAATCTTTCTAGATCAAAAAATAAGAGCAGAAGGGGTTTTAAGAACAATTTATTTATACCCAATGGCTTTATCATTTATCGTAACAGGAACTGCCTGGAAATGGATTTTAAACCCAACTCTTGGTATTCAAAAAATGTTTGTAGATTGGGGTTTTGAGAACTTTACTTTTGATTGGCTGGTTAACAGGGAAATGGCAATTTACACCATAGTCATTGCAGGTGTTTGGCAATCGGCAGGATTTGTCATGGCATTATTTTTAGCAGGATTAAGATCTGTTGAGGATGAAATTGTTAAAGCTGCAAAAATTGACGGTGCTGGTTTATTTACAGTTTACTGGAGAATATTGTTACCAATGATGAGACCAGTATTTTTTACAAGTTTTGTAATTTTAGTTCATATTTCAATTAAAAGTTATGATTTAATTGTTGCATTAACTCAAGGTGGCCCAGGTATTTCTACAACTATGCCAGCTTTATTTATGACACAAGCCGCATTTCACAAAAGTCAAGTTGGGTTATCTGCAGCAAGTGCGATGATGATGTTTATGGCAGTAGCTGCAGTCATTATTCCATATCTATATTCAGAATTAAGGAGAGAAAATGCAAGATAATATAAAATCATCTTACCAACAGCTTGAACAAAAATCTAAATACACAAATGTGTTTTTAAGATGGTTTTTGTATTTTGTTTTAATTCTATTTGCTTCTTATTTTATTTTTCCTTTATATGTAATGGTTGTTACCTCATTAAAAACGATGGAAGAAATACGTCAAGGAACACTTTTATCTTGGCCGAGTGGATTAAATTTTGAATCTTGGGCAGTTGCTTGGGGTGGAAGAGGATATGGAGCAGGAGATACTTTTTTAAGACCTTATTTTTGGAATTCCATTAAGATGGTTGTACCTGCTGTATTTTTTTCTACCTTTATTGGAGCAATGACTGGATATGTTTTAACTAAATGGAGATTTAAAGGTGATAGTTGGGTATTCTTATTTTTATTATTTGGATGTTTCATACCTTTTCAAGCAATATTACTTCCAATGGCTAGAACTTTAGGAGTATTAGGTATTTCAAATTCAATAATTGGATTGGTTTTGGTTCATACTGTTTATGGTATTCCATTTACCACTTTATTTTTTAGAAATTACTATGTGTCAGTTCCAACAGAATTAGTGAAAGCTGCAAGAATTGACGGAGCAGGTTTCTTTAAAATATTTTTCAAAATTTTACTTCCAATATCAGCACCGATAATTGTAGTAACAGTTATTTGGCAGTTTACTCAAATTTGGAATGACTTTTTATTTGGATCAACCTTTTCATTTGGAGAGGCAGCACCAATTCAAGTTGCTTTAAATAACATGGTTTTATCTAGTACAAGTGTTAAAGAATATAATGTTGATATGGCGTCAGCAATCATAGCAGGAGTGCCAACACTTATTGTGTATGTTTTAGCAGGTAAATATTTTATTAGAGGATTAACTTCAGGAGCAGTGAAAGGATAACAATGAAAACATTAAAAATTGAAGATCTATCAAAAAATTTTGGGTCTACAGAAGTATTAAGAAAAATTAATTTAGAGATAGATGAGGGAAATTTTTTAGTTTTATTAGGTCCTTCAGGATGCGGAAAATCTACATTATTAAACATTATTGCAGGTTTAGAGACAATCAATGAAGGTAACGTTTTTATTGATGATTATAATGTCAGTAAAGTAGAGCCAAAAGACAGAAATATTGCAATGGTTTTCCAATCATACGCTTTATATCCATCTATGAATGTAAGAGAGAATATGATTTTTGGTCTAAAACAAGCAAAGACTTCGAAAGAAAAAATTGAACAACAGCTAGAGAAAGTATCAAAATTTTTACAAGTTGATCAATTGTTAGAGAGAAAACCATCTCAATTGTCTGGAGGACAAAGACAAAGGGTTGCTATTGGAAGAGCATTAGTAAGAGAACCTAGAATATTTTTATTTGATGAACCTTTGTCTAACTTAGATGCAAAATTAAGAGTTGAGATGAGAAGAGAAATTAAAAAACTTCACCAACAATTAAAAACAACAGTTGTATACGTAACACATGATCAAACTGAAGCGATGAGTTTAGGGACAAGAATTGCAATTATGAATCATGGAGTTATCCAACAAAATGATACACCTGAAAACATTTATAATAGACCAAGCAATACTTTTGTAGCTGACTTTATTGGATCACCATCTATGAATTTAATTAAAGGAAGTTTAAAAGAAAGCTCGGGTGAAATTTCTTTTACAGCAAGTGGATCTAATTTTGAAATTCCAGTAAAAGGCTATGAATTTAAAGATAAATCTAATTTAAATAATAAAGAAGTTTTTTTTGGTATAAGACCAGAGCATATTTACTTTAAAAAATCTAATGAAAGTGATTTTGAAATTAATTTAAGAGCGGATTTAAGTGAGTATATCGGTCACGAACAGATAATGACTTTTGATTATGCTAATCAAGAAATCTTAGCTAAATTTCCTTCAACAATTAAAATTGAATTAGCAAAAGAAACAAAATTATATTTTGATTTAACTCAAATATCATTATTTGATGCTCAAACTGAGGAGAGAATATAAAAATGAAAGTTAAATATTCTGATTTAAAAAATAAAAGAGTATTTATTACTGGTGGTGGCTCAGGAATTGGCGCTTCAATCGTTGAACATTTTTGTGAACAAAAAAGTGAGGTTTATTTTGTTGATATAAATAAAAAGGAATCAAATAAATTAATAAAAAAATTAAAAAATAAAAAAATTAAGAAGCCCACATTTATAGAGTGTAGTGTTACTGATACTATTAAACTACAAAATTTAATTAAAAAAATTATCTATGAAAAAGGATCAATAGATGTTTTAGTCAATAATGCAGCTAATGATGACAGACATTCTACAAAGGATGTTGATGAGGAATATTGGCAAAATAGAATAGATATAAATTTAAAACATTATTTTTTTGCAGCTCAATCAGTAATTGGAGGCATGATAAAGAAAAAAAATGGTTCAATAATTAATTTAAGCTCTGTATCTTGGATTTTAGGAGAGGGAGATAAAGTGGTTTATGAAACAGCAAAATCAGCTGCGATAGGTTTAACAAGATCATTTGCTCAAGAATTTGGAAAATATAATATTAGATCAAATTCAATCACTCCTGGTAATATAGCAACCGAAAGACAAATTAAACATTGGTTAACGCCAAAATATAAAAAATTTATTTTGGACAATCAAGCTTTGAAGAGACAATTAAAACCTTACGATGTAGCAAGATTAGTTTTGTTTCTAGCTTCAGAACAATCATCAGGTTGTACCAAACAAAATTTTGTGATTGACGCAGGTATAACTTAATCCATGTGAAAGTTGAAAGCTCTACAATTCAAAATAAATATCTAAGAGTTCAAACTCTTAATTACGGCGCCAGTCTTTTTGAAGTTTATCAAAAGGAAAAGAAAATAAATTTAATTTTAAATTTAGGATCAAAAGAAAACTATCGGTATAAACATCCAAGTGTTGGATCTACTTGTGGAAGATATGCAGGTAGAATTTCTAATGCAAAATTCAAGATTGGTAATAAAAAATTTATTTTAAATGCAAATGAGGGAAAAAACATACTTCATGGTGGTAAAGTTGGTTTCTCAATTCTTCCTTGGAAAAAATTAAATCAAACAAAAGATAAAATAGTATATCAAATACATTCAAAAGATAACGATCAAGGCTTTCCAGGAAATCTAGTTGTCAATTGTATTTATCAATTAAGAAATAAATTTCTTATTATAAAATACGAATACAAATCTAATAAAAGTACTCATGTTAATTTAACTAATCATAGTTATTGGAATTTAGAAAAAAATAAAAAGAATATGATTTATAATCATGAGTTAAAATTAAACTCATATAAATATCTTCAAATTAATAAAAATTTAATCCCAACTGGTAGATTAAAAAATGTAAAAAAATCCATTTATGATTTTTTAAATTTTGAAAATATTGGTAAAAAATTAAATTATTTTAAAAATAAAAACCTCAATATTAAATTAAAAGGTTTTGACACCACTTTTGGTGTAAAAAAAAATAATAGAAATTATGTTGGAACTTTAAAAAATAATAATACTAATATTCAAGTTGATTTTTTTTCAAATTTACCTGGTGTTCAACTTTATTCAGCACAAAATCTAAATTACAAAAAAAAATTATTTCCTTATCAAGGCATTTGTTTAGAAACACAATACTTTCCTGATGCACCTAATAAAAAAAATTTTCCAAGTACTTTAATTAAACCTAATAAAAGGTATACATGCTTTACAAAAATTAAAATTAGTTAATTGATGAGTAAAAAAATTAATATTTCTATAGTTGGAACAGGTTTAAT
>CACECL010000010.1 GCA_902557995.1 uncultured Pelagibacteraceae bacterium | reverse complement strand
ATCTTTTGGCTAGAGAAAATCTAACTGATCATTTAGAGGCAAAAGATAAAACAAATAAAATCAGACAAAGACTTCTGAAAATTAGAGCTAAGAAAGTTATTTTAGCCACAGGTGCTTTGGAAAGACCTTTGATATTTAATAATAATGATAGACCGGGAATAATGCTCTCATCTGCTGTTAAAAAATACAGTGAATTTTATGGAGTTGCTTGTGGTAGTAAAAATGTATTTTTTACTAATAATGATAGTGCTTACGAAAGTGCTATGTCACTATACAACAAGGGAATCAATGTTGAAGCAATAATTGATATTAGAGAGCAATCCGAAAGTAAAATTGTTAAAAAAGTAAAAGAAGCAGGTATTAAAATTTACTGGTCACACTCGATTGTTGATACAACTGGTTATAAAAGACTAAATAGTATTTCAATAATGAAATTATCTAATGATGGTACTTCAGTTACTGGAAGTAAAATTCATATTTCGTGTGATTGCTTAGGAGTTGCTGGTGGCTGGACACCTGCTGTACATTTATATACACAATCAGGAAGCAAACTTAAATTTGATGAAGAAAAAAAAGTTTTCTTACCAAATCAGAATACATCTGAACAAATAAGTGTAGGATCTTGTGGTGGAGATTTTGAAATTGATGAAATCATTAAGAATTTAAATCAAAAGCTTAAGGATACTCTAAATATTCATGAAACAGATTTAGATGGTATTAAAGTTGAGATTGATCAAGAAAATTCAAAAAGAAATATTTGGTTACTACCTTCCGATAAACCTTTAGGCAAAACTAAACCATTTGTAGATTATCAAAACGATGCAACGGCTAAAGATATAAAATTAGCATTAAGAGAAGGTTTTAGATCTATTGAGCATGTTAAAAGATACACGACTACCGGTATGGGAACTGATCAAGGTAAACTAGGAAATATGCATGCATTAGGAATAATTGCAGATACTGCCGGTGTTAAAATGGGAGAATTAGGAACTACTACATTCAGACCTCCTTACACACCATTAACATTTGGTACTATTGTGGGTCGAAATGTAGGAAAGTTTTTTGATATTTTTAGAAGAACGCCAATGAATGATTGGCATGTTGAAAATAAAGCTGAATTTGAAAATGTCGGTCAATGGAAGAGAGCATGGTACTACCCTATTAACGGAGAAACTATACATCAAGCAGTACAAAGAGAAGGTAAAGCTGCTAGAGAAAGCGCTGGTATACTGGATGCCTCTACTCTTGGTAAAATTGATATTCAAGGAAGTGATGCTTCTGAATTCTTAAATAGAGTTTATACAAATGCTTGGTCAAAATTAGCTGTAGGAAAATGTAGATATGGCCTAATGCTAAATGAAGATGGTATGGTTTATGATGATGGAGTTACAACAAGATTAGGTGAAAATCATTACATCATGACGACAACAACTGGTGGAGCAGCAAATGTTTTAGGTAAACTTGAAGATTATCTTCAAACAGAATGGCCTGAACTTGATGTTTACTTAACCTCTGTAACAGATCATTATGCAACAGCCAGTTTATGTGGACCTAACAGTAAAAAAATCCTTAAAAAAATAATTCCTGATTTAGATTTATCAGATGAAAATTTTCCTCATATGTCTTTTAAAGAAGCGAACATCGGACATATCCAATGCAGAATAATGAGAATTAGTTTTACTGGAGAACACAGCTACGAGATAAATGTACAAGCAAGTTATGGGAAAGATTTATGGGAAAAGTGCATGGAGGCAGGTCAAGAATTTAACATTACGCCTTATGGAACTGAAACAATGCACTTGTTAAGAGCAGAAAAAGGTTTCATCATTGTAGGTCAAGATACAGATGGAACAATGACCCCTATTGATCTTCAAATGGATTGGATAGTTAGTAAGAAGAAATACGATTTCATAGGTAAAAGATCCCTTTATAGGTCTGACACAATGAGAGAAGATAGAAAGCAGTTAGTGGGTTTATTAACAGAAGATCCTGAAATTGTTTTGGAAGAAGGAGCACAAATAGTTTCCAAGTTAAATCAAAGTCCAGTTGAAATGCTAGGACATGTAACATCAAGTTATTATAGTCCCAATCTAAACAAATCAATTGCACTTGCTGTAGTTAAAGGTGGAAAAGATATGATGGGAAAACAACTCTTTGTGCCCATGGAAAATAAAAATATTAATGTCACTGTTACAAATCCAGTGTTTTATGATGAAAAAAATGAGAGGTTAAATGCTTAACTATAATTCAGTTATTAAAAAAGAGATTAATCAAGAAAGTGTCTCTGTAAAAGAAATCTCTCCAGTAATGAAGATTAATTTAAGAGGAAAAAAAAGAGAATTTTTAACAAATATTGGTAAAAATCTTAATATGATCTTACCTACAGAGGCAAACACTTCAACAACGAGTGATAAATTAACAGCAATATGGCTTAGCCCGGATGAATGGATGATAGTGTCAAATGAGATGGCAAGCAAAGACAACAACAAATACGAACTACATGAAATGTTATTTAATAGTATATCAAAAACAAATTTAGGTGCTGTTATAGATGTAACAGATCAATTTGTTCAATTAGAACTTAAAGGCAAGAATATCTATGAAATTTTTTCAGCAGGATGTCCTTTTAACTTTAATGAATTTAAAGAAAAGAAAGGATCAACTACTCAGACAGTTTTAAACCACATAGATGTGACTCTACATCATAAAGGTAAAAATATTGTAAGCTTGTTTGTTAGAAGATCATTTGCTGAACATCTTTACTCGTGGATTGAAGATTGTTGCTCCAGAATATAAATTAAATTTAATTTAATTTATTTAAAAAATTAATTAATTTTATAAGTTATCCAACCATACATTGAATTCTTTTGAAGCAATTATAACCTCTAAGGTACTCACTAATTCACCATGAATTTTTTTATCTTTATCATTGATTATCATACACTCAACACGAGCATGATCACTTTTATTTGCATCAGATGTAACAGAAAATTGAGATATGTATTGTGTACTATTTTTATAATAATAATGTTTTTGACTACCTTCTAAAAAATAAAATTTGGGAAACAATTCTTTTAAATCTTCAGCAATCGTTTCTTTTATTTTTAAGCAATCTTTTTTATTTTTAACAATGTTCATTCCCCTAATAAAATAAATCTTAAAATTATCATCATTCCTTTTTATGCCAACATTAACATATTCATATTGTGTTAAATATCCTGAATAAGAAATTTCATAAAATTTACTATCAACCGGATAATTTCCTTGATCGTTATTAATAATTTGATTGACTGTCATATATTCGATTAAATTATCACCTATGCTCAGTCCCTCTATTTCAAAGTCTCTAATATCATCTGCTTTGGTCCAGGATTGAAGACTGAAAATTATAATAAATAATAATAAAAATATCCTCATTTCAAAAATTATTTATATGCAATATTATCAACCCAATAAATAAATTCTTTGGTATCTATAGAAACATTTAAATCATCTTCCCAATCATTTTCCTTTTCAGTTTTTTCATCCCAATCAGTACACCATATTCTTATGGATCCATCTTTAATTTTTAAATCTATTGCATAACTAACGCTGTCATGCATATCACCAAAATCCATTTCATAACTTTCCTCTTTAAAATCATCTAAAATACCTTTTATTTCAGACGCAATAAAATCTCTTTCTTTTAAGCATCCATTTATGTTATTAGGAAATAGCTTAATACCACTTAACGCTACAATTTTCATACTATTATCATTTTTTTTCCAATTTAAAGTTATGCTGTCATAGTTTGAAAATTCAATTTTGCTTAAGTGCTGTGGTATTTCCACTCCTAAATACTCATCACTACCAGGATAATATTGTTTATAGAAAGTATCAAAATTACTCTGTTTAAAATGATCTAAAGCACTATCACCAATACTAATTCCTTCTATTTCAAAATCTCTAATATCATCTGCCTTGGTCCAGGATTGTAGGCTTAAGATCAAAATTATAACTGTTAAAAATATCCTCATCTAATATATTTATTTAATAAACATTATAATTGTAAGCAAGTCCTAAAAATAAAGTGTTTATATTTACTATAATGAAGAAAGCCATTTATGGTATTCATCTGAATAAGCCTCAATTCTTAATTGATCACCATAACCACTTTTTTTTGACCAATCATAACAAGTTAGTGATACATAATCATTAGAATTTTTTGATGTCCAATAAGCAATATGATCTACAAAAGAATCTTTATCTAAAAAATGCTCGATAGTGCCTGTTACTTGTTGTCTCGATTCTTTAAAAAGATTTTCAACTTGATTATTTATTTCGTCTCTTTTTTTTAAACATTCATTAAAAGAAATGAATATAAATCCACTTAACTCAATTATTGTATAACTCTTATCTGAAGTTTTGTACGACATAGTAATCCAATCATAATTACCTTTTTTTTCTCTAATATAAAAACGCGCAACTTCTTTGTTATCTCCTTGTTCAGCTTCAAAAAACTGTTCTTGATCAATTTTTTTTTTACTAAAATAGTCTAATAAGCTGTCTCCAATACTAATTCCCTCTATCTCAAAATCTCTTATATCATCAGCTTTAATCCAGGATTGAAGGCTAAAGATTATAATAAGTACTGTTAAAAATATTCTCATAAATAACACTTACTCAATGTAACCTATGTATGTCAAGATTTGGAAATAGTTGAAATTAGTTAAATATACTTTTAAATAACACAATAAGGTGCAAGATTATGAGGGCTGAGTAGGATTTTTTAAAAAGCTTTTTCTTTTAACCAATAATGGAGTTCGGTTGATGTTAAAGCTACTCTTAAATATGATGGTGGATGATTTGTTTTATCCCTGTATTCATCTGAAAAATATGTACATGCTACTTTTACATATTCACTAAAATCTTCCTTGAAATCAAAATAAAATGCATCAACATGGGATTTACCGGTATCATCAGAGATAAGAATGTCACGCTCTTCATCTGATTTTTTTACATTAATGAGACTTTGTTCTAAGTCATTAACGACCGAGGATCTTTTCTTAATGCACTTACTGTATGCATCTTTTTCATCGTAAAAATAGATTAAACCAGCAACACCTACAACTAGGTATTTATTGTTTTTGGATTTTAAATGTAGTTGAATTGAATCGTATTGCTTGTCTTTTAAAATAATTAAATATCTCCAAATTTCTTTATCATTCGGATAATAAGATTTATTTTGATCAATATCATTTTTAGAAAAATAATCTAAGGCATTTTGACCTAAACTAATCCCCTCAACCTCTAGATCTCTAATATCATCGGCCTTGGACCAAAATTGAAGACTAAGTATTAAAATTAAAGCAACAACAGATATCCTCATAAAGTATGTAGAAATTCCATAAATTGTTTTGAGTTAACTATGACTACCAATTGGTCATTTGGATCAATAAAATTATCATCCATATCATAACAAACAATTCTTATTGCTGATCCATCAACAAAATTATAATCGATATACTTAACTTTACTTTTTCCAGAAGGGTCGTATTTATAATCAGCTTCCCAAGTATCTTTAGAAATCTCGTCTCTTAAAAGATTGTCTATATCTATTTCAATAATTTTTTGTTGTTCATGACATTTGCTAATTTTTTTACCATAATTTATTGTTCCTTCTAGAGCATAAATTATATAATTTTTATCATTTGGTTTAATAACTATTCCAACACTATCATAATTAATATAATTATTTATTGTTCCTATTGATACAAATTTATTATCTTTGTATTTGAAACTATTTTTGTCATTAATTCCTTCTATAATATATTTTTCGTCAAAATACTCTAATGCACTTTCACCTATGTTCATTCCCTCAATTTCAAAATCTCTAATATCATCTGCATTAGTCCAAGATTGAAAACTAAAGATTAAAAGTATTACTATTAAAAATATTTTCATTAATTATAATTATAAAGAATTTAAAAAATTTGCATAATCTATAGATGCTGTATCAATTCTTAATTCAATCGGATATCCAGAACCTTTTGACCAATTATAACATGCTACACGTACAAAGCCATTCTCTAAAGTCCAAAGGGTTGTTTCAACAGTAGAATTCTTATCTAAAAAATGTGGTTTATCAAATTCTTGAATTTCTGTATCTATAAATAATGATTTTATTTCTCCAATTATAACTTGACGTTGATTTCTGCATTCTGAGATATTTTGAATGCTTACAAAAGCAGAAATTGATCCAATTTTGTAATTTTTATCTAAAAAATTTATTGTTAAACTTTTAAAATTTTTCAATTCTTCATAAATTTTTATGCTAGCATATTTTTTGTTGTCTTTTTGAGCATCAAAAAAAAATTTTTCTGATTGTATTTTTGATTTATTGAAATACTCTAATAAATTTCCACCAATTGTAAATCCTTCAATTTCAAAATCTTCTATACTATCTGCCTTAGAAAAAGATTGGAGAATTAAAAATACAAAAAATATAAATATAATTTTTTTCATTTTTTAATTAAATTGACACTTGCTTTTTTTTAGATTTACAAAATCATTAAAACTTACACCCAATGTTTCCATATGATATTTACTAACTCTAGGGGGTTCATTTTTAGTACCTAATTCAATTTTTTGTAAATCATCTCTATTGAAAGTAACATAACATTCTATTGGATCTGATCCGTCAGATTTATTAGGCGACAAATTAGTAGGATCATCATAATAAAGTCTTGTTGTAACCGTTACATCTGCATTGTTTAATTTTGTTTTGATCTGCTGAAAGTGAATTACATTTGTTTTAACCTGTCTTTTTTCATACAGTCTTTCTTGTAATTTTTTCTTCTCATTTCTTAAATCCTCTAAATTCTTCTTTAGTTCTTCAATCATTTCGGTATCTTGATTATCTATATTTTTTAGTTTTTCCTGTAAATTTAATATTTTTTGATCTTTTTTATTAATTTCACTTTTGAGGATATTCTCAGCAGTTGAAGTATTTACCTCATTATCTTTTGGAATTTTACGTTCATTATTAATTATTCTTTCCTCATTAGATAATATTCGATCCTCAATTTCACTTAAAGATACTAATCGATGTGGTTTTTTATAAAGATAATAGGCCCAAGCTAGCAATACAGCTAAAATACCAGCTGCAACTAAAACTAATGCTGTAGATTTAGCATATCTCCAAGAACTTACTGACTTTTTTAATCTTGCTTGATCATCAATATATTTGTTAACAGGTTCGTAGTTATGATTAATGCTTTCAAAAGTTTTATCAGCCATTATTTCTTTTTATCTTTATCGTAGTCTGGAGCTTTAAAAGGTCCTTTTTTTAACAATTCTTCATCATCAGTTGGCAAGGGAACATAAACCATTTCTTTTTTCTCAATTATTGTTTCTCTAGGAACTTCTTGATCTACATAAACAACTTTGTCTTTGAAAATTGGTTTTTCTATAATTTTTTCAACCTCAACTTCAACTTTTTCTTTAATGATTTTAGGATCTTTTAGCCTTTTAACTCCTGCCCAAATGTACTTATTAATATAAACAGGTATCCAAGCAATATTTCTAAAAAATCTTCCTAATCTTGCTTTAATAGGTTTATTTCTAATTTCATGCATTCTTTCATCTTGTAGATGTAGACCTGCTAAAGCAACTAGCGTTCCAATAATTGATATAACTAGAGCTAATCCACCAAACCATAACATGAAAGCTAGATCAGTATCTGATTGATCAATATCTGTTAGTTTATATTCTTCAGCAGTTTTGTTATTCCACCAAGCGCTCATATTGGAACCAGTATTTTTTATAAATTTAGCTATTCTATATATCTGATTTTGTCTTGCAGTTTTTACTAAAATTTCTTCCTGCTCTGCCAATTCTTTTTTAAGTATTTCTAAATCAGCAAGATAATTTTCAGAAGAAGAACTACTTTGAACATTTCCTAATTCATTTCTTTTCTGATCTATTAAATTTTGGATTTTATCTATTGCTATTCTTGCCTTTTCCTCTTCTGCTTCAATTAAAGGGATAATATCGCCATCTATTGTAGCAGTTAGTTTTGAAATTTTGTTATCAATACTTGTTATTTCTTTATCGATTAAATTTATTCTATTTTGTGTAGAAGAAATTCTTTTATTAACACTATTTATACTTTGTTCTATTTGATTTTGACATTTTTTTCTTCCTACTAAAGGACATTCTCCTTGGCTTTTATTTAATCCAACCAAAGTAGCCTGAAGATCATCTAATGATTTTTCTTTTTCTGATCTTTCTTTTTCTTTACTTTGCTTACTTTTGTCTAATTGTATAATTACGTCGTTATTACTTATACTATGTTGTTTTTTAATATTGTTAATTGCATCTATTTTTTGAGATTGAATAGTTGCTTTTTGGTCTTCTAGCTCATTTATTTCACTATTAATTTTTTGATTTTGATCAGATTTATTTAAATTGTTAGTAATTAAATCTTCAATTTCTTTTTCTAATTTTTGTTTTTTTTCTAATTCTACATCAACTATTGCAAGCCTATTATGATAACCTAGCTCGAAACCTTGTATAATTGTTTCAAAAGTTGAATAATTTACCGCAATTAGTGCAACAATAAATATTGTTCTCCACGTCCACTTAGCTGCATAATAACATGCAGTTGCAAGAGGAATCTTTGTTAATTCCATTACCGCAACCACAACAAATGCTAAACCAACAATATAGTTATCTAAATTTTTACCCACATCTTTCATTAGTTCAGTGTCATCTGCGGAAATTCCAGACTGACCTTTGCTAAAGAAAAATAGCATTGCCATTGTAAGACCAACTAAAGCTACTAAAATTTCAATACCCCATGCAAAATAAATTAATTTTTTTCCCATAGGAGCAGTTTTAGATTTAGGAAAAAATTTATTAAATACGTTATCTAAATTTGGCATTAATTATCTCTCCTTTTAAATTTTTTCTTTATAAATACTAAAATTTTTTCAGGTAAAGTTTTTTCTATATTAAATATTTTGGCAACTTTTCTTATGTCTCTTTCTTCCTCTTCACTATAAACGTGATCGCTATAAGCTAACTTATAAAGAACAGCCAAAATAAATTCTAAAAAATCTTTGTGATCATCACCAATTAATTTTTTAATTCTCATTGCATCATATTCAATTGGTTTACTATCTGCTCCAGCTTCATCTAAAATTTTCATTAAGACTCTTTTCTGATGTGGCTCATGTGGAATTACTTTTAATATTTCTTCTTCTTCATAAACATTAAAATGTCCGTCAGCTTTACACAACTTTGCTGCAAGAATTAGTACACCAATGACACAAATTGTTTGTTTACTTTCATGTCGGTATTTTTCCCACATACAAATTCCTGATTTCTCTAAACTAACCATATTTTGAAAAGAATGAATACTCATAAATTAATTATAATTATAGCCCTTCCTTAGCATGCAGTTCTGAAATACAGCCTCGTATTGAGTTAATTCATTAATGACAATATTGAATTCTTCAGGAGCACACATTAATGGATTTTTACAAATATAACCTGGATGCTTTGATCGTGCTAAAGACTTACAATACATGGTATCATGATTTAGATTTGAATTGTCTCCATCTCTGCTTGTATATGTACCAGTTGCACAACCATTTAATAAAATTAAAAACATTATTGTAATTATTTTTTTCATATTTCTAATTTAATTTTTTTATTTTTAATTTCTTGTCCAAGATAAGATTATTTTTAGGACAGATTATTTGTCCAAAATATTTTTTAAAGCTGGACAAGCTATTTCAATATAATCATCTAAATAAGAGTCATGACAAACAATAACAAAAGGAGAAAAAAAATGAGTAAAGTAAAAACAAGGACACAAGAAAATAACTTTTCGGTATTACAGATATTAGGAAGTTTATTTTTGATATTTGCGGTTGCAGATTTTGCATTATCATGGATGGGTGTAAATCTTACTCCATTTATGGGTTCTGCATCAAGATTTTCACCAATTATCTTTGGTGTGATTGGATCAGTATTATTAAACATGAAAAAGGAGGATGGCTAATATCTAATATATCTCCCCTATTGATTAGGGGAGATAATGATTAAATTATGAAAATTATTATTTCTTCAATTTCAAGATTATTTTTTTCTTATAGTAAATTTTTCGCTAGTTTAGTTTTATTAAGTGGAATTAATTCATTTGCTTATGCAGCAGATCAACCAACATATTTAAAATGTAATGAAAGATATTACAAACTTACAGGCTTGGAAATGAGGAGTAGCTACAATGTCAGAACAAAGAAATTTAAATATTCGTATCAAATATTAAGTTTTACGAATGATTATATTAAATTTGATTATAATAGTATGTATGGCGGTTGGACAATTGATCGAAATACAGGTGAGTTTAAAACCCCAAAAGATAAGGTAGTTTGTATATTGAATAAAATTTCCTTTAATGATTTACCTAAATTAAATGATGAGGGTAAATTATTTTGATGATTGAGGCTCTAATAATTATTGAACTAACATTTGTATTCTTAACTCTAATAAATAATTAAAATGAAAAAAATTTTTATTTTATTTTTTATTATTTTAAATGGGTGTGCAAATTATAATGCTGAAAGTAAAATGAATATTAAAGAAAAACAAAAAAATGAGGATATTTTAACCTGCAAACATTATGGTTTTAAGAGGAATACTTTAGAGTTCAGTAATTGTCTGATGAAATTAGATCACCAAAGAAATGAAATACTGATATCTAGAAAAATACTTGAATGTCAAAATGTTAGAAGGGATAACTCTAATAGTGGTGTTACAGGTTTTTGGGGTGGTGTATTAATGGGTTTAAGGGAAAATTTAGCTTGTGATTAGAATTATCAAAATTTTTATATTGATTATATTTCTTTCTGCTTGTGACAATATTCAAAATATCAATCCAAATGTAAAAAAATCTTCCACCAATATTTGTCATGAAAAAGGATCACAATATTACAAACAAACAAAGAAATATGAGAGTTTTAATACAATCGAAGATTGTCTTAATTCTGGAGGTAGGCTACCAAGATAATAATTAAGAGGTATTTAAATAATCAAAATTTTTATGTAATATTTAGTATGCAATATTTCAAAAATATAACTATTGCCTTAACCATTTTACTTGGTTTAATCACCTTTGCCCAATCCGAAACTTCTTGGATAAAAAAGAAAGATAAAACTGAAACTGTTAAAAAAGTAGAAAAAGAAAAAACTACTTCTTGGATTAAAAAAAAAGAAGTTAAAGAGAACAAGAAAAAATTAAAAGAAAAAATTAAAGAATCTAAATCTTGGATTACTAAAAAAAGTAAAGAAAAAGTAAAAGATATAAAAAACAAATTAAAAAAACATAAAAATATTGAAGATCTTCCAAAAGCAGAATTATACTTTGCTGCGATCATTGCGCCAGGTAACGCAGAAGATACAGAGTATATTTATGGATATATAGATTCAGATAAAAAATCAGATAAGTCTTCTAAATTTAACTTTAAAAAGAAAACCTTTTACTCTCACAGTGATGGTATTGTTTTTTTTGATAATAAAGAAACAACATGTGAAATAGATACTTTAAAAGGTATTTTATTTGACGAACTAAAGGGTAAAGCAATTGTTACATGTGATAAAAAGAAAGTACTCGGAGCAAATATTAATTTCGAAAATGATGGAAATTTTGGGATAGGAAGTGGAGAATATAAGGGAGGTAAATACGTTGAAATAGAATTTTTTAAAAGTAAAGAAAAGACAATTGCAAAACTTTCTGAATATAAAGAATATAAAACTAATACTGTCATTGCAGGCGATCCGGGTACAAATAAAGTAGATGATTTAGATATACCAGGCAAATATTATGCACTTTTAATTGGAAATTCAGAATACAATAAAGCAGAGTGGGCTTCACTAACATCTCCGGTAAATGATGTAAATGAAATAGGAAAAATATTAAAATCAAAATTTAATTTCGAAGAAGTTATAACAATCAAAAATGCAGATAGAGATAAAATGTTTTCTGCTTTTGAAAAATTATCAGAACTTACAAGCGATAAAGATTATGTTTTAATCTATTATGCAGGACATGGAGATATTAAAGGTAATAAATCTTATTGGATACCTGTTGATGGACAAAAGAAATCAATCAGAAATTGGATTAATTTAAGTGATATAGAAAATTATTTAGTTGATATTCCGGCTCATCACTTGGCAGTAATGGTTGACTCGTGTTATTTTTCTGTTTCAAAAGGTTCTAATATGATTAACGAAAAACAAAAAACTATGCTTTATCAAAAGTTAATTAATAAAAGGGCTAGACTTGTGCTCTCATCTGGTCAAAATGAACCTGTAGATGACACTGGTGTAGGTAAACATTCAATATTTGGTATAAGTTTTATAAATTCACTAAAAAATAACAATATAATAACACTAAGAGATATAGGTTATAATATTGGTCTAGCCCACGCCGGAATGAGGCAACAACCTTATTTACATTTAATGTATAACTGGGGTCATACAAATGGTGATTTTATATTTGTATCTAAAAAATAATATGTATTTAAAATTATTTTTTTCTTTTATTTTATTTTTATTTATTTCAACCCACTCAAACGCTTTTGATATTAGAGAAGTAAATAATGCCAAAGTAATGTCTAAGGCTTCCTACGCCATAAATGATACTAATTTAGTTGATGAGGAAAATGCTGAAACTCTTTTAAAAAATGTAACTGATTTAAATGAAGCTTTAAAAGAAAAGGAAAATGAAATTATTAAAAATAATAAGAATAAAAGCCAACCAAAATTTAAAGGTGCCGAAGATATTTATGATGATTTTTCTTCAAGTGTTGTTTTTATAGGGAATAGAAAAAATAACAGAATTAAGGGAGTTGGATCTGGATTTGTTATTAATAATAAAGGTAAACTTCAAATAATTACTAATTGGCATGTAGTCAATGGAGCAGATCAATTAAGTGTTTGGATAAAACCCATGAATATGGTTGATGAAAATTATTTAATTTCACAAGTTCCATCACATAATGCAAAGCTTATTAAAGTTAATAAAACTAAAGACCTTGCAATGCTTGAAGTTGAGAATTTACCAATAAAATTAAAACCAGTAGTTTATGGAAAATTTGATAGAATTCGACCAGGACAAACTTCATTTGCTATTGGGCATCCAGAGGGACTTCTCTGGACATTTACTTCAGGCATGATTAGTCAGGTAAGACCTAACTATAATTGGAGATACGAAGGTTCACGTCATGCAGCGAATGTTATTCAAACTCAAGCTGCTATTAATCCTGGGAACTCAGGTGGCCCTCTATTTAATAAAAATAAAGAATTAATTGGTCTAAATACATTTACTTCAGAGGGTGAAAATTTAAATTTTGCAATAGCAATTAATGATGTAATTGATTTTATCAATGAAAAACCAAAAAAGATTGAAAAGAAGAAAAGCAAATATATTCAAAAAAAAGAAAAAGGTAACACTTGGATAAAAAAGAAAAAGAAGAAAAAATCTGAGAAAGGATCTGTTGATTTATCTGAAGCGAGAGAAGTTGATATGAATAAAAATGGTATTATTGATGCTTGGCTTGTAGATGAAAACAACAATGGTATTTATGAAATTGCATATGGAGATGAAAATGAAGATGGAATTATTGAAATTGTAGCTATAGATAAAAATGAAGATAATAATTTTGAAGTTATTTTAATTGATAAAAATAACAATGGTAATGCTGACGAGGCTGAAATCGATGAAGATGAAGATGGTAAAACAGATGTTATTGCCTATGATTACAACGAAGATGGGGAATGGGATAAATTTGAAAATGTATAATTATTTTTGATCGACTGTAATTTTTATTTTCATAATTTTATCTTCTAAATTTTTAATAGCTTCCATTATTTTCTTTTTTTCTAACTTTGAAAATTCTATACCCTGCTCACTTTTAGGATCTTCAGATTGTTTCACTACTTCTGTGAGTTTACCATGGAGAATAGTCGACTTTACTAACATTTCATCTATATCATTAAGTTTGTGAGAGTCTAAATTATCCGCAACATTTGCAACAATATATTCATGAGCTCTTAATAATGGAGGGGCTTTCCCTTTTTTTATACAGGCAATATCAAGTTTCAAAGAATCATGGTGATCTATGTGTCTATCAGGATCATTTGGATTGCTACACTTTCTCAAATAAGATGCGGATTTTCCGATTGCTGCTTGAATTTCATCTTCATCTAAAATCTTTAAAACTTGCATAATACCATTTTCAATTGATGCAGTTTTTCTTATCGTAGCCATAAAAATTAATTCTTTAATTTACATCTTCATTATAACTAATTAAATTCTATTTTGTGATAATTAAAAACATTAAAAATTCGATAATTTTATTAACTGTATTAGTTAATTTATCTTTTTTTCCATCAATTTCATCTGCTCAGAATAAACTTTGTGGTAATGATGTTATTCATCACATTATAAATGAAGAAGCTAAAAACAATAAAAGAAATTTTGAGTATAATGAAAAAAGAAACGATGCTGGAGTACATTTTGATTATCATTGGGATAATAATAAAAAGAAAATTATTGTTAAAAGAGATAAGAATAATTTTCCTATAGTAAGATATTCTTTATTTGATCATAAAAATTTTATTGCAAATAAAACTGTAATAAAAAAAATAGATAACTTTGATCTATCAAAATTAAGTGATAAAGATTTAGAAAAACTTACTTACCTAAAAGGAGAAACTAATTTTGAATTAGGTGATGGTAAAAAAGTTTCAATTTTATCAAAACCTTATAAATTCAATAATTTTAAATTGTCTAATTTTGAAATTAAAAGTATTCAAAACATAGATACAACTTTAGGTATTCTTGAAATGTCATTTACATCTCAATTAACGAACATTAGAAATGATTTAGCTAAAACTTTGAAAGGTACGGATTTATTTAGCAATAATAGAATTAATATCTGTCCAGAGGCAAGACTTTTAGATGATTGGCCTTTACAAAGCGTCACATTTGATGAATTTAGATATGATGCTGACGTGAGAGAAGGTCTTAAAAATAAAGAATTTCTAGCTAACCCAGTTTTTCAGATTACAATTGATGAAAGCATATTAAGAACTTTAAGAACTGAAAAAGGAGTTGGTTTTTTTAGACAATCGTTTGATTTTAGAAAATTCCCTTTTGATACGCAAAAACTTTTGATCAGAATTGAAACAGGTGTAGGCAATTATCCAAATATCAATATGGAAGACAATAGCGAAAGTGGTTCACTAACATTCATTACTCCAGAGGCTGGAGTTTTTTTAAATTTACAAAAATTTTTAAATCCTAAAATAAATAAACTTAAAGCATGGAAAATAAGTGATGATGGTATCAGTGTTAAAAGCAAAATCCTTTCTGAAAACACATATGATATCTATAATCAAATAATACTTCCTCGGACAGAAAATGTTCTTGATATAGAAATAAATATCGAAAGAAATTTCCAACACTACTTATTAAAGATAATGTTACCAGTATTTTTAATTCTTTGTGTTGCTTGGTACGTTTTATGGATACCGACTGAAAAATATGAGGCTAGACTTAACACATCAATAATAGCACTGTTAGCGTTAATTGCTTATAACTTTGTATTCCAAGATGATATTCCTAAACTAGAATATTTAACTGATCTTGATTGGTTTATTTTATTATCTTATATATTTTGTCTAATACCTGTATTTCTAAGTATTGGTTTCAGCAAGTTTATTGCGACAAATCAAAAGAAGATAATGAAAATAAATAAATTAATTAAAATTTGGGGTGGATTACTTTATTTAATTTTAACTCTACAAATCTTTTATCCTGTAATTTAATTTTTATTAGATTTTCGATAATCCCATGGCATTTCAAATTTTCCTTGCCACATTCCCTTCTTTGCTTGTTTAGCAAGTATTTCATCAGGTACATATTTTTTTGAGTATTTTCGAAAAGCAACTGCATGTCCATTTGAGACTAGCCATGCATTTAAATTAATTTTTTTTTTATAACATTCACCAATAAGTCTTTTAAAGTAGTCAACATCAGAAATTTTACATGTAATTTTTTGATCATTTATTTTTTTTAATAATGCTTCTGTAGATTTTTGACCACAAGAATAATCTTCATAAAATGTAAACATAAAAATTGTAAAATAGGGTCTTTTACATTTTTGTTTCTTTTCAGGTGCGTCTATTCCGTCAAGCCTTATTTTAAATGTATCTATTTTTATAGTATCACCATCTGTAACTTTAGCATAACCCGTAACAGATGTAATTTCTGATGATTTAACATCCTGATATGTTAGAAAGAAAAATATTAAACATATTATAAATAATAATATTGCTTTTCTTTTTGTAAAAAACATTTTTAAATAATTCTAAATACTAGCTAATTTATGTTTAATATAATGTTTAACATAAAATAATAATATCAATGATATTAACCATTGAAAAATTGCCCAAATATAAAAGAAAGTTTTAAAATCTGCATTAAAATACTTTGCAATGTAAAAGGACAAAACTGGCACTATGACATTTCTAGCAATATTATTAACCATGGCTTTCTCAGATTTTTTTAATGCCATAAAAAATCCATTTGATAAGAAAAATATTGGATAAGCAGGTAAAATAAATGCAGAAATCTTAAGATACATCGAGCCATGCATAATTACATCTGGATTTGAAGAAAAGAATTTAGGAACAATGTCAGCACTTATAAAAATCACTACACCAGCGATTAACATTATGAATAAGCCATATTTTATTGAGGTAAAATATGATTGCTCTACTCTATCATAATACTTTGCTCCAATATTTTGGGCTATTATTGAAATAATTGCTGTATTAATTCCTAATATTGGTAACAAAACTACTTGCTCAATTCTCGTGGCAGATCCATACCCTGCTACAGCATATTCGCCAAATAATCCAACATATGTAAAAACAATTGTTGCAGCAATAGAATACCCTAATATAGCAATTGTGATTGGCATTGATTGAAAAAAAATATTTTTAAAGAAAAAAAATTTAGGTTTGAAATGATCTAAAGTTATTTGTTTAATTCTCCGATTATTTAATATTTTTATCAGAATAATTAATAATGAGATTAATTGTGCAATTAAAGTTGCTATCCCAATACCGGTTATTCCTAATGGAGGTATAAATAAAAAACCAAAAATAAAAATTGGATTTAAAATAATATTTAAGAAAAAAGAAAATATAAGAACATTTCTGTAGGTTTTAGTATCTCCTTCTGCATGTAAGAATGAATTTAATGCTACTACTAAAATAAATAATATCGTACCTAAAAAAATTACATTTATATATTCGAGTCCAAGAATTATTACTTGTTGAGTGGAATTCATTAATAAGAATATCTTTTCTCCAAAAGCAAATCCTAAAATAGATACAACTACCGAAATTATAATCGAATAAATGATTACATTTCCAAAATAACCTAAAACATTTTTTTCGTTTTTTTCTCCAATACTGCTGCCAATCAATGATGTTCCCGCTACTGTAACTCCAATAGATGTCGCAATAATCAAAAAATATATCGGAAAAGACTTACTCAAAGCAGATAAGGCTTCTGGCGATATTTTTCCTGCATAAAAAGTATCTACGATTGTATAAAGTGTTTGGAATAAAGTTCCTACACTTGCTGGTACAGCAAGTTTTCTTACTAACAAGGAAACTTCATCTTTTAATAAATTCATTAATTTAAGATTTGTTAATACTCTTTTTGAAAGATATGTCTTTTTCCAGCTTCTTTGGCAAGATTAATTTGTTTTTGCCTCATCCTAAATCTTGATTTTTGATGATCTGTAAGATTATCGTGACAATTTGGACATGAAACACCCTCTTCATATTTTTTTGATTTTTTATCCTTAGGAGAAATGGGATTCCTACAACCACTGCACATTGAGTAAGAACCAACTTTTAGACCATGTTTTAAACTAATTCTGTTATCAAAAACAAAACATTCACCTTTCCATAAACTTTTTTTCTTATTAGTTTTTTTCAGATAATTTAAAATTCCACCATTTAACTGATAAATGTTGTTAAAACCTTTTTTTTCCAAATATACAGACGCTTTTTCACAACGAATTCCACCAGTACAAAACATAGCTATAGGTTGATTTTTTTTTAATTTTTTAAGATATTTTGGAAAATCTCTAAAGTTATCAACATCAGGATTGATTGCTCCCTTAAATGTTCCAACATTGTATTCAAATGGTTTTCTCGCATCTATTAGAACAGTAGACTTTTCTTTTATCAGCTTATTCCATTTCTTTGGATCTACATGGCTATCTTTTTTCTTTATTCTTTTATTTAAAATTAAATTCATAGGAACAACTTCATTTTTAATTTTTACTTTAGGTTTGTGAAATGGTTGGAATAAGCTTTTAGACATATTACTGCTGTTAAATTTTTTAAATTTAAGAGTTCTTTTTAAATTATTAATAGTAAATTTAATGTCTGCAGCTTTACCAGAAATAGTTCCATTTACCCCTTCTTTAGAGATAATTATAGTACCTCTAATGTTTTTCTTTTTTAAAGTTTCAAATAAAACTTTTTGTTTTTTCTTAAGATAATAAATTTTAACAAATTTATAAAAACCAACTACATCAAACATTATAATTTTCTGCAAACAGTCATTCCATCGCCAAGAGGTATTATTAATTTTTCAACCCTTGTATCCTTTGAAATATGATAGTTAAATTCTTTAATATTTTTAGTAAATTTATCAGTATTGTTTTCATTAACAACTTCTCCATACCATAAAACATTATCAATGATTATTAGACCATTTTTATTCAATAATTGTAAAGAACGTTCATAGTATTCAATATAATTCATTTTATCTGCATCGATAAAAACTAAATCAAACTTTTCATTTTTAATTTCATCTAAACTTTCCAAAGCAGGTTTAATTAATGTTTTAATTTTATGGTCTTGATTAGCTTTTTTAAAGAAATCTAGTGCAACTTTATTAGTTTCTTCATTTTTATCTAAAGCAACTATTTTGCCATCATCTGATAATGCCAAAGCCATAGATAACGTGCTTAATCCTGTAAATGTACCTATCTCTAAAATTTTTTTGATATTTGATATTTTTATAATTAAATGCAGAAATTGACTTTGTGAAATTGAGATTTGCATTCTTTTGATATCACCAAGAGATGAGTTGTAATCAATTATTTCTTTTTGAACTGGATGTAAATTCAATCCATGATTTAAAATATACTCTTGGAGTTCTTTAGTTATATTTAGGTCTGAACCCATAAGTTCTAAAGTTTTTTCTTTAAAATCTCATTAACTAATTGAGGATTTGCTTTTCCTCCAGAAACTTTCATTACTTGACCTACAAAAAAACCAAATAATTTAACTTTACCTGATTTATATTCGGTAGCTTTGTCTCTGTTATCATTAATAACCTTATCTATCAGTACCTCAAGCGCTTTTGGATCACTCTCTTGTTTCAAGCCATTTTCTTCAACAATTTTCTGAGGATCTTTGTCTCCTTCCATCATTTGTTCGAAAACTGTTTTTGCAATTTTTCCAGAAATTGTTCCGTCTTTAATTAAATTAATTAATTTTGATAAGTTGCCTGCACTTATAGGGCTTTCAGTTATTTCTAAATTTTTTTCATTTAAGGCTGCAAATAATTCTCCAATTATCCAATTTGTTGCAAGTTTTACATCTGATTTCTTAATTACATTTTCAAAGTAATTTGATGTTTCAATATCAGAAACTAAAATGTTTGCTTCGTAAGGTGATAGTTTGAATTTTTCTATAAATCTTTTTTTCTTTTCATCTGGTAGCTCTGGAATTTCTGATTTTAAGTTTTCAATAAAATCATCTGAAACTTCTAATGGCAATAAGTCTGGATCTGGAAAATATCTATAATCATGAGCATCCTCTTTTGATCTCATTGATCTAGTTTCATTCTTTTTAGTATCAAAAAGTCTTGTTTCTTGATCAATCGTTTTACCATCCTCAATTAAATCAACTTGTCTATTAGCTTCATATTCAATTGCCATCTGCATGAATTTAATTGAGTTAACATTTTTAATCTCACATCTGGTTCCAAACTCTTTTGAACCTTTTTTTCTAACAGATACATTTACATCAGCTCTTAAAGAGCCTTCCTGCATGTTACCATCACAGGTGCCTAAATATCTCATAATAGATCTTAATTTTTTAATATATGCATTTACTTCATCTGGGGACCTTAGGTCAGGTTTACTTACAATTTCCATTAAAGCCACACCTGATCTATTTAAATCTACAAAAGTATTTTTAGGATCTAGATCATGAATACTTTTGCCCGCATCTTGCTCCAAGTGTAATCTTTCAATACCTACCTCTTTTTGACCATCCGGCATATCAAGTATTACTTTACCCTCACCTACAATTGGATCTTTGAATTGTGAGATTTGATACCCTTGAGGTAAGTCAGCATAAAAATAATTTTTTCTATCAAAGACAGATCTCTTATTGATTTTAGCTTTTAAACCAATTCCTGTTTTAATAGCTTGTTTTACGCAATACTCGTTTATTACCGGCAACATTCCTGGAAATGCTGCATCAACTAAACTTACTTGAGTATTTGGCTCAGCTCCAAATTTGGTCGCTGATGTTGAGAATAATTTTGACTCTGACGTAACTTGTGCATGAACTTCTAAACCAATGACAACTTCATATTGATTATCGTGTCTATTAATTAGATATTCAGATTTGTTCTTACTCACTTAATCCACCAATCAGTAATATTGTTTTTAAAATTAATTTTTTCTTCCATAGCATATGCAATGTTTAAAATATTTTGTTCATCAAAAGCTTTACCAATTATCTGTAATCCTAATGGATACCCTTTAGCATCATGGCCTGCAGGTATAGAAATTCCAGGTAAACCTGCTAAATTTACAGGAACAGTAAAAATATCGTTTAAATACATAGAAACTGGATCATTTGTTTTTTCACCAATTTTAAAAGCTGAACTTGGAGTGGATGGAGTTAGAATTGCATCTACTTTTTTATAAGCATCATCAAAATCATTTTTTATAAGTTTTCTTACCTTTTGAGCTTTAAGATAATAAGCATCATAATATCCAGAAGATAAAACATAAGTTCCAATCATTATTCTTCTTTGAACTTCGGCACCAAATCCTTCAGATCTAGTTTTTTCATACATATCAATAAGATTTTCCCCTTCTGCTCTAAAACCATATTTAACACCATCATATCTAGCCAAATTAGATGAAGCCTCTGCTGGTGCTACTATATAGTAAGTTGGTAGTGCATAATTAGTATGAGGTAGAGATATATCGATAATCTCAGCACCACAATCTTTTGCATATTCAATACCTTTTTTCCATAGAACTTCTATTTCCTTAGGCATGCCATCTACTCTATATTCTTTAGGTATTCCTATTTTTTTACCTTTAATATCTTTTGTTAATTCTTTGCTGTACTCGTTTCTTTTGAAGTCTATTGAAGTAGAATCTTTTTCATCATAAGTACTAATAACTTCTTGTAACAATGCACAATCTTTAACATTTTGCGCCATTGGCCCGGCCTGATCTAGAGATGATGCAAATGCTACAATTCCATATCGAGAGCAACTACCATAAGTGGGTTTTAATCCAACAGTTCCTGTAAATGAGGCAGGCTGTCTTATAGATCCACCTGTATCTGTACCAATAGTTATTGGTGTTAATTGAGCTGCTACAGCAGAAGACGATCCACCAGACGATCCTCCTGGGACTAAATTTTTATCAATTGGGTTTTGTACATTACCAAAAAAACTAGTTTCATTAGATGAACCCATTGCAAACTCATCACAATTTAATTTACCCATTAGGATAGCTCCTTCATTCCAAATATTTTGTGTAACTGTCGACTCATAAGTTGGAACAAAGTTATTTAAAATCTTACTACCTGCAGTGGTTCTTAAATCTTTTGTACAAAATAAATCTTTCACAGCCATTGGAATACCAGGAAATTTTAGATCAAGATTAGGTTTTTCATCAAACGTTTTTGCTTTATTTAAAGCATTTGCATAATCTTCAGTTATATATGCATTTAATTCTTTTGATTTTTCTGATCTTTCAACAAATGCTTTAGTAATTTCACTTGAGGAAAGTTTTTTACCTTTTATATTTTCTACTAACTCAGATAATGATTGTTTAGTTATATCTGACATTATTCAATTACCTTTGGTACTACAAAATAATCTTCATTTTCCTTAGGAGAATTTTTTATTACTTGATCTCTTAAGTTTTTACTTTTTACTTCATCTGACCTTAGTTTTAGAGTTGTTTCAGCAACAGAAGTTAATGGTTCAACATTGTCAGTTTTTAATTCGTTAAGTTTTTCAATAAAATCAAAAATTGAATTTAAATCTCCTGCTAGTTTCTCTGCTTTTTTCTCATCTACAGAAATTCTTGATAGTTTAGATATGTGCTTTATTGTTTTAAGATCGATGCTCATATGGTATTTAAATATGTCGCAAACTATCACTTAAGTTTAAAATATACAATATGATCACTATTGAAGAATTCAAAAAAAAACAGTCTGAAACCTCTAGATTGATTGGTTTAGATCTTGGTTCAAAAAGAATCGGTGTATCAATTTGTGATGAAAAACAGTCAATAGCCACACCTTTTAAAACTATCAATAAAACCAATAATGATGATCTAATCAACGAATTAAAAAAAATAATAGAGGAAAACAATATTAAAGGAATTGTTATTGGATATCCAATTAATATGGATGGTTCATTGGGTCCTTCCGCTCAATCAGTAAGTGATGTATCAAAAAATATTGACCAAAATATTGATGTAGATGTTTGCCTATGGGATGAAAGACTTTCGACCGTTGGTGCATTTAATCTATCCGGTCAGCTTGATGTTAATGTTTCTAAGCGTGAAAAAAACATAGATCAAAACGCAGCTGCATTTATTCTTCAGGGAGCTATAGATTATTTAAATAATTAATGCTTGCCATTTAGGGGCTTTATAGCTATAGAGTTAATTTTAATGGCAATTAAAACCAATAAAGCTGTTAAAATCTCTCAAAAACATCTGTTAGGTATCCAAGATTTATCAGTTAATGATATTAATTACATTCTAGATGAGTCAGAAACTTTCATAAAATTAAACCAGAGTAAAAATAAAAAAATTGATGTGTTAAGAGGCAAAACACAAATAAACTTATTTTTTGAGCCATCGACAAGAACTCAAAGCTCATTTGAACTTGCTGGAAAAAGACTTGGTGCAGATGTCATGTCAATGAATATGGGTAACTCAGCAATTAAAAAAGGTGAAACTTTGATTGATACGGCAATGACCTTAAATGCAATGCATCCTGATATAATTGTGATCAGACATCAAGACTCTGGTGCTTGTAATCTATTATCTCAAAAAGTTAATTGCGTAGTTTTAAACGCTGGTGATGGTAGACGTGAGCATCCTACTCAAGCATTATTAGATGCATTAACAATTAGAAATCGAAAAAAAAAAATTCAAGGATTAAAAATAGCAATCTGTGGAGACATACTTCATTCAAGAGTGGCAAGATCAAATATTTATCTTCTTACAATGTTAGGAGCAGAAGTTAATATAGTTGCACCATCAAATCTTATGCCAAAAGAAATTGAAAAGTTTGGTGTAAACACTTTTACTGATATGAAAAAGGGTCTTAAAGATTGTGATATTGTGATGATGCTTAGATTGCAAAATGAGAGAATGACCAGTTCATATCTTTCATCAAATAGAGAGTACTACGAATATTATGGATTAACCCCTGACAAACTTGATCATGCAAAGTCAGATGCTTTAATCATGCATCCTGGTCCAATGAATAGAGGAATAGAGATTGATACAAGATTAGCAGACGACATAAACAAAAGTGTAATTAAGGAACAAGTTGAATTAGGTGTTGCTGTAAGAATGGCATGTTTAAAAATATTTTGTGAATAAATGAAAAAACAATACTTTATAAATGCAAATATTATAGATCCTCATAACTCTATAAACGAAAATGGTGGATTAATAATTGGAGAAGACGGAAAGATAGAGGCTATAGGAAAAAAGGTAAATACAAATAATTTACCGACTAGAGAAAAACCTACTGACTTAAAGGGTAAATATATATTTCCTGGTATCGTGGATATGAGAGTTTTTGTAGGCGAGCCAGGATATGAATATAAAGAAAATTTTAGGACTTTAAGTAATGCAGCATTGTCTGGTGGGGTAACTTCTGTTGTAACCATGCCTAATACTGATCCAATTATAGATAATGTATCAATTGTGGATTTTTTAAAAAGAAGAGGACGTGATAAGTCTAAAATAAATATCTTTCCTTGTGCTTCATTAACTCAAAACACTGATGGCACGAATATGACTGAATTTGGATTACTAGCTAAAAAAGGAATTATTGCTTTTACTGACGGAGTAAAAACAATTCAAAATACTAGACTTATGTCTAGAATCATGAATTCAGCTAAAGATTTGGGATGTCTTATAATGCAACATGCTGAAGATTACAATTTAGCTAAAAATGGAATGATTAATTCTGGTATTATTGCAACAAAACTAGGCTTATCTAGCATACCAGATATTGCTGAAAGAATTATAATTGAAAGAGATCTTACTCTCTTAGAAAAAACTAAATGTCGATATCATATATCTCAACTATCATCAGGAAAATCTGTAGATATAATAAAGGAACGTAAACAAAATGTTAAATTTACTTGTGGTGTATCAATAAATAATCTCTCATTAAATGAAAATGATATTGGAGATTTTAGAACATTTTTAAAATTATCACCTCCACTTAGAAGAGAAGAAGATCGAGAAGTTTTAGTTCAAGGATTAAAAGATAAAACTATTGATGTAATTGTTTCTGACCATAAACCTGAAGATGAAGAATCTAAAAGATTGACTTTTGCTCAAGCTGCAACAGGTGCATCTGGTATTGAAACATTATTGTCTTTAAGTTTAGAATTATTTCATAACGGATCTGTAAAACTTGAAACTATCATACAAGCATTAACATCTAACCCAGCAAAAATATTAAATATAAATAAAGGAAACCTGTCTATTGGAAATGATGCAGATTTTTGTATAGTGGATATCAATAAACCATGGATTGTAAAAAAAGAAAATTTAATCTCTAAATCTAAAAATACATCAATTGAAGATAAGAAACTTCAAGGAAAAGTAACCAATACATTTGTAAAAGGTATAGAATTATTTAAAATATAAAAATGGAACTTTTTATAATAGGTATAATATCATACCTAATGGGATCAATTCCTTTTGGATTAATTTTAACAAAAATATTTTTAAAAAAAGATATTAGAGAAATCGGCTCTGGTAATATTGGTGCAACAAATGCTTTAAGAACTGGTAATAAACTGATTGGTTATTCGACACTAATACTTGATGTGTTAAAAGCAGTAATACCTGTTTTATATGTAAAAATTAATTTCCATGATGCAGTGTATATATCAGCTTTATGTGCTTTTATAGGTCATGTGTTTCCAGTATGGTTAAAATTTAAAGGTGGCAAAGGTGTAGCTACATATGTTGGGATACTGTTTTCTTTAAATATTATTTTTGGTTTAATATTTGGCATTAGTTGGTTAATAATTTTTTTTATTTCTAAATATTCATCTTTAGCTTCCTTGATAGGATCACTTTGTATACCTGTTTATGTTTTATTTTTGGAAGGTTTAGAAAATGTATTTTTTTACACAATAATGTTTATTTTAATAATTTTTACCCACAGAGAAAATATTAAACGCTTGAAAAATAAAGAAGAAACTAAGACAAAAATTTATTAATTTGACTATCAAACTCTTTTGAGTAGTTTGTTAATTTATGAATCTAGTCATAGTTGAAAGCCCTGCTAAAGCGAAAACGATTAATAAATATTTAGGTGATAACTATACTGTTTTAGCTAGCTATGGTCATATTAGAGATCTTCCTTCAAAAAATGGATCTGTAGATCCTGATCAAAATTTTAAAATGGAATGGGAAGTTGATAGCTTTTCAAAAAAATATTTAAAAGAAATTACTGATGCAGCCAAAGATTCTTCAAAAATAATTCTTGCTACTGACCCAGATCGTGAGGGTGAAGCAATAGCGTGGCATGTAAAAGAATATTTAGATGAAAAAAAACTTTTAAAGGATAAAGAAATTGAACGTGTGGTATTTAACGAAATAACAAAAAAAGCCGTCACACATGGTATTGAAAATCCAAGACAGATAGAGCCCTTATTAGTCGATGCATACATGGCTAGAAGAGCATTAGATTATTTGGTAGGATTTAATATATCTCCAATACTGTGGACTAAATTACCTGGATCAAAATCAGCAGGTAGAGTTCAATCTGTTGCACTGAAATTGATCACTGAAAGAGAGCATGAAATTGAATTATTTAAGCCTGAAGAATTTTGGACTTTAAGTATTAATTTTCAGGATAAAAACAAAAGCAAAATTACAACAAGCATTTCTCAACTTGATGGAGAAAAAATTGAAAAATTCTCATTTAAAAATAAAGAAGAAATTGAAAAAGCAATTTCCAATATTAAGACTAAAAAATTTAACATAACTGATATTTCCTCAAAAGTTGTTAGCAGAAATCCTTCAGGACCATTTACTACTTCAACACTTCAGCAAGTTGCTTCTAGTAGATTAGGTTTTGGAGCATCAAGAACAATGCAAATAGCACAAAAACTTTATCAAGGAATAGAAATTGAGGGAGATACAGTTGGATTAATTACTTATATGAGAACAGATGGAACTAATTTATCAGATGATGCTGTCTCTGATTTTAGAAATTTTGTTAAAAAAGAATATGGTAACGAATACTTGCCAGAAAATCCAAATAATTACTCAGGAAAAAAAGCAAAAAATGCTCAGGAAGCTCATGAAGCAATAAGACCAACCGATATTAATAGAAATCCAGATTCTGTTAAAAAGTATTTAAGCTCTGACCAGCAAAAATTATATTCTTTAATTTGGTCTAGAGCTCTATCGTCTCAAATGCAAACAGCAAAATTTGATA
Organism: uncultured Pelagibacteraceae bacterium; assembly: GCA_902557995.1. Taxonomy (GTDB): domain Bacteria; phylum Pseudomonadota; class Alphaproteobacteria; order Pelagibacterales; family Pelagibacteraceae; genus Pelagibacter. The sequence continues at coordinate 4,538 of CACECL010000010.1, read as the reverse complement.
GAAATACAATAACGATTGAGTCTGAAGACGGTAAAACTATATGTAAGTCAAGCGGATCAGTTTTAAAATTTGATGGATTTTTAAAAGTTTATTCAAATCAAAGCAAAGATGATGATGAGCAAATTTTACCTGAGGTGTCAAAAGGGCCAATTAATATAGAAGCTCTTATTGATGAACAACATTTTACCCAACCTCCTCCACGTTACTCCGAGGCAAGTTTGGTTAAAAAATTAGAAGAGTTAGGAATTGGTAGACCTTCAACTTATGCAAGTATAATTTCAACAATAGCAAATAGAGGTTATGCAGAAATAGTTAATAAAAGATTTTTCCCAACCGACAGAGGTAAATTAATCTCTGCATTTTTGGAAAAACTATTTTCAAAGTATGTTGATTATAACTTCACAGCTGGACTAGAGGATCAGCTTGATGAAATAACTTCTGGAAAAGAAAGTTGGTTAAAAGTTCTAGAGATGTTTTGGAAAGATTTTAATAGCAATGTTTCAGAAGTAAAAGAAAAAAGGACTAGAGAAGTTTTAGATCTTTTAAATGAAAGTTTGGGAGCATTAATATTTGACACTGATAATGAGGGAAAGATTGTTAGAAAATGTCAGTTATGCGATACTGGTTCACTGAGTTTAAAAAATAGTTTTAGAGGAGGTGCTTTTATCGGATGTTCAAACTATCCAGAATGTAAATTTACAAGACCACTATCAAAAGCTAAAGCAGCTGCTCAATTACAGCTAGCAGAACCAAAATTTCTTGGAAAACACGAAAATGGAAATGATATATTTCTAAAAAATGGAAGATTTGGTCCTTATCTTCAGTATGAGAAAGTACTTGAGGAGAATATTGAAGAAGAAAAACCTAAAAAAAGAAAAAAAACCAAGAAAAAGAAACCTGAGGTAAATGAACTATTGAAAAATGTATCTATACCAAAAGGAATTGAATTAGAAAGTATTGACACAGATAAAGCAAAATTTCTATGTTCGTTACCTATATCTTTGGGTGTAAATCCAGAAAATCAAAAAGAAATTACCTTAAATACAGGTAGATTTGGACCATATTTAAAATGTGAAAATAAATCAGCTAGATTAGAAAATGTAGAAGAAATTTTTTCTATAGGTTTAAATAGAGCTATTACATTAATAGCTGATGCAAAACCTGGAAGAATGTCCTCATCAATCATAAAAGATTTGGGAGAACACCCTGAAGATAAAAAACCTGTAAGAGTTATGAAAGGACAGTATGGTCCATACATAAAATATAAATCACTAAATGCAACGATTCCAGAGGAAAAAGATCCAACTGAATTAACAATGGAAGAAGCTTTAATTCTAATTGAGAAAAGAAAAGAATACGATAAGGTGAAAAAGTCTAAAAAAACAAAAAAAAAATGAAAAAATTATTCATAATATTTGTATTTATTTTAATTTCTTCAAGCAATGTCTTTTCAGCTGAAAAAAAATGCCAAGGAATGAAAAAATTATCTAAAGAGTTTTTGGCATGTAAAACTAAATCAATTAAAGATGGAACTATAAATAAGTCAAAAAAAATTACTGGTGGTCTTAAAAATATTAGCAGTAAACTTATCAAACCTCTAAAGAAAAACGATTAAAATTATGACATTTGAGAGAAAAATTAACGAATTAGGTATAGATTTACCTAAAGCAAAAGCTCCAGTAGGATCTTACGTAGCAACAAAAATTGTTGGAAAGCTTCTATTTATATCTGGTCAAATTTCAATTTCTGATAATGGTGATTTGATCAAAGGAAAAATAGGTAAAGACTTAAATACTGATGAAGGCTATCAGGCTGCAAAAAGATGTGGATTAAGTATTGTTTCACAAGCCAAAGAGGCTTGCAATGGTGATCTTTCAAAAATAAAATCTTGTGTAAAATTAACAGGGTTTGTTAATTCAACAAATGATTTCACAGATCAACCAAAAGTTATCAATGGAGCTTCAGACTTAATTGCTTTAATATTTGGTGATGCTGGAATGCATACTAGAGCAGCTGTAAGTACAAATAGTCTACCCTTAGGTGTATCTGTTGAAGTTGATGCAATTTTTGAATTAAATTAATTTATCTACCTATACCAAAATATTTCAAACCAAGTTTTTTAATTTTACTTGGTGAAAATATATTTCTCATATCATAAATGATAAGTTTTTTATTTTTAGAAAATTTTTTAAAGTTAATTGACTTAAAATCATTCCAATCGGTATGAAGAATTACTACATCAGAATTATTTATTGAATCTTTAATAGTCTTAGAAAATTCAACATTTTTAAGTTTATCAAATTCTTTTTTTGAACCTGTTGGGTCATAATATTTAATTTTGGCACCTTTTTTAGAGAGATATGGAATTAGTTTTAAACTTGATGAGTCACGCATATCATCAGTATTTGCTTTAAAGGTCACTCCTAAAAACGAAATTGTTTTATTATTAATATTATTTTTTAATATCAAGCTTAATCTTTTGGCTAATAAATCTGATCTGCTTTTATTTGATTTAATAACACTTTTAATTACTGACAGATTTGTTCTAAATTGATCTCCAGTGGATACGATTGCTTTTGTATCTTTTGGAAAACATGAGCCACCATAAGCAGGTCCAGCTCTCAAAAAACGACTGCCAATTCTTTTATCGAGACCAATACCTATTGAGATATCCTCTACATCAATTCCAATTTTTTCACATAAATTAGCGATTTCATTTATAAATGTGATTTTTGTTGCTAGAAACGCATTTGAAGCGTATTTGATCAATTCGGCAGCCCTTCTCTTTGTTGATTGAAATTTTGCACCTTTTGATACAAGGGGTGAGTATAAATTTTTTAATATTCTCGTAGATTTTTCCTCATTTGATCCAACAACAATTCTATCAGGATAAATAAAATCCCTTATCGCTTCTCCCTCCCTCAAAAACTCTGGATTAGACACCACAGAAAAATTTTTTTTATTCACTTTTTTTGCTATAATTTTTTCTATTTCATCGCCTGTAGTTACAGGAACAGTTGACTTATTTACTATAATTTTAAATTTATTAATTGATTTAGATATTTCTCTACCAACAGTGTATACTTGTGAGAGGTCCGCTTTATTACTGTTTTTTTTGGTAGGAGTTCCAACACATATAAATACAATATCTGATTTTTTTACAGAGTTGATTAAGTCTGTTGAAAAGTTTAATCTTTTATTTTTGTAGTTTTTTAAAACTAACTCTTCTAAACCAGGTTCATAAATTGGGATAATGCCTTTTTTTAAATTATTTATTTTAATTAAATCCTTATCTACACAAATAACATCATTACCTAAATCTGAAAAACATGCTCCACTTACTAAACCAACATAGCCTGTACCAATCATACACAATTTCATAATTTACCTATTTCTTTTGAAGAGTTTATATATCCGTTTAATGTGCCACAATCTAGGTACATACCCTCAAAATTATGAGCTACAAATTTTTCTTTGTCATTAATTAATAACTGTATTGCATCAGTAATATGTATCTCTTTACCTTTACCAGGTTTAAGAGATTTTATTTTTTTAAAAATTGTACGCGGTAATATATATCTTCCAATAACAGCATTGTTAGATGGAGCTTTTTTTACTGATGGTTTTTCAACAACACCATCTATAGCATAATTTCTTTTATCTAATTTTTTATTAATTTTAAATATTCCCCATCTTGAGACATTACTTTTATTTACTTTCATAGATGCCATAACTGAGGTTTGATATTTTTTATGAACTTTAATCATTGACTTAGAACAATTTTTTTTAATTATTAAATCATCTGGTAACAACATTAAAAAATATTTATTTTTAATATATTTTTGTGTCTTAAGTACAGCATCACCTGTGCCCTTTGGAATATTTTGAAAAACAAACTTAATTTTATTCTTATATTTTAGTATTTTTTTATATTCATTAATTATTCTAGAATCTTTTTTTTTTTTAATAATATTTTTGTAAAACTGATCGCTATAGAAATATTTTTTAATCATTAATTTTTTAGTGGAGATAATAAATACAATCTCTTTAATGCCTGCATCAATACATTCATCAATAATATATTCAATTCCAGGTCTTCCATTAATTGGTAGGAGTTCTTTAGCAAAAACACTCGTTAAAGGTAGTAACCGAGTTCCAAGTCCAGCCAAAGGAATAATAGCTTGTTTAATCATTTAAATGTTTTACTTATTAAATATTTTTATACAAATGAAAATTTTATTAAACAATACGTCATTATTTGAATCATTAAGGCCATTTAATGACCTAGGCTTTGTTCCCACTATGGGTGGAATACATAAAGGTCATTTATCACTAATAAATAAATCAAATAAACTTTGTAAAAAAACAATTGTAAGTATTTTTGTTAATCCAAAACAATTTAATAACAAAAAGGATTTAAAATCTTATCCAAGAAATTTAAAGAAAGATTTAAAAATTCTTAAAAAAAGCAAAAAAGTTGATTTTGTTTATCTTCCTAAATTTAAAGATATATACAAAGATAAAAATAAATCAAAAAT
>CACECL010000009.1 GCA_902557995.1 uncultured Pelagibacteraceae bacterium | reverse complement strand
TACTAGGTTGTATTCAATAAATATATTTGCTCAAAATTAAAATAAATTAATTGAAATTGTTTTATTTATAATTACCTTTTTTATAGAAGGAGGTTTATGTTAATACTTTCACCACCTGATACTTAGCTGAACAGCTCATATTTCAAAAATATAACGAAAAATAAATTCCTCTCGGAATTATAATGCCAAAGAGGCGACACAAGGGAGCTCTTTAGGTATACACTTAAAGAGCGAACCCTTTAAAAACTAATTTACAGATTTTAATATTTCTAGTGGAAGTGGAGCTTCTGGGTATTTTTTTTGACACAACTTTTCGTAGTTTTCACAAAAACTCAAAATAGTTTTTTGAACTTCTTTTTTATTTTTATTTGAAAAATTAAGGTCTTTAATTAATTCACTGCAATTTTTTTCTAATTCTTTTATTTGCTCTCCTGAAAAAAATTCTCCTGTTTCTATTTCCCAATAAGTGTCTTCAAGCTCATCATCAGTTAAATCATTTAATTTTTTCTGTAATAATTTAATAGTTTCGTCCTCTGTTACTTTATCTCTCATGGGAGAATTCTTAAGTTTCCCAAGGCATTTATCTCTTAATCCATCAATAAAATGAAAATAAGGTTTACCCTCTGAAAAATCTCTAAAATGATTTGTGTTAAAATATTTATCAATAGCTGTTTCTGTTGAAACCTTCTCTTTGCCCTTAATAATAGCTATCTGAACATATACTTCCTGGCTAATATATTCTTCAATATGATCTTTAACTTTTTGAGGTATCATTCTTACTTAATAACTAATGTTCTTCTCTGTACCTGCTGTGACAAGCCTTACAATTACTCCACATAAATTGTTTCAGAGTGCCTCTTATATCTTCAGCATCTTCAATTACAGATGTAAGTTTTATCATATCATCAGAGGCTTTTTGCATTAATGCATTAAAATCATCTTTTTCATCCCAAATTGTCAGTAAAGCTTCAGTATCAAAACCCTCTTGAGTATTTTCAGGAAATAGATCTATTAAAACTTTATAATTTTCACTCATTTCTATCATAAGTTTTTTTGCTTTTTCAAAATCTCCTTTTGAAGATAAAGCCTGAACCCTTTTAGCTGTACTATAGTTTTTACTAAACAGTGCCTGTCTGCTTTTAATAATATCTTCAACTGTCAACTCAGCATTAGAAGATGAGACGAAAAATATGCTTAAAATTGAAAATAAAATTATTTTAATATATTTTTTTATGTGATTAAATAAATTATGCATGTAACAAATACCTTAACAGAGTATGGAATTATCTCAAAGGTGTTACATTGGCTCAGCGCAGCTGTTCTATTCATACAAATACCTTTGGGTTTTTATCTAGTTGATTTAGATTTTGGTGATCAAAGAATAACTATTGAAGATATACACGTTACTTTAGGTTTAACTGTGTTTTATATAATAATAATTAGATTGATAAATAATATAATTAATCCAACTCCAAAATTAGATCCAAGTATTTTTAAAGGACAGAGGTTTTTGGCAAAAATGAACCATGTACTTTTATATATTGCTATTTTATCAATAACAATTTCAGGAATATTAAAAAAATTGTTTAATGGGGAAACATTAACAATATTGTTTAAGAAAATTCAAATTAATGAAAATTTTGATTTAGCAGATCAGTTTTATGAAATTCATATTCTTTCGAATTATACTCTTATCGGTTTAATAGTGCTTCATATATCTGCTGTTATTGTTCACAAACTATTTTTTGGGGATAATTTATTAAAGAGAATTCTTTAATCTTAATGACAAGCAATTCCAAATTTTTTTAATCTCCAATAATTATAAGGCCAAGGAGTTAAAAAACCTACAATCAGCATTATTGGTACCACCCACCATGTTAAAATTGCGCCTCCAGTTAAAACATAGTCAGTTAAATTCATCATGATTTCCATACTAATCATTGAAATTAAACTCATGCCACAAGCTGTTTTGAATGCATTAACAAAATTAAAATTTTGTGTCATTAAAATTATTGTTTCTAAAATAATACTTGTAATCAATCCGTTTATGATTGCTAAAATCATTATTCCTAAAACTGGAAAAGGAATTTGAGTTAATTGAAAAAATAATATTGTTCCAAAATCACCAATTGCACAACCAAGTACACACCAAGCTGTATTTTTTGCGCTTCTTTTCCAGGTATGTCTACAAGACCAATGAAATGTAGAGGTATTCATTATAATTTGATATTAATAACAAATGATTTTTAGGCAAGTATTCGATAACAAATCTTCGACATACACTTATTTAATTGCATCGGCAAAAGGTCGCGAGGCAGTCATAATTGATCCAGTAATTGAGAATGTTGAAAGATACATTAAGTTACTTAAAGAATTAGATTTAAAACTAGTTAAGGTAATAGATACCCATATTCATGCTGATCATGTAACTGGTGCAAGTAAACTAAAGCAAGCAACAAATTGCTCTACACTTATGGGGGAACATACCCCTGCTGATGCAGTAGAAATTAAAGTAAAAGATGATGAAATAATAAAAATTGACCAAATAGAAATCAAAGCGATGTATACACCTGGTCATACTTCTGACAGTTATAGTTTCTTAATGGATAACTATTTATTTTCAGGTGATACTCTTTTAATTAATGGCACTGGTCGAACTGATTTTCAAAATGGTAGTTCAAAAGATGCTTATAATTCTATCTTTAATAGATTGTTAAAATTACCTGAGGACACCATTTTGTATCCTGGTCATGATTATAACGGCAAAGAATGTAGTACAATTGGTAATGAAAAAAAATTTAATCCAAGATTGCAGGTTAAAAATGTTGATGAATATGTTGAGCTTATGTCAAATCTTAATTTAGCAAAACCACAATTAATAGATATCAATGTAAGTAGAAACATTAAGTTAGGTGCTAACTAAAAACAACAAATATTAAAAACCAATAAGAGATTAAGCCAGCTGATATTGTTGCAATAATATTTTTTGAGAAATAACCTACAATTACAGCAACTAATGCTCCAAAAATTTTAGGATCATTCATTTCTATAAAAGTTCCAAAATCATTTATAAATATTCCTGGAAATATTATTGCTGGGAATACTGCAGAAGGAACATATTCCAACACTGCTTTAATTTTTTCTCCCAACATATCTCTACTTATTAAAGCGATCATAGTCATTCTAGTAAAGTAAGTTAATATTCCAGCAAAAATTATTGCGGTAAGCGTCATTTTTTTAACCTCAATAATAGTGCAGCTACAAATAAAGCAATTATCGGTGAAATAATTATGTAAGATTTAAATGGCGCATCAAAAAATAACAGTGAACTCAAACCACAAGTAATCATTACAATTACATGGTCTAATTTTTTTAAATCTTGAACAACAATTGCTATAAACGTTAAAGGAATTGCAAATTTTAATCCGAGTTCCTCTGGAACAAATGATCCTAACACAATACCTGATAAGGTTGCAATTTGCCAACAAACCCACATTGTGCAGCCAGTACCAATTAAATGATAATGTAAAAATTCTTCACTTCTATTTTTTTTGAAAAACTTATTAGACTCTGCAAAGCCTTGATCTACAACTACATATGAAATTAACAATTTTTTAATAAAAGATAATTTTTCTAAATATTCAGATAAAACAGCTCCATATAATAAATGTCTGGAATTTATAATTCCAACAGAAGCAACTGCAACTAAACTAGATGCACCTCCTGACAGCAATTGTAAAAAAACTATTTGTGAGGCTCCTCCAAAAATAATAAAAGACATTGCATAGACCAAATACGGGTGAAATCCAAGTTCAACACCGATTGCTCCACAAATTATTCCAAATGGAATAACAGAGAGCATGTGTGGAGAAATATCCAACATACCTCGAGTAAATAATTGTTTTTTGGTAAGCATTTGCTTGTTTTATTAAAAACAAACTATGTGATCAATATTAATCGGTCTTTTAATTCCAAACTTTTCGTCAGCTTCATGTTGATGTTCGTGATGAGAATGAACAAAAACTGGTATTAATAAATCGCTGTTGGTTTTTAAAGTATAGATAAAGTTTGTTCCTCTAAATTTTCGATCTACTACTTCTAGCTTTAGATTACTTTTATCGTCATGCTCAAGGTCTTCTGGTTGTAATAATAATTGTACTTTTGAACCTTTTGGATAATGCTTAATAAAATTACCTTTAATTGTTCCAAGATCCTCATTTTCTAAAGAATTTTCTCCTGTTACTTTTGCTGGAATTAATATTCCCCGATTTAAAAAATTTACTACTTCGACTGAATTTGGAAAATGATAAACATTATAAGGATCATCAAACTGTTTAATTTGACCATCTAATATAATTGCACATTTGGTACCAAGATAAAAAGCTTCGTAAGAGTCATGAGTAACTATTATTGTTGTAATTTTTAATTTACTTAATATTTTTTTTAATCTTACTTGAATTTCTTCTTTAAAACTTTGATCTACATTGGATAGCGGCTCATCTAAAAGTAAAAGGTCAGGTTGAGTTAATAGCGATCTTGCTAGTGACGCTCTTTGCGCCTCCCCTGCACTAATTTCATGAGGATATTTTGGTAATATTTTTTCTATATCAAGAAAATCTACAATCTCTTTAAAACTAAGCTTTTTCTTTCTTTTTCCTTTATTTCTCTCAGCGCCTAATAAAATATTTTTTTCAACTGTGTAATGAGGAAATAAACTGTTGTCCTGAAAAGCTAAAGATACGTTTCTGTCTTCAGGTTCTATATTTTTATCTTTAGACGATAATAGTTTACCGTTTAATTTTATTGAACCTTTATCAATTTTTTCTAAACCAGCTATAGTTCTAAGTATTGTAGTTTTTCCAATTCCTGAAGGACCAAGAATACACAAAGTATCCCCTTCATTTTCAATCGCAAAAGATGCGTTCTTGACTTTGATCTTTCCACCTATTGTGAAATCAACATTTTTAATCTCAAAATAACTATCGTTCATTTTCCCTCAGTATATATTTAGATGTAAGCATTATAAATAGAGTTGCAATCAAAATTAAAAATAATGAAGGAACAGCTGCGGCTTCTAATAAGTCTTCTGAAGCAGATATATAAGCTGTAGTTGCAAATGTTTCAAAATTAAAAGGTCTTAAAATCAAAGTGATTGGCAATTCTCTTATTATTTCTAAAGAAATTAATATTCCAACAAATAAAAGAGAATTTCTTAAGAAAGGTACATGAATATTCATAAAAGTTTTCTTTTTAGAGTAACCAAGTAAATATGAACTTTCATCAACAGAAATATTTATTTTTTCATAACCAGATTTTATTCCATTAAAAGCTAAAGAATAGAATCTTACAAAATAAACTAAGACAAGTCCTAGAATGGAACCAATAAACATTTTTTTAATAGATAAAAAACCTAGTGCTTTTACAACATTGTCATCAAACCAAGCAATAAAAGTTATAAATGCTACTGCTAAAATTACTCCTGGAATTGCATAACCAGAAATAGATAAAGTAGATAAAACGTTTAAAGTTTTATTTTTAGAAACTCTATTTCCATAATTAGAAATTAAAGAAAAAATTATTAAAACTAAGCTTGATAACAACACCAAGTACAAGGTGTTTAATGTTAAAGTTACTACTGAAATATCAAAAAGATTTTCAGGAAATTTTAATGTCCAATAAAGCATTTGACTTAGTGGAAATAAAAAACTTAAGAAAAAAACTACGAAGCAAATTGAGAACGCTAAAAATGCTTTACTTCCTGATAGTTGGATTTTTTCTTTTTGTTTAAATCCTCCTTTAGTATTTGCGTGATATCTTGCCTTCTTTCTAGATAAATTTTCTAAAATAAATATTGCAAAAATGAATAAAAGAAGAAAAAAAGATATCCTGTTTGAGAAAGCTAAGTCATCAAATGTAATCCAAGAATTGTAAATGCCTGTTGTTAAAGTATTTATAGAAAAGAAATCAACTGCCCCAAATTCAGCTAAAGTTTCCATCGCAACTAGAGAAAGGCCTGCAACAATTGCTGGTCTAGCGGCAGGTAAAATTAAGGAATAAAAGGATTTTGCTTTTGAAAATCCTAAATTTCTACCTAAATCAATTAAATTTTGAGATTGATACTGAAACGATGCTCTTGAGAGAATATAAACATAAGCAAACAGTGAAAAAGATAGAGAAAGTACAGCCCCTATCAGACCATCAAACTTTGGTATGCTTTGATTAAAATTTGCTTCTCCAAACAAATTTTTCAAAATCGAATATAAAGTTCCATAATTTTCAAAGAAAGCTGTCAAAGAATATGCGTAAATATAAGGAGGTACAGCAAAAGATAATATAAGTGCCCATTTAAAAAAATTACTAAAAGGAAATTTATAAAATGAAACCAAATAAGCCGTACTGGTTCCAATTAAAAAAGTTAAAACTAAAACACTAATCAGTAAAACTAATGAATTAAAAATATATTCAAACAAAAAGGTATCTTTTAGAATTTGATAATAATTTGATGTATCCTCAAAAAAACTAGTAAATACAGTAACAATTGGTATGGCAACAAAAATTGATACCAATAAAGAACTTAAAAACCAAAAATTAATTTTTTTTATATACATTTTTACCCTTTTGTTCAAGTGAACATAATCAATAGTAGGGTAAATAACTATTGAGTTATGTTCACTTTTTGAAAATTAACTTTTAAGATCAAAAACATTAATGACACGATCAATATCATCATTTTCGATCTCAGATAATTTTCTATTATTTATTTTTTTTTTAATTTTTTCACATTGTGACAAGCATGGCTCACAAGTTATCTGACCCTCTAGAGAACCACTTTTGCCTGGAGAAATGTCTAAATTAAAATTAAATAAATTCTTTCTCACTTTTTCCTTACTTCCATCCAGCAGCTGTCATTACCTCTAATGCAGCAGCTTGATTTTTTCCATAGCTTGAAACTTTAGTTGTTAAATCTTGTTTAAAATCTAATCCTAAATTATTCACTACTAATGGATTTGGAGATACCCCAGCTATCATTGGAAACTCAAAAGTATTATTTGTAAAATGTTCTTGAGCCTCTGGTGATAATAAAAAGTCAACAAGAGTGATAGCATTTGCCTTATTAGGAGCTCCTTTAACTAAAGCTGCACAACTAATATTCATGTGTGTTCCTCTATCATTTTGATTAGGAAAAAATGCCTTAACTTTTTTAGCAGCCGCTTGTTGCTCTGCTCCTTTATTACCAGATAGCATAAGTGCCAAGTAATAAGTATTTGCCACAGCGATATCGGCTTCTCCAGCCGCAACCGCCATAATTTGAGCTCTGTCATTTCCTTTTGGTGTTCTTGCCATATTAGAAACAACTCCTTTAGACCATTCAGCAGCAGCTTTCTTTCCATTATTTTCAATTAATGAAGCTACAAGTGACTTGTTATAAATGTTACTTGATTTTCTAATTACTAATCTACCTTTCCATTTTGGATCAGCTAGACCTTCATATGTTAATCCTGATAATTCAGCACCACTAACTCTTTCTGGTGAGTAGTAAATTATTCTTGCTCTTTTTGCTATTCCTACCCAGTGTGTAGTTCTAAAATTTTTTGAAACAGAAGATTTAATTGTTGGAGACACCAAACCACTTTGTGTCATTCCTTTAGCTTTGAAAGCTCCACATCTTCCAGCATCAGCAGTGATATAAAGATCAGCTGAAGAGTCAGTCCCCTCTTCAATCATTCTTTTTTCTAATGCACTGGCCTTTCCATTAATAAGGTTTACTTTAATTCCAGTTTTGTTGGTAAATTTGCTATAAAGCTCATTATCTGCCTTGTAATGTCTTGCATTGAAGATATTTACTTCATTTGCAATCGCAAAAGACGAGACTATTAAAGAAACAAATAAACTTATTATTGTAACTTTTTTCATTTTATCCTTTTCTTTACCCTAGTTAGTTTGCGAATGAGAATTATTCTCAATGCGAATGATTATCAATCGCATATTTTGTCGCAGAAAACAAGAACTTTTTGATGCTATTTATAGTGGAAATTGTTATTTCCAGTCGCCGATTTTACTGAACAAGAAGTTTCTAAAAGCTTGAACTCTTGCTGTGTTTTTCAAGGATTGTGGGTATACAAAGTGTGCTTCTGTTATTGGTCCTTCTACTTTTGGAAGTACTTTAATTATACTACTACTATTTGATACTAAATATTCTGGCAATGCTGCCAACCCTACTCCAGATTCAACACCATATAATAAACCACTTACACTATTAACCTTCATAATAGATTTTCTTTTTTTCCCATCGTGCATTCCTATTTTTAATGCCCAATCAGGATTATAAACTGGCGAAGGAGCACCTTTTCCAAATGAAATAAATTTATGTTTGTTTAAATCATTAACTGTTTTTGGCATCCCATTTTTTTCTAAGTATTTATTTGATCCATAAATATAATACTTAATATCAACTAATTTTTTCTGAATATAATTAAGCTGTTTTGGTCTTCTCATAAAAATTCCAATATCAGCTTGACGAGTACTCAAATCTAATTCTTTATCATCAAAAACTAGTTCAATCTCAATTTCTGGATTAAGTGTCATAAATTCTTGAATTCTTGGTGTTAACCAGTGTGTTCCAAAACTTCTTACAGTTGTGATTGTTAATTTTCCTGTTGGTTTACTCTTTTGATCACCTAGTGATGTTTCAACTTCTTTAAGTTTGCTTATCACCTCATGAGCAGTTTTAAAAACATATTCACCATTTTGCGTGAGGGTTAAGCCTCTTGCATGTCTTTCAAATAATTGAACTTTTAAATCTTGCTCTAAAGATTGAATTTGTCTACTTATAGCAGATTGGCTAAGATTTAAATTAACAGTAGCATTCGTAAAACTACCTGCTTCTGCTACAGCATGAAAAATTTTTAATTTATCCCAATCCATTATTTATTTAAATCAACTAACACTCTTCCAGCAATTTCGCCTTTTAAAATTTTTGGATAAGTCTCAACTAATTCCTCTAAACTAACAGTTAAAACTGATTTTTCAATTAAATCAAAATCAATTAATTTTGATGCCTCACCCCAAATAAAATCTCTTCTTTTGATACTGCAATTAGCAGAGTCCATTCCCCAAACTTTAATACCTCTTAACATAAAAGGAAGTAAATTTGTGTTAAGCTCATTACTGTTTGCATTTCCACATACTGCTATAATTCCATTTGATTTTGTTTGAGCTATTGCGTTTGCTAAAATTTTTCCACCTACAGTATCAACTACTCCATCCCATAAACCCTTATCTATTGGTCTTGGATCTTTATCAAATTCAGCCCTATTTATAATGTTTTTAGCACCTAATAATTTTAAATAATCTGACTTAGAATCTTTTCCAGTTACTGCAGTAACGTTGTAACCTAATTTAGTTAATGCCATGATTGCTACACTACCAACTCCTCCTGTTGCACCTGTAACTAAAACATCATTAACTTTTTCACCTAATAAAATACTTTCCCTTGCTTGAATTGCAAAAGCGCTCATTAAGGATGTAAAACCTGCAGTACCTAAAATCATGGCTTGTTTAGTTGTTAAGCTATCTGGTTTTTTTACTAAAAATTCTGCATTTACTTTTGCAATTTGTGAATATCCACCAAAGAATATTTCTCCAACTCTAAATCCGGTTAAAATTACCTCATCTCCTTCTTTAAACTTTGAATTTTCACTTTCAATTACTTTTCCTGAAAAATCTATTCCTGGAATATGTGGAAATTCTTTTACTAATCGTCCACCGTTTTTTAAAATCATTCCATCTTTAAAATTAAGGTCAGAATAATCTACTTTTACAGTTACATCTCCATGCTTTAGAAAACTTTTATCAATAGATTTAACTTCACGTGAGAAGTTTTCACCCTCTTGATTAAGAATTAGTGCTTTAAATTGGTCAGACACACTAGTCTTTTAACTCAGTGCTGATAAATCGTAAATATCTATTTTGATAACTCAGATCTTCTTTAAATTGACCTAAGTAAAAATTAGTTACAGTTGTTGCTTGTTCTTTTTTAATACCCCTCATAGTCATACACTGATGGGTTGAATCTATTGTAACAGCTACACCTTTTGCATCTAACGCTTCCATAAGAGAATTTGCAATCTGAACAGTTAATCTTTCTTGCGTTTGTAATCTTTTTGAAAATATTTCAACTACTCTTGCAATTTTACTTAATCCCACAACTCTTTCATTTGGTATATAGGCAACATGAGCTTTTCCAATAATTGGAGCCATATGATGTTCGCAGTGACTTTGCACCGAAATATTTTTTTGAACAACCATGTCACTGTAACCTTCAACATCACCAAAAGTTTTATCTAACACTTTATTTGCGTCCTCGTTATAGCCTTGAAAATATTCTTTAAATGCTTTTACAACTCTTTTAGGGGTTTCCAGCAATCCTTCTCTTTTGGGATCTTCTCCCATCCAGGACAAAATTGTTCTAATAGCCTCTTCTGCCTCTTTATCTGAAACCTTTTTTGTTTCTAAATTATTGTTATCTGTGTCTTTTACTAATTTCATAGCGCCTTTTTATACAGTAAATACCTCAATTTAAAAATATTTAATATATTTAGATATGTGCTAAATAATCACCCCGTATGTTCAAAAAAAGAGAAAATATCTATGATATTGAAGAAGGAAATCTTCTATCACCCAAATTTGATAATGATGGATTGATTCCTGTCATAACTATGTGTTCAAAAACAAAGGATATTTTAATGCATGGATATATGAATGTAGAGGCTCTTAAAAAGACAATTGAAACAAAAGAAGCACACTATTTTAGCAGATCAAGAAAAGCTATTTGGCACAAAGGTAAAACAAGTGGTTTTACTCAAAAAGTAACAGAAATTAGAATTGATGATGATCAAGACTCTTTATGGTTAACAGTTGATATAGGTGATGGGGCTAGCTGTCATGTAGGATATAGATCATGTTTTTATAGATCAATTCCAATAGGACCAATTGATAACGGAAGAAAAGTTGAAATGAAATTTCTTGAAAAAGAAAAAAAATTTGATCCAGAAGAAGTTTATAAAGGACAACCAAACCCAACAAAAATTTAAATGAGTGAAAAACAAAAAAATGTCTTAGGTGAAGACTTAGAGGAATGTTCAAATGATCCTTTAACAGGATGGTTTCGTGATGGTTGTTGTAATACTGACGAGAATGATCATGGACTTCATACGGTCTGTGCTAAAGTTACTACCGAATGCTTAGAGTGGATGAAAGAAGCAGGTAACGATTTGATTACTCCACATCCTGAATTTGGGTTTCCAGGTTTAAAAGATGGAGATGGATGGTGTTTGTGTGCTAGTTGGTATGCTAAAGCAGTTGAAGCCGGTAAAGGATGTCCAATATTTTTGAAAAGAACACACGAAAACACTCTTAAATATGTGCCTATTGAAACTTTAAAAAAGTTTGCAATAGATTTGTCCTAATTTACATATTTCCATATCTTGGACCACCACTGCCTTCTGGAGTAACCCAAGTAATATTTTGAGATGGTTCTTTAATATCACAAGTTTTACAATGAATACAATTTTGAGAATTAATGACAAATTTATTTACATCATTTTCTTTTTGGACTTCATACACACCTGCGGGACAATATCTTTGAGCGGGTTCATCAAATTTTTCTAAAGTATAATTTATTGGTAAATCAGGATCTTTAAGTTTTAGATGAACTGGTTGATTGTCTGCATGATTGGTTCCTGTTAGATAAACTGAACTTGTTTTATCAAAAGTTATTACATTATCGTATTTTGGATAATCTATTTTCGGCATTTGATTTGCAGGTTTTAATGTTTCGTGATCAGCATGTTTGTGTTTAAGTGTAAAAGGAAGTTTTCCTCTAAATAAAATTTGATCGATACCTGTGAAAATTATTCCTAAAATTAATCCCCAACTAAAACTAGGTTTCACGTTCCGAGCTTCATAAAGCTCTTTATGTAACCAACTATTTTTAAATTTATCTTCATAAATAGATAAATCTTTATTTTCTTTTATGTGTTCATGAATAGTTTCGGCTGCAATAATCCCACTTTTCATAGCTGTATGAGAGCCTTTAATTTTTGGCATATTTAAGGTTCCAGCATCACAACCAACTAACAAAGCTCCGGGCATGAACATTTTTGGCAAACTTTGAAATCCACCTTCAATTAAAGCTCTTGCACCGTAAGAAATTCTTTTTCCACCTTCTATAATTTTTTTAATTGCTGGATGTGTTTTAAACCTCTGAAATTCGTCATAAGGTGATAAATGTGGATTTTTGTAATCTAGACCAATTACATAGCCCAGAAAAACTTGTTTATTTTCTGCATGATACATAAAACTACCACCATATGTATTGTTATCTAATGGCCATCCAGCTGTATGCATTACTAAGCCTTCTTCGTGATTTTTATCCTCTATTTCCCAAATTTCTTTAAAACCAATTCCGTATTGTTGAGGATCTTTACCTTTATTTAATTCAAATTTTTCAATCAATTGTTTTCCTAAATGACCTCTGCACCCTTCTGCAAAAACAGTTACTTTACCTAAAAGTTCAATACCAGGTTCAAAACTATCTTTCTTATTACCATCTTTGTCTATGCCCATATCTTGAGTAGCAACACCTTTAACAGATCCATCTTCGTTATATAAAATTTCACTTGCTGGAAATCCTGGAAAGATTTCTACACCTAAATTTTCAGCTTGTTCAGCAAGCCATCTACATAAATTCGCAAGACTAATAATATAATTTTTATGATTTTGTTGCACCGCAGGTAGGAGCCAAGTTGGCCAACTTAAAGATTTGGTTTTTCCTAAAAATAAAAATTTTTCTTTAGTTACTTTTGTTTTGATTGGAGAATTTAATTCTCTCCAATTTGGTAATAATTCATCTAGAGCACGAGTTTCAAACACATTTCCACTTAAAATATGAGCTCCAATTTCTGACGCTTTTTCTAATAAACAAACATTTAGATTTGGATCTAATTGTTTTAACTTTATTGCAGTTGATAGTCCTGATGGTCCTCCACCAATGATTACAATATCATATTCCATTGATTCTCTAGACATACTCTAGTTTTTAACTGTAAGGATTATTTTTGTATAGTGTTTAATTTGTTCAGCTCTTCCATAAACTGAGGTATTGCCTCAAATAAATCTGCTTCAAGACCATAATCTGCTACACTAAAAATTGGGGCTTCACCGTCTTTATTAATTGCTACAATCACTTTGCTTTCTTTCATTCCAGCTAGATGCTGAATTGCTCCTGAAATTCCAATAGCAATATACAAATCTGGAACAACTACTTTTCCTGTTTGACCTACTTGGTGATCATTACTAATATAACCAGCGTCTACTGCTGCTCTCGATGCTCCAATAGCCGCACCAAGTTTGTCAGCAATTTCTGTAATTAATTTAAAATTATCTCCACTTTGCATTCCTCTGCCACCTGATACAACAATTCTTGCTGTTCCAAGTTCAGGCCTATCAGATTTAATTTCTTCTCTTTTGATAAATTTTGTATTTGAAAACTCTTCACTAGGATCGACTTTTTCAATTGGTGCTGATCCACCTGTACTTTCACATGGATCGAAAGAAGTAGGTCTGATTGTAACACACTTTTTAGCATCATTACTCTTAATTGTTGCAAAAGCATTACCTGCATAAATTGGTCTTAAAAAAGTATCTGGTGATATTACTTTAATGATGTCACTTACTTGCGATGTATCAAGATGAGCAGCAATTCGTGGCATCAAATTTTTTCCAAATGTATTTGCCGAACAAACAATGTGAGAATAATTTTCTGCAAGTTTAACAATCACTGGAGCAAAATTTTCTGCTGTGAAGTTTTCATAGTGCGCTCCTTCCACACTCAATACTTTTTTAACTACTGGAAGTTCAGATAATTGTTTTGCAGCATCTGCAGAGTTTTGACCAATAATTACAGCATGTAAATCTGAATCTATTTGAGATGCTGCTGTAGCTGCATTAAGAGTAAATGGTCTTAATTCTTTATTATTGTGTTCTGCTATAAGTAAAACTGCCATTAAATTACCTTCGCCTCATTTTTTAACTTTTGAACTAATTCAGCAACATTTGCTACTTTTATACCTGCTTTTCTTTTTGGAGGTTCCTCTACTTTTAATTGCTCTAATCTTGGTGATACATCTACTCCTAAATCAGAAGCAGCAATTTCCTCTATAGGTTTTTTCTTAGCCTTCATTATATTTGGTAGGGATGCGTATCTTGGTTCATTCAGCCTAAGATCACAAGTTACAATAGCTGGAACATTTATTTCAATTGTTTCAAGACCTTCATCTATTTCTCTAGTTACTTCTAATTTATTATCTTGAATATCAATCTTTGAGGCAAATGTTGCTTGTGGCCAATTTAATAAAGCACTCAACATTTGGCCTGTTTGATTGCAATCATCGTCTATTGCTTGTTTACCCATAAATACTAAATCTGGTTTTTCTTTATCTACTATTTTTTGTAAAATTTTTGAAACAGCGAGTGGCTCTAGAATTCCATCAACTTTTACATGAATACCTCTATCTGCACCAACTGCTAAAGCTTTCCTAACTGTTTCTTGAGCTTTTTCTTCACCAACAGTTACTGCAACTACTTCTGTAGCTTTACCTGCTTCTTTAATTTTTACAGCCTCCTCTATTGCATTATCATCAGGGGGATTGGTTGACATTTTAACGTTGTCAGTAACTACACCCGTTCCGTCTTCTTTAACTCTTATTTGAACGTTGTAATCAATTACCCTTTTTACAGCTACTAAAATTTTCATTAAGCTCTCAATAAATTATTTTCTGAATCGTAAGGACTCTCATCTAGGACAGTAGCGTCGTACATTTCACCTAATATATCAACTTGTAATTTGTCGCCCACATTCGAACAATCTGGTTTAACCATTGCAAGAGCTATTGATTTATCTAATCTAAAACCAAATTCACCTCCGGTTGCTCTTCCAACAACTTTTCCGTCTTTAAAAATTGGATTATTTCCAAGCACATCTGCATCTTTAGTATTATGAACCTCTAAAGTGACCAATTTATTATCAAAACCTTTTTCTCTCCATTTGTTAAGTGCTTCTAACCCAATAAAGTTTCCTTTATTAGGATGAACAAATCTATCAAGACCAGACTCATATGGTGAGTATTCGATTGATAATTCTGTACCAACTAGTTTATAAGATTTTTCTACCCTCAAACTATTCATTGCTCTAATCCCAAAAGGTTTAATTCCTAAATCTTTTCCCGCTTCCATTAATTTATCAAAAATATGGTTTTGATATTCAATTGGATGATGTAGTTCCCAACCAAGCTCACCCACAAAGTTTACTCTCATTGCATTTACTGGAGCATATCCAACATTTACATTTTTAGCAGTCAACCATTTGAAATTTTCATTAGAAAAATCGTCTGTTGAAACCTTTTGCATTAATTGTCTTGCTTTTGGACCAGCTACTACCAGAACTCCTGTACTATTTGTTAGATCTTCAAATATTACAGACCCATCATCTGGCATCCATTTTTGTATCCAATCATGGTCTAATCTTAAATTTGCTCCAGCAGAAACTAGATAATAACTATTTTCCGCTTCTTTCATTATTGTAAATTCTGAATGCACTCCACCTTTAGTGTTCAAAGCATGACATAAATTTATTCTTCCAATTTTCTTAGGAAGTTTGTTTGCAACTAAATAATCTAAAAATTCCTCTGCTTTAGGTCCCCTAATTCTGCATTTTGCAAACGCAGTCATATCTAAAAGACCTACGTTTTCTTTAACATTTTGACATTCTTTTTTAATAGCATCAAACCATTTCGATCTTCTAAATGACCAATCATCTTTTTGTTCCATTCCGTCTGTTGCAAAAAAATTAGGTCTTTCCCATCCAAACTTCTGACCAAACACAGCACCTAAATTTTTCATTCGTTCATAACAAGGAGCTGTTCTTAATGGTCTTGCCGCTGGTCTTTCTTCATCTGGATAGTGAACAATAAATACATGGCTGTATGCTTCTTCATTTTTTGCTTTCAAATAAGATTTAGTTGCGTAGTTCCCGTAACGTCTTGGTTCAACTCCTAACATATCAATTGTAGGTTCGCCATCAACGATCCACTCTGCTAACTGCCAGCCTGCACCACCTGCTGCTGTTATTCCAAAACTATGTCCTTCATTTATCCAAAAATTTTTAAGTCCCCAAGCTGGTCCAACAATTGGATTTCCATCAGGAGTATAACAGATTGCTCCATTATAAACTTTCTTTACTCCAACTTCTCCAAACGCAGGTACTCTATGAATTGCTCCTTCTATATGTGGAGCTAATCTGTCTAAGTCTTCTTGAAATAATTCATATTCTGAATTTTTTGATGGCCCCTCTACATAACAAGCTGGCGCACCATCTTCATAAGGACCTAAAATCAATCCTCCAGCTTCTTCCCTCATATACCATCTGCTATCACTATCTCTTAAGACTCCCATTTCTGGTAATCCATCTTTTTTTCTTTTTTGAATTGCAGGATGTGGTTCTGTAACAATGTATTGATGTTCAACAGGTATTACTGGGATATCTAATCCTACCATTTCACCTGTTTGTCTCGCAAAATTTCCAGAACAAGAAATAACATGTTCGCACTCTATTGATCCCTTATCTGTTTCCACAATCCATCCATCTTTAGTTTGCCTCATTGATAGGACAGTTGTGTTTCTATAAATTTCTGCTCCTCTATTTCTTGCACCTGTTGCTAATGCTTGTGTTAAATCTGCTGGTTGAATATATCCATCTTCAGGGTGTTGTATTGCGCCAACTAAATCATCTGTATGACATAATGGCCAAATTTCTTTTACTTGTTCTGGTTTCAAAAATTTAACATCTACTCCGATAGTTCGAGCGACGCCTGCGTATTGATGGTATTCATCCATTCTATCTTTTGTACTTGCTAGACGAATATTTGAAACAACACTAAAGCCAACATTTTTTCCAGTTTCTTCCTCTAATGTTTTGTAAAGATTAACCGCATATTTATGAAGTTGTCCAACTGAGTAACTCATATTAAATAAAGGCAACAAACCTGCTGCGTGCCAAGTAGATCCCGAAGTTAACTCTTTTCTTTCAACTAAAACAACATCAGACCAGCCTTTTTTTGCTAAATGATAAAGGGCACTTACCCCTACAACTCCTCCACCAACTACTACAACTTTAGTTTTTGTTTTCATTCAGGGATTCCTACTAAATTTTTAATTGTTACGAAACAAAAATGTATATGTGGACAATCAAATTGAGCTTCCAAGAGGGATTGGGCTGGATACCATTGTAGTTAGCCAACAGTCTTTTAAAGTTCCCTCGGAGGTGTACTTTTCGACTTGCCAATTGAATTTGTGATAAATCTTATCTTTATCAAGAATGATTACTTCAAATTGAGCCCATTTGTCACTACTTCCAAGTTCAGTTATTGTGTGACTTAGGTGGTTAATCATCATCCCGTAAGAGTCGCTTTTTATCATCATCTTAAAGTTGCTTAATGGTCCTGTTACTCTCTTATTATTTGGGTGAGCAAATTTCCAAGTTTGTTCTATACCACTATCTTTATATTCAAGATCATTTTGTTGAAGCCCATTCAATTGAATTTTAATAACTTCTTTCGGGCTTATAGTGCTGTTGGGGTTTAATAATTCAGCGTGCGAAAATGAAATAAAGAAAAAAAATAAAATTATAGATTTAAAGATTATTAGCGGTTTTTCTAACATCATTTAAAAATTCTTGTCTCTTTGCATCACTTACAAATGGTACTGCAAAATATCTTCTATAGACAATGTTATATATGCCACACATATGAAAAACCCCTCTTTTTAATCTTCTAATTGGTAAGTTTAAAAAAAAAGTTGTAATTGCTAATCTTGGTGAACCATATGTGCAGAATATTATAGCTTTTTTATCTCTTAAGTTTCCAATTGGATAACCGTAATTTCCAACCAACTGTTTAAATCTAAATGCCCAAGGTGGAGCTAAAACTTTATCAATCCAACCTTCTACTATTGCTGGCATCCTAAAATTCCAAATTGGAGCAATTAAAACAATTGTATCACTTTCCTCGATTCTTTTTCTATGATCTAAAACTTCGTGATCAGGCTCCTCTCCAGCAAAAACAGGATCAAATTTCTCTTTATATAAATCAACAACATCAACTTGATTTCCATTTACTTTTGATTGTTTAACAAACTCATCTCGAATTGCTGCATTAAATGAATTGTCATTGTAGTGCCCATACACTAAGAAAATTTTTTTCATTGTATTAAATTTTTATTCAGTAGTTTTGTATTTACTATTATTAATTATAAATACAAATAAAATTGGAAGAATTAATGTTAAAAGTGTTACAAAAATTAACAGTATTCCAAGTTCAGAATAATCTGCTGTTGTTTGTATTTCGCCAGAAACTTTATCTTTTACTTCTCTGGTAACTGTAAATATTTCATTTAAATACTTTGTGCCTAATGCGCTTGCTGATAATGCAAGATTTGTAAACGATGCAAAAACTGCAAAAAAGGTTGCCTTTAAATGTGCTGGAGCATTTTTTGCTATCCAAGCTAATAGAGGTATCATTGATACTTGGCCGAGCGGAGACTCTAATGCAGTATTAATTAATGCAATAAACTTAGCATCAACAACTCCACCTGTTAACGAGGCTGTCCAGTTATGAAAACCATAATACATTCCAACACTTGGTAAAAACAAAATCGCACCCGCAATACTTAGAACTACAATTATTTTAGCAATTGAATTATTTGCCATAAAAGGTCTTAACAATACAATTCCTGCTAATGTTAAAATTGATGCCAATAATGATAGAACAGAAAAAAACTGTTCATTAAATCCAAGCTCATCAATTTCAAACCAAGTTAATCCTGGTCCAGGACCTGGCATGGCTCTAAATACAAAAATAATTACTGCTGTACCTACAATTGTTAATCTTAGTTCCTGAGGTAATTCCTTAATAAGTTTAAACATTAAAAACAAAATGATTATCACTGAGCCAATAAACACAATTTCTTGTGCAAACGGAACCTTAAAGGAACCAATAGACAATGTGAAAATAACAAAAACTAAACTTCCTCCTAATATCCACCAGTTTATTTTTGTTTTTTGGTTACCTCTTTCATCTTTAAATTCTAGACCTTTAGATTTTAAAGTTTGTATTTTTTTATGTCTTAAATAATTTGCTAAAATTACACCTAGTATAGAAACTAAAGGTATTATAAGAGCATAAATGTAGATAGTTCCATATAAATTTATCTTATCGGCCTGCTCAAGGCTTTCCACATTTCTAAACAATATTACATTAACTAATGCAACAAGTACTGTACCGCCAATAATAGCAAACCTTCCAAGTGTCTGCATTGTTGTATGCATTATTTTTATTTGATCTTTAGAATAATCATTTCCTGTTTCATCAACCAAAGGAACTGCCTCAACTGTCATAGCATCGGCTACAACGTCCTGAACCACATAACCAACTGGAGCTAAAATCACACTTATCACAAACCATGTTTCTACCGAAAATACCTGGGACATATCTTCAGTATGAATAATCAATCCATACATAATTAATAAACTAAGAGCTATCAATGAAGCTCCAAAGTAGACCATGTAATTTTTTCTATCCCAGATTAGATCTACTAAATGTCCTAACGGCATTTTTAATGCCCAAGGAATTCCAGCCCAAAAACCTAGGCCTGCTAAAAATGCTGCTGATAAATTTAAATAATCTTTAACAAAAAATGTACCAACAATACCTGTTAAACCGGAAATACCTGCAGCCATATAAACCATTAATGGAGGAAGATAAGTCCATTTAAATTGACGACCCAAATCTAAAAATGTGCTGTCTAAAAATTTAATTATTTTGCTCATTAGTCACTTAAAACTGGAAAAGCTTGTCTAACTTTTAAAAAATATTTTTGATATTCCATTTTAGTACATTTGTTTTCAATATACTTAATATCATTTTTTTCCATCAATTCTTTTGCCTTTTCGTCTCGTATACCGAGCTGTAACCATAAAACCTTAGCACCAATTTTAACTGCATCTTCTGCAATAGCATAAACTTCTTTTGATGGTCTAAAAACATCTACAATATCAACCTTATCATTAATATCAGATATTTTAGCAAAAACTTCTTCTCCTAAAATTTTTTGACCCTCGGCTCTAGGATTTACAGGATAAACTTTGTATCCATATTTTTGCATATATTTCATAACTATAGTTGATGCTTTTGTTGGATCGTTACTAACTCCTACCATTGCAATTGATTTATATTTAGAAAGAACTTCTTTGATATCAATCATTTATTATTTTTAATTTTTTCTTCACAAAATATTTTAGCTTCAGGAACTGTCATTGGTTTTTCTAGTTTTTGGCTACCAGCAATACACGCATCTATTGCTCTTTTTTGATTATGATCTTTAAAATTATAAATTACAAACATTCCAACAATAATAAAAAGGACTATTAAAACATTTTTTATCATTATTTATTTTTCCATTTTGGTTTCCGTTTTTCGAGGAATGCAGAAATTCCTTCTTTTGCATCCATTGCCATCATATTAAGAGTCATCATTTTACTTGTATAAGCGTAAGCTTTACTTAATGGCATTTCTAATTGTTTGTAAAAAGCTTGCTTTCCAATTTTTATTGTTAAATTAGATTTAGAAGCAATTTTATTTGCCACTTTTAACACTTCCTTATTTAATTTGGCTTTTGAAAAATTATCATTTATCAACCCTATTTCTTTTGCATAATTTGCAGTGATAGGTTCTCCAGTTAGCAACATTTTCATCATAGGTTTTCGATTTATCTTTCTACTGACAGCAACCATAGGTGTACTACAAAACAAACCAATATTTACACCAGGAGTAGCAAACAATGCGTCCTTAGTACTATAAGCTAAATCACAACTTGCAACCAATTGACAGCCAGCTGCAAATGCAGCTCCATGAACTTTAGCAATTACAGGTTTTCTACCTTCAACAATTTGAAGCATTACTTTTGAACAAAGATTAAATAATTTTAAATATTTATCTCTCTTTTTTAGACCCCTAACTTCTTTTAAATTGTGTCCAGCACTAAATCCTTTACCGGCACCCTCTAATATTATTACTTTAACTTTTTTATCAGCATCTAATTTTTTTAATGCTTTTAATAAATCTAAAAGATTTTTGAATGATAAAGAGTTATAAGTTTTTGGTTCATCAATAATAATTGATGAAACTTCGTTGTTATTTTTTTTAATTTTAATGCTACTAATCATTTAATCAGTTAATCCATCAGTTCTAGCCTGATTTCTTTCTATATGAATTGGTAAAACTTTACCATAAATGGCTTTGGAATGTTCTGGAGTGTTTACTCTCCGTGGATCTAAAACATAAGCTGGAATACACATATATCTTGATTTTTGACCTTCAACTTTTGTTACCCTATGCAAGGTAAATCTACCTTTAAATATTTGTAAATCTCCTGGCTCTAATTTCAATTGTCTAACTCTAGTTCTATCTCCTGCTATAACTTTTTGAACTTCCTCGAAATTTTCATTTCCTGGTTCTCTAATATTTGGACAGTACTCAAATACTCCTCCCTTCTCAGGTTTTTGTATCATTAAACTAAGTGTAAATTCACAACTATCAAAATGCCATGGTAGTACTCCATCTGGTTTCATAACATTATATGCATGACATGCTAAAGGATCTGCCCATCTGTAAATAGGAGAAATACCTAAACAAGCAGATACAAATTTTAAAAGTTCCTCAGTTTCGTATAGATATTTCATTTCGGAGTCTTTTGGAAAACAATCTGAATTCAAATATCCATTGTATCTATTCATAAAAGTTCTTTTTGGATGATCTTTTGGTAATGAAGGATCATCCTCTGCATACAAGTAAGCATTTATACTCTCTTTAGACATATAAACTTCGTTTAATTGTTTTTCTAACTCAGAATTCATTACCTTAAGTGATTTAGGTAAAATAAAATTCGGAATTGTTGAACAACTATATCGATCAAGTTCTTCTTTACATTTTTTAACTAAATTTTGAATTATTGGTGAATTTAGTTCGTGTATTGGATATTTTTCTAAATCTACAATAGTCTTAAGTCTATCGTTCATTTAATTTTATTTTAACTTTCCCTCTTCTCTCATTTTTGCTCTTATTTTAGTAGCCGATATTTTTTGAGTTTCTTCATCCAAAACTATTTCCTCAATCTTATATCCAACTCCCCTACCATAACAAATATTTGTAATATTAGGTACTAACATTATTTTAAATTGTCCTTCAAACTCAGGATTTAATCTGTCTTCAATGTTTTTTTTTACTGTTTCAAAATCAAAAGGATTATCATCTACTCCTTGTACATCTCTAATTTGAATACAAACTTGTCCAGTTTTTTTAATAATTTCTTTAAACAAAGTATAATGTCCATCGTGAAAAGGTTGCCATCTTCCTAGCATTTGCGCTGTTGGTTTTTTATTATCCCATTGGTGTGTCATTTATTTATCTCCTCTATTATTTTTGGTGCCCAATTTTTTGCATCCTGGGTTGTTACATGAAAATCAAAATTCTTAGGCTTAACAAACATTTGATTTGTGTCTTCAAATCTTCCTTCTTTAATTGTATCCACCCACACCCTAAAATCTGCTGGAAACAAGCTCCTTGCTTCAGGGGTTGGTGCAATGAAATCAGCAATTACATAATGACCTTCTGCTTTTATTTTTAAAGCTGCTTCAGCCATTCTTTTTGCCTGTCTTACCCTTCCTTCTTCTGAAAAATCCCAATCGTTTGCAGCTTTTCTTACCTCATCTGCATTCAGTCTTTTAGCATTTAATAGTGGAGCCATTTCATTTGCTAGAGTTGTTTTACCAGCTCCAGGCAAACCCATTACTAAAATAATTTTCATTAAATATCTTCTAACGGATGATGGGACATTAATTCAAGTCCATTTTCACCTACAAGATACTGTTGTTCAAGTTTTACACCTTCTTTACCACCAACTTTACCAATATAACTCTCAAGTGTGATTGTCATATTCTTCTCAAAAGTTCCACCTTCTTCTCCACCATCAGTTGGATATCTTATTTGAGGCCACTCATCACATAAACCAATTCCATGAACCATACATGAATATCTATTTCCATAATATTCATCAGGCAAAACCCAAGATTTTTTTATAAATTCTTTAAAACTCATTCCTGGTTTTATTAATCTAAAATTATGATCAATTTGATTTCTGGCCATTGAATATATTTTTTTTTGCTCATCATTAAATTTATGTCCAACTACAAAGGCCCTTGATATGTCAGCACAGTATCCATAGGGACCAACCATATCTGTATCAAAAGCAACAATTTCTCCCTGTTGAATAACTTTATTACTACTCTCTTGCATCCATGGATTTGTTCTTTCACCAGAAGATAAAATTCTACATTCAATCCATTCACCGCCATTTTCAATATTTGTTTTATGTAGAATTGACCACAATTCATCTTCTGTCATTCCTGGTTTGAGATCTGATCTCATTTTTGATACACCTTTTTCTGCAACTTCTATTGCTGCTTTCATACAAGTCAATTCATCAGGTGATTTTATTACTCTTGCTTGTTCTAAAATTAATTTTGCATCTACAACTTCAATACCTTCTTTATTTAAAGCTGTAACCGCGGGACCATTTAAAACATCAATTGCAATTTTTTTTGTTTTAAAATAATTTTTTGATAAATCTTTAACTTCATTTATCCATTTTAATAATTGATTGTCTGCTTGATCTCCATTACTAAAATAATCCCATGTGATTGCAGGTCTTATTTCGTCAATTAGATTTAAATGTTTTGATAATATTTCACAATTAAAATACTCATAAAGAATTGTAGGTCCATTGACTGGAACAAAACAATATCTTGTTAAATTATGCATATTGTAGACACTCATGTTGATTGTGTCTAAAGCATAACGAACATTCACTGGATCAAAGAGAATACAAGCTTCTAAATTGTTTTTTACTAATTCTTTTCTGACCCTATCTAAACGATATGATCTTAACTTATCAAAATTTATCTCATCTTCTCTTAATCTTTTTTTTGTAATAAAATTTTGTCTTGGTTTTATTTCAGGAGCAATTTTTCTACTAAATCTCATAATACTTTATACAACCCTAACCATGCATTAACATCTTTGCTTGCAATATAGTCAGATTTAAAAAATTCAACTTCTTCCCACTTCTTGCTATCATTGAGTATATCAATTTTTTTATCAAAACCATACTCCTCATGAATTCCTTCATTTATAGTAAAACAAATCAATCCACCTGGTTTTGTTATTCTTATAAATTCATCTAATGCGTATGGTTTTACATGCCCAAAAGTAAATGTTCCAACACACATAACTCCACCATAAAAGTTGTCCTCAACTTCTATTGGTTTATTTAAATCAATCTTTACTAATTTTTGATAAAGATCTTTTGGTACAGTGTCTAATAAAGTTTGAGATAAATCGGCTCCATGAAAGTTTTTGAAACTATATTTTTTAAGCTCCAATCCCACTAAACCTGTTCCACATCCAGCATCAAAAATTAAAGTATCTTTGTTTTTTTCATATTTGTTAAATGTTTCAGCGGTTTCTTTGGGCCCTGTATAGTTCCAATCAACCATGTCTTTATTGTATTTATCTTTGTCTCCCCACTCATCGTAGTACTTCATAACTTCGTCAGTAGTTTTAAGCTTATAAATTGGAATTTTGTTTCCTACGTCTTTTTGAGCCATTAGCTTCTCATTTTTTGACCACTTGGATCATAAAGTGGTTCTTTAATTATTGAACAATTAAATAAATCTCCATTTATCTCTACTTGAATTTTATTTTCAGAATTAATGTTATTTTGATCAATAAAAGTAAACGCTACACTTTTATTTACAAAGTGAGCAAAACCACCTGAAGTTACATAACCAATATTTCGATCGCCATTCATCACGGCTTCATTATTTGTTACATCAATATCATTTGTTTCAACAATTAATGGTATTAGTTTATTTGAAGAATTTTCCTTTTGTGCACTTTCTTTACCTATAAACTCTTTATCCCAATTAATAAAAGCATCTAAGCCTGTCTCTTTTGCTGTAAAATCTGGTCTATAATCTAAAGTCCAAGCTCCCCAATTTTTCTCTAACCTCATTGACATTAATGCTCTTCCACCAAAAGGTTTTATATTAAATTCTTTTCCAGCTTCCATTAATTCTTCGTAAAGTTTTAATTGATAGTGAGGTGCTACATAAATTTCATATCCAAGTTCACCAGTAAATGAAATTCTATTTATTATTGCTGGAACTCCTCCAACAAACATTCTTCTAGAATCTCTAAATTTAAATTTTTCATTTGAAACATCGTCTCTTACAATTTTTTCTAAAACTTTCCTCGAGTTAGGTCCTGCAATAGACAAACCGTGATATTCATCAGATCTATTGGAATAACTTAAATTAAATTTATCTAAATGACTCTCAAACCAACGTCTATGCATTTCTTGAGCAGCTCCAGAACCAAATACAATGAATTCATTTTCATCTAAACAAGCCACAGTTAAATCGCCACATAACTTTCCTCTATATGACAACATCGGGGATAAAGATATCCTCCCTGGTTTTGGAATTCTTCCGGCCATTATATGATCTAAAAATTTTCTAGCATCAGGACCTTTGAATTCATGTTTTGAAAAGTTAGCAACTTCGATTAAACCAACATTTTCTCTCACATTAATAACTTCTTTTGAAACATAGTCATGTGATCTTGATCTTTTAATAGTAGGCTCTTCATGAGCATCTTCTTTATTATTTGCAAACCACAAAACGTTTTCCAAACCAAAACTATCTCCCATAACAGCACCTTTATTTATAAATCGATCATAAAGTGCAGTAGTTTTTTGCTTTCTTCCTTTTGGTAAAGTTTCATTTGGAAAAGTCATGATAAATCTTCGCTCATAATTTTCTGAAGATTTAATGGTTCCATACTGAGGTGAAGCATAATCTCCAAAACGAGCAACATCCATTGCCCAAACATCTATAGAAGGTTCTCCTTCAATAATCCATTCTGCTAAACATTTTCCAACACCACCACCTTGACAAAATCCAGCCATAACACCAACCGCAACCCAATAATTTTTCATCCCTGGCACTGGACCAATCAGAGGACTTCCATCTGGACCAAAAGTAAAAGGTCCATTAACTATATTTTTTATTCCTGCACGTTCTAGCGCTGGCATTCTTTCAAAACCAATAGCCAATCTATCCTGAATATTATCTAACTTTGGCTCAAGTAACTCGTGACCAAAATTCATTGGTGTACCTTCAACTTTCCAAGGAGTTGATTTTGGCTCATAAGTTCCAAGCAACATACCCTTTCCTTCTTGTCTAAAGTAAATATTTCCCTCAAAATCTGTTCCAATTGGCAATCTTTGGTCACCCATTGCCTCAATTTCTGGAATAGGTTCAGTGATTAAATAATGATGCTCCATTGGTTGAACAGGAAGATTTAATCCAGCTAATTGTCCAACTTCTCTTGCCCAAAGTCCTCCTGCATTAATTACTATTTCAGCATTGATGTTTCCTTTGTCGGTAAACACTTCCCATGACCCATCTTTTTTTTGTTTAGTATCTTTGACTACTGTGTGAGTATAATACTTACCACCATGAACTTTGGCTGCTTTTGCAAAAGCATAAGTAACACCTGACGGGTCAACCTCACCATCAATAGGATCCCACAAAGCTAACAAATATCTAGATGGATCAATTAATGGGTGTTTCTTTTTTACTTCTTCAAGAGAAATAAATTCTTGGTCTAGCCCCATATACCTTGCTTTTGATCTTTCTCTTTTTAAGTAATCAGCCCAGACTTCATTTGATGCTAAATAAAATCCTCCACTAGGTTTAAATCCAGTTGAGTGACCAGATTCTTTTTCTATCTCTTTATACAAGCCTATCGTATAAGCCATCATCCGAGAAATATTAGGATCAGATGAAATTACATGAACATTACCTGCAGCATGCCACGAAGAACCTGATGTTAATTCATTTCTCTCAAGTAAAATACAATCTTTTAATCCAAATTTAGATAGATGATAAAGTATAGAGCACCCTACTACACCACCTCCTATGATTACTACCTTCGCATGCTTTTCCATTAGTATTTAATTTCCTTGTTTACTTTTTTCAAAGATTTATCAGTACCGTGATGAAAATGTTTGCTCATGTCAGGCATATATTTCATTGAAATTGGTTTTTTTCCAATTGCAACTGACATTTCTCTTACGTGATGTGCTTCTGCTCCACAACATATACCAATAAAATTTATTTTGTTCTGAACACAATCTTTTGCAAACTCTGCCATTTCAAATCTGTTACAAAACAAATTATCTAAAGCTACTGGGAATGCATTTCCACCTGGAATACAATTGCAACCATGATCAGTTATATTTAGAAAACCAGGTTCTTCCTCAGTTGTTCTGTATGGTACTGGAAGTCCAGCAACGTGACATGAAACTTTTTCTCTAACTTTTTTTAATAGTTTCATTGTCATTTCAGGTCCTCGATAACAATTTAAACCAACTACATCTGCACCTAAATCTTCCATCATTTTGCAGGCATCTTCAGCGGTATGACCTTCTCTAGTTTTGTCCCCCCTAGGAATTGCAAAATTACAAACTGCAATAAGTCCAGCATCTTTAATTGCTTTTAATGCTATCTTCATTTCTTCAGTCCAATTTATTGTTTCTGCAATTACAAAATCAACACCAGCTTCTTTCGCCCAAGCTATCTGTTCTTCATACATTTGTTGACATTGTTTATGAGTGTTAGCATCACCAGGATCAAATACGTTTGTATTAGCTACATCTCCACATACCATTAAATCTAAATCTTTAAATTCATTCGCAGCATCTTTCGCTATCTTAAGAGCATTTTTTTGGAGTGGCTCTAACATAGCTTCTTTGCCAATAATTCTCAATTTTTCTCTATGACCATAATAAGTAAATGCTTGAACAACATCTGATCCAGCTCTAATAAATTCTCTATGTAACTGAGTTACTACCTCAGGATGTTCTAAAACTACTTCTGGAACAAATGGACCTGCTGAAAGATAACCTCTTCTTTCCATTGCAAAAAGATATCCTTCTGCACACATAATAGGTCCTTCATTTAATCTAGTAATAAGATCTTTTTTCATAATTTATCCTTTCATTTCATTATATTGTTTGCAACCCATTTGTGGAAATGATGGGTGGGATTATCCATCACAGGTGAAAAGTTTCCCCCATTATAAGATGGTGATTTTCTCCCATCTTGCATTCCCTCAATTATATTTAAATCTTCACTTTGAACTCCTTTCCAAAGTTCAAAGTTTTGTTTTCTAAGTGATTTAAATTTTTTCGAATTTGCCGCTTCGTTACCAACATAAAAAATTTCCATATGTTCTTTTGTATATTCATTGTTTACTGGTTCTAACCAGTAGGCGTAAAAATGGTCTTTATGAATTCCAAGCATTACATTTGGGAAAAGAGCAACATATTCAGCAATATGCTCTTGATCTTTTGGCCAGTTTGGGAATGTTGGAAATTTTAAGTTACTTTTAAACCTTGGATTATAAACCATTGTGCCTTGTCCAGCAAAACGATTGGGTAATCCTTGAATATGATAATGATCATCAATTTTTGAGTAAGAGTTTAATCCAGGATGAACCCAGGGTAGATGATAACTTTCGCAATAATTTTCTATTGCAAATTTCCAATTACATTTGGCATTTAAATTAAAATAACCATAATCTTTTGAATAAACAATTAAATCTCTATCTTTAATTGGCCAGAATTTTTTCCATCTATCATTTAATGGTTTAATATATTTTTCAAAATCAATTTCATTATTATTTAAATTAACAAAAATTAAATCTAACCAAACTTGAGATCTAACTTCCTTAAGTCCACTTTTTGATTTATTAAATTTATTACAATTATGTTTATTCATTCCACCAATATGAGGTGTAGCTATTAACTTGCCACTCATATCGTAGGACCAAGAGTGATAAGGACATCTTATTATATTCTTAATTTTACATTTTTCTTTAAGAATTTTGTATCCTCTATGACTACAAACATTATGAAAAACTTTTATTTTATTATTTTTATCTCTCAATATAATTAATGGAGTTCCTAGCAGATCAAATGGTTTAGCATCTCCAATATTTGGTATAGAACTGCCAACACCAATTACTACCCATTTATTTTCAAAAATTTTTTTTTTCTCAATAGATAAATAATCTAAATCAGTATAGCACTCATTTGGTAAGCCATGAGCTTTATTAATATTTTTATTTACTACTTTTAATTTTTTTAAATCGAGTATTTGAGATAACTTTTTCATTTCAACTTTTATTAAACCTCCTTGTTTAAGTTGGAATTAATTAAAGCTAAATTTTTACGACTCTCTTATAATGATTTGTTGAAATACAGTTTTGCAATTTAAAATATAAACAAACTCTTTGAAAAAAAAATTTGCAGAAAATTTCATAAAAAAAACTTTATCCTTTAATAAATCATATTTAAAGACAATTTGACTTCAATCAGCGGTTGAAAGATATTTGCAATCTTTTAATTGATATGTTGTAGTGTTTAATCGAAAATTAACTAACGGAGATAAAATGAAAAAATTAAAAACAATTCTATTTTCCGCGCTTTTAGCATTTGGTATGACTTCTTTTGCAAATGCTTGTGGAAAATTAGTTATAGCCGAACAAAACTGGGCATCTGCCGAGTTAATGGCAAACGTTGATAAAATCATTCTCGAAGAAGGATATGGATGTGACGTAGAATTAGTACCTGGTGCTACTATGCCAACATTTACATCTATGAATGATAAAGGAACGCCTGACATGAACCCTGAACAATGGGCGAATGCAGTTTACACTCCTTTAAAAAAAGCGGTAAGCGAGAAAAGACTAATTATTGCAAATAAAGCTCCAATTACAGGTCTTGGAGAAGGTTGGTGGTTAAATCCAGCAGCTTTAGAAAAACATCCTGAACTTAAAGGAATGACAGCTGTTCAAATTTTAGAACGTCCAGATTTGTTTCCTGATAAAGAGGACCCATCAAAAGGTGCTTTCATGGGATGTCCAGCAGGATGGGGATGCCAATTAGCTAATGCTAATTTGTACAGAGCTTTTGAAATGGAAAAAAAAGGTTGGAAACTTATTGATCCAGGTTCAGCAGCAGGTTTAGACGGTTCAATTGCTAAAGCTTCAGACTCTGGTGAGCCTTGGTTTGGATATTATTGGAATCCTACATCTATGGTTGGTAAATATAATTTACAGCCAGTTGATTTTGGTGTTCCTTTTGCAGGTAGAGATAATTGGGACAATTGCATAACTCTTGCAGAACAAGACTGTGCAAATCCAAAACCAACAGCTTGGACAAAATCTGAGGTTAACTCAATTGTAAGTGCTAACTTTGCTAAAACTGGTGGAAAAGATGTTCTAAAATATGTTGAAAGTAGAACTTTTCCAGGCACAGTCATGAATGGAATGTTGGTTTATATGGCTGACAACCAAGCTAAAGGATCTGATGCTGCAGTTGAGTTTTTAATTAAACATGAAGATATTTGGACTAAGTGGGTATCTTCTGATGCTGCAAAAAAAATCAAAAAAAGTTTATAATTAACTTTAAATTACGAGCCTATTTAATATAGGCTCGTAAAATTAATATTTATGGAATTTTTTACTGAATTTCCAGAACTGGGAAGAAGATCCCAAATGGAGCTAAGAAAAGGTATAGACTTAGCTTTTAGAAATTTTTCAAAAGAATATGGTGACAGTATAGAAGCATTTTTTGATCCATTATTGTTTTTTTTAGTATCATTAGAAAAATTATTATTATCTACACCATGGATAATAATTATTGGAATAATTTGTGGATTAGCCTGGTTGGGCTCAAGAAGTTGGAAATTAGTGGTAGGAAGTGCAATTGCTTTTTTATTAATTGGTTATTTTGGAATGTGGGAAGATTGCATGGCTACGGTTGCAATTATAACTGTTTGTACAATCATTTGTATTGTTGTTGGAATTCCGATAGGAATTGTGATGGCAAGATCAAGTAGAGCTGAAAAAGCAATACTTCCCGTATTAGATATGATGCAAACAATTCCTAGTTTTGTTTATTTGATCCCAATTTTAATGTTGTTAGGAATTGGAAAAGTACCAGGATTAATTGCTGTTTGTGTCTATGCGATTCCTCCAATAATTAGATTAACCAACTTGGGTATTAGAGAAGTAGACAAAGAAACTTTAGAGGCTAGTGAAGCTTTTGGAGCAACAACAGCACAAAAATTAAAATCTGTTCAAATTCCGCTAGCTTTACCAACTGTATTTGCTGGGGTAAACCAAACCATAATGATGGCTTTAGCTATGGTAGTTATTGCTTCTATGATAGGCGTAAAAGGTCTTGGAGTGCCAATATTAAGAGCTGTTTCTAACCAATATTTAGCTCTTGGAATGATGAATGGATTGGCAATAGTTGCTCTTGCAATTGTCTTTGATAGGGTCACCCAAGAATATGGAAGAAGGATCCAAAAGCATAGAGGTCAGATAAAATAGTTGATGCTTTGCTGCATCGAATTTTCTAGACTCATATTTCAAAATAAATAAAGATTACAAAATGAATTTTTCATTGGAAATAGGTCCTAAAACCGAGGTTGATACAGTGCCAGAATTGTCTGACATTTATATAACAATGCTACCTGGGGGTGATTACAGAGAGACCGCTGATAAAGCAGTGGAGCTTGTAAAAAAAGGATTTAACCCTGTACCTCATTTTCCTGCAAGATCAATGTATGATGAAAAAGAACTAAAGGATTACGTTTCTAGATGCAAAGATGGAGGGGTAAAGCAAGCCTTAATTATTGGAGGTGGAAGAGAGCCAGCAGGTAAATTTGATAGTTCATTTCAACTTTTAGAGACAGGTTATTTTGAAAAAATGAAAATAGGAATTGCTGGACATCCCGAGGGGAGTCCTGATATATCCGACTCAGATTTAGAAAAAGCTATGATAGATAAAAAGCCTTACGCTGATTATATTGTAACGCAATGGTTACTTGATCCTCAGCCTATTATAGATTTTATTTCTAAGCAAAGCGTACCAGTGCATGTGGGAATTACTGGGCCATTAAAAATATCTAGCTTAATTAAATTTGCTAATATTGTTGGGGCAAAAAATTCCTTAAACTTTCTTAAATCTAATTTTAGTAAGGCATTAGATTTATTGAAACCTAAAGACCCTAATGATTTAATTGGGAAAGTAAAATCGCACACTGATAACTTCCACATTTATACATTCGGCGGCTTGAAGGAAACTAACAAGTGGTTGAAGGAGAATAGTTATGTCTAAAGAATTTGACTATACTAAAGTACAACATGTTACTTCTGTTGATCAGTCTGATAGAGAAGTACCATACAATTTAAGACAAAGTGGGCCAACTAAAGTTGAATTATTAATTTCAACGAGGGTAAGAAAGTCACCTTATTGGCATTTATCAATGCAGGCAGGTTGTTGGAGAGCAACTGTATACAATCGTATTTATCACCCAAGAGGTTATGTAAAACCTGAAGATGGTGGAGCTATGGTTGAATACGATGCGATCGTAAACCACGTAACAATGTGGAACGTTGCTGTTGAAAGACAAATAAGAGTAAAGGGTCCAGATGCAGAAAAATTTACGGACTATGTAATCACTAGAGATGCAACAAAAATTTCTCCAATGAGAGCAAGATATGTAATATTGTGTAACGCTTATGGCGGAGTTTTAAATGATCCAATTCTTTTAAGAATTTCAGAAGATGAGTTTTGGTTTTCATTATCAGACTCTGATATTGGAATGTATTTACAAGGTGTAAATGCGGATGGAAGATTTAACTGTACAATTGAAGAAATTGATGCATGTCCAGTGCAAATTCAAGGTCCTAAATCAAAAGCTTTAATGAAAGATCTTTGTGGAGACCAAGTTGATTTTGACAATATGCCTTTTTATGGATTAGCAGAAGCAACAATTGGTGGAAGAAGTTGTGTAATTTCTCAATCTGGTTTTTCAGGAGAAGCTGGTTATGAGATATATTTAAGAAATGCAACTTTATATGCTGAAGATATGTGGAATGCAGTATTAGATGCAGGAAAAAAACATAACTTAATGGTGATTGCACCTGCACACCATAGAAGAATACAAGCAGGTATTCTTTCTTGGGGACAAGACATGGATCAACAACATAATCCTTTTCAATGTAATTTAGGTTACCAAGTTTCATTATCTGGTAAAGGTGAATGGAATAAAAAAGCTGATTATGTTGGTAAGGCTGCTTTGGAGAAAATGGGAGCAGAAATAAAAGCTGGAAAAAAACCTTATAAACTTCAATTAGTTGGAATGGAGTTGGGTGGTAAGCCTATTGACGATTATGCGCCTGACTTTTGGTTGGTATCACCAGAAAGCGGTGGAGATCCAGTTGGATTTATTACTTCACCATGGTGGCACCCGGAGAAGAAAACTAATATAGCAATGGGATATGTTCCGTTTGACGGAACTTTAAACCCTAATGGATTTCCAAAAGGTAAAGTTGGAACTAAGTTTAAAGTTCATCTTCCTGAAAAATATTCGGACACTCCAGGAACACCTGTGGATGCTGTAGTTGTGGATATTCCATTCAAAGAGTCTTTCAATGCAAATACAAGAGAAGTTGTAAAAGGCTAAAATTTACTAAGGGGGAGCTAATTTCAGCTCCCCTTTTCAATTTTAATGACCAAAAGTTTTCTAATAGCAGTTTGCATTATAATTGCTATTGCTTTAATAATATTCCCATTAATTGTTTCTTATAAGGCTCAAAAAAATAAAAATAAAAAAAATTAATGTTTGCTGAATTTTTAAATATAATTTTTAAGTCAATAAAATTAGACAAAACTCTTTATTCAGATAATAAAAATTTTGGAGAAGCATCAATATACTTTGCTGGGATTATAATGATTCTAGATGGTATCGCTGGAGCAGTAGCGGCGAATACGATTATTAAAACAGCTATCGCAATGTCTGGACTAACTGCAATTATTACTTGGCTAATATGGGCAATTTTTATTTTTGTAATTGGAGTTAAATTATTTCCTGATAAGCAAACCAAAGTTTCTTTCAAAAAAGTTTTAACAGCTGTTGGATTTGCACATGCTCCTGGTTTATTAAGATTTTTTGCAGTCACACCAGATTTAATGATACCAATAATATTTCTTACCCAGTTTTGGATTTTTGCAGGTTTAATAATTTCAACTAAACAAATATTAAGTTTAAAATCTAATTTTAAATCCTTTGGGATTGTTCTTTTATCTTTTTTAATTATTGCATTTTTATCTATCTCATTTGTAATGAGTAGAATGAATATGCTTCCAGTTAGTCAAATCAGTTAAAGTGGAAAAATAGTCTTAGATACTCTACAAGATTTACATAATTTAAACCCAGTAAGAATTAAATTTTGAGTAACACTTTCGTCTTCCTCTTTACATTCATCGCAAATATTGTTTAATTCTTCAGTATCTGTATTAAGATATTTTTCATCAATTTTATCAGTCATTATCAGTCAAACCAGCACCTGCTGCACCTTCTTTTAAACTGTCACTTTCTTCGACAAAAGTTTCTTCAGATAACTTGTATAAATTATTCCATTCATCATCTGTAAAGTTATCTTCATTTTCAAGGAGATTTACCTCAATTTTCTTCGCTATTTTCGGAAATTCTTGGTCAATAAAATTTGAACTAATATTTACATTTAAATTTAGTAAAATTTTTTTATCATCTATTTTTACATAAATTTTTTTTCCAATAATTTCTGATGAACGACTTATAAAGGAAATAAAAATAATTGGATAAGCAACATTTTTAAATTCAATTTTTTTTAAATTTTCTAAAACATTTATTTGATCTAAAAAACTAATACCTAAAGTAATTGGACAATAAGAATTGTTTGATGAAGAGTTATTTTCACTAATTAAATTTAAATTTTCAAATTTACTTTTATTTTTTTCATTAAAATATTCATTAAGATGCTTAATACCTGGTAAACTAAATAGCTCTAACAACCTTATACTTTTTCCTGTCTCCTCAGAAACTCCCCAAGAATAGCCTGCTGCTTTTGAAGCTCTTTTAACAGTAGTTTCAATTTCACTCAGTGATTTCATTAATAAATATTGGTTTTATATACCCATTGCTCGTCATAACTTTTTAGTTCATTTGGAAGTGGAGCTCCTTGGAACATACAAATTCTTAACCATTTGTCGGATCGTGGATCAAATTTTAATGCCCCAAAAAAAGATAATTTTAGTCTAAGCATATCAATTGGCATCAAATCTTTACCAATTGTATTATCTTGTATTTCTGAATAAGGAAATTTTTCTACAATGAACGCTCTCCTTACAACATGTCTTAACTCAGAATTTGATGTTAAAAACTCAGCAATAGTTAAACTATTTTTTGAGACTAATAATTTGTCATAAAGTTTTTTTATGTCTCTTGCTATTGCTAAAGGCTGTTCTAATTCTGATCCATGCTCTTTAAAACGATCCGCCAATCTAGGTTCTTCTTTATTTTTTGAAATAAACCAAAAATTTTTATTATTTTCTTTTTCGTCAAAATTAATATCTAAAATGTTTGGATACTTTGCTTCGACGATATTACGCAATTCTTCAACTTTTCTTTGAGTTGGGATATTAAAATATTTTTCTTCATCTGAGCTCATTTCTTTCACCAAAGGATTTACAATATTGTTATAAGGTTCCATCATTATTGAAACTATGTATTCAATACATTCCTCGCAAGTATTATCCTCCAACCATTGATATATTTTGTTAAAAGGATATTCGCTCTCAAAATTAAAATCTTTGTTTATAAAATTTAAAAATTTTTCAACATCTTTAAGTAATGATGAAATTTTTTTTTGCTGATATTCGCTATCAGTTTTCCAGCTTGTAATATTTTTTAAAGATTTTTTTACACAAT
>CACECL010000008.1 GCA_902557995.1 uncultured Pelagibacteraceae bacterium | reverse complement strand
AGAAAAAAAGGTAAAGTTGTGGCGCTTGAAAGTGCTAATAAAAACTATGAAACTAAGATTTTTGGACCTGATAGAGTAAAAGTTCAAGGAGTTTTAGTATCTTTATATAGAAACTTCTAAAAAAATAGTCTAAACAACATTGATGCCTAAAGTAGCAACACGTTTTGCTCCATCCCCTACTGG
Organism: uncultured Pelagibacteraceae bacterium; assembly: GCA_902557995.1. Lineage (GTDB taxonomy): Bacteria > Pseudomonadota > Alphaproteobacteria > Pelagibacterales > Pelagibacteraceae > Pelagibacter. Next base: position 36,639 of record CACECL010000008.1, on the reverse strand, counting down.
AGCTCTTCATATTGGAGGGGTTAGAACTGCCTTATTTAATTGGTTGTTCTCTAAAAATCAAAAAGGAACTTTTCATCTAAGAATTGAAGATACCGATAAAGAAAGATCAAAAGAGGAACACAAAATACAAATTATTAAATCATTAAAGTGGATAGGGATTGAGCATGATGGTGAAGAATATATTCAGTCACAAAAAATAGAAGATCACATTAAAATTGCTAATGAATTATTAAAAAAAGGTAACGCATATAAATGCTACTGCTCTGCTGAAGAGATAGAGGAACAAAAAAAAAGAGCTAGGCAAAAAAAGATACCATATATTTATAATAGAAAATGGAGAGATGCAGATGAAAAAGATGCTCCTAAAGATATTAAACCTGTAATTAGATTTAAAAGTAAAATAGAGGGAAATTCTAAACTTAAAGATCTAGTTCAAGGAGATGTTGAAATTGAAAATAATACAATAGAAGACTTTATAATTTTAAGAAATGATGGAACACCAACTTACAACTTATCTGCAACCGTTGACGATCATCAAATGGGAATGACTCACATAATCAGAGGAGATGATCATAAAATAAATACTTTTAAACAAATACAAATATATCAAGCAATGGGTTGGAATGTTCCAGAATTTGCGCACATTCCATTAATTCATACTATTGAAGGTAAAAAACTGTCAAAAAGAGATAATGCCTCGACTTTGGATGATTACTCGAAAATAGGTATAATGCCTGATGCATTAAGAAACTATCTACTTAGACTTGGATGGTCATATCAAGACAAAGAAATATTTACTCTGGATGAGAGTATAGAATACTTTAATTTAGAAGGTATTGGCAAATCACCATCAAAACTAGATATGAGCAGAATATTATCAATGAATGAGCACTACATAAAAACAATCGACGAAAACGATCTTTATAAAAATCTATTTGAATATTGCAAAATTAATAAAGAAGAAATTAAAAATGATAAAGAAACAAAAATAAAATCCTCATTATCTTTTTTAAAAAATAAGGCCAAAACCTTAGAAGACATATATAATAATGCAAAGTTTATCATCAATGATGAAGTTAACTTCAATGAGGATGATTTTAAATTGATTGATGATAATGCAAAAAAAATTATTTCAGAATTTATTAATGAATTATCATCTATATCAAATATAAATAAGGAGAATTTAGAACCTGTAGTAAATAATTTGATTAAAACAAATGATACAAATTTTAAAGGTGTCGGTCAGCCTATACGGATTGGTTTAACAGGATCAAAATTTGGTCCTGGATTATATGATATAGTTATTTCTCTTGGTAAAGAAGAAGTTTTAAAAAGACTAGCTAAGATAATTTCTTAAAACAAAACAAGCCTCTTCAGATGAAGAAGTTTTAGATCTAATTCCTTCTAATGTTTTTGAACAATCAGATAATTGTTTTTTGATAAGGTCAGGGTTTTTTAAAAGATAAATTACAGATTTATAAATTTCATCAGCATTACATTCGCCTTGTAACAATTCAGGAATGACTTCACGATTATTGATAATATTAATTATATTTGCAAATTTAACATTAACTAACATTTTGAATATCATAAAATTTATAAAACTGAGTTTATAAATTATTATAGAAGGTATATTTAAGCTTGAAATTTGCAGTGAAACTGTACCGGATTTAGATACAGCAAAAACTGAATTAGATAAAATTTTGGATTTAATGCCCTCATCTGAAACTACATCAACATTTTCAATATTAAATTTTTTAACTTCTGACAAAATTAAATTTTTATTTTCATCAGTTGCATGAAAGTAAAAATAAAAATTATTATATCTTTTGTTCATTAGTTTTATAAAATCAATTAAAATATTTAATAATACGTCTGTTTCAGATTTTCTACTTCCAGGGAAGATTGATATAATTTTTTTATCTTTAGGAATTATATTTTCAACAATTTTTTTATTATCTTGATTAATCTCAATTAATGGGTGTCCTACAAAAGTATTTTTAATATTTTCTTCATCAAAATATTTTTTTTCAAAGTCAAATAATAGAAGAATATGATCGATATATTTTTTAATTTTTTTTACTCTATTTTTTCGCCATATCCAAACTTGTGGAGCCACATAATGAATTATTTTAATTTTATTGTTAATTTTTTTAACTCTTTCGGCAACACGCATAGTAAAATCAGGGCTATCAACAGAAAATAATATATCAGGGTTAAATTTTATTATTTCATTAACAGTGTAGTTAATTTTATTTCTAATTTTAAATATATTTAATAAAATACTCGTAAAACCTAGATAAGTTATTTCATTTAAATTAAAAATACTTTCAATTCCTAATTTTTTTAAATGATTTCCACCAACAGATGAATATTCAATATTAGGATTTTGAGATTTTAACTTAGAAATAACCGTTGAAGCTAATTTGTCTCCAGAAGGTTCTCCTGTGAGTATGAATATTTTTTTCATATAATTTTAATAAATATCTTGTTTTTATTAGCAAATTTAATGCATTCTTTTTTATCTAAAAAAATATTTTTTTTTGATTGTAAAACTACACCACGTAATCCAAATTTTTTAGCATCCTTAAAAGTTTGTAAACCGATTGTTGGTAAGTCCATTCTCAGATCTTGTTTTTTTTTAGGTAATTTAATTAAAATACCATCTGATTTTTTTTTTAATTGTGATAACATTTTTTTTGTACCCTCTTTTCCTTCTTTAGCTAAAATTTTATCTCCTTTAACCACTAACGCTTGAATATGGTCTAGACTTTTTGTTTTATTAAAAAAAAATTTCCCTTTTTTAATTGATATTAAATCTTGTTTATTCGGCTTTGTTTGAGTGTAACAACCTTTGTTTAAAGATAGCTCTGGATTATAAAATATAGAGCTAATGACTTTTATTCCTTCATTATTTAAAATTTTTATTATTGATTTTATTATAGCTGCATCACCTAATTTAGCGGCTCTGATCACACTTGGCATATAATAAATACCTTTAAAATCTAACCTTAAAGAGGAAAATTTTGGTTTTGCAATTTTACCTGCAAACAAAACTTTTTTACATTTTTTTTGTTTAATTAAATTAATTATTGTTCCAAATTTTCCAATACTTATTCTAAAAGAATGCTTGTCCCTTTTGAATTTATTTTTTTTTGAAAAATCTATAATAAAATATTTTTTATTTTGTTTTTTTACCTTTTTTAATACTATTTCTGAAAAATCAGTGTCACCTAAAAATAAACCTATCATTTTATTTTGAAAATGGTGTGCAAATCGGTCTTCTCTTATCCTTTTCTATAAATCCAATTACTTCTGCTACTAATTGATTGTTTTTAAATTCATTTGATAAATTTTTTAAATTTTCTGTAAGATTTTCGTTTTTAAAAATTTCTTTATAAGCATCACTTAATGTTATTATTTCCTTATTTGGAAGGTTTTTTCTTCTTAAACCTATCAAATTTAATCCTTGTAAAACGCTTCTATTTCCATGTGCTATTCCATATGGGATTATATCTCTTACAACACCGCACATTCCTCCTATCATTGCTGATTTGCCTACTCTGGTAAATTGCTGAACAGCTGAATTACCACCAATTATAGCATTGTCATCTATGTGCGCATGACCACCCAATGGTACATTGTTTGCTAGAATTACGTTGTTTCCAACAAAACAATCATGAGCAATATGAGCTGAAACCATAAATAAACAATTGTTTCCAATTTTTGTTAATCCACCACCACCATTTGTTCCAGGGTTAATTGTCACATATTCTCTTATTTTATTATTATCACCAATTTCCAGTTTTGTTTTCTCACCTTTATATTTTAAATCTTGCGGGTCATTTCCTAATGATGCAAATGGATAAATATTATTATTTTTTCCTATTTTTGTATTTCCAATAATACTTACATGTGATTGTATTTTAGTACCTTTGCCAATTTCAACATCAGAACCAATAACAGAGAAAGGGCCTACTGTAACGTCTTCAGATATTTTAGCTTTTGAATCAACAATTGCTGTTTTGTGAATCATTTATTTTCTCTTAAAAATTCTCTTATATTTTTTGCTGGATAACCCATTACCTTTGTGTTGTCTGGAATATCTTTTATCACTCCTGAACCACCTCCAATTTCAACATTATCTCCAATTTTTAAATGACCTGAAATTCCTGCTTGACCCCCAATTTTAACATTATTTCCAATTATAGAACTACCTGCGATACCTACTTGACCAGCTATTATTGAATTTGCACCTATTTTAACATTATGTGCAATATGAATTTGATTATCTAAATAAGTATTTTTACCTATTATTGTATTTGATAAAGATCCTCTATCAATAGTTGAGCCACATCCAATTTCACAATTTTCCTCAATCAAAACAATACCGATATGAGGATATCTCAAATTTTTACCATCTAACGGAAAAAAACCAAATCCATGCTTACCAATAACACAATTATCTAAAATATTTACATTTTGCTTTATAATGGTGTTTCTTATAATTGTATTTGATCCTATAGAGCAATTATCTCCTATTGAGACATTTTTTTCAATAATAGTATTGTGGCCAATTAAACAACCATCACCAATTGACACATTTTCACCTAAGAGGACGTTTTCACCATATTTTACTTTATCTTTAAACTTTGTTTTACTTATTTGAACTGTAGTGTTGTCAAAATGATCATTAATGGAGTCTGGATAAAATTTAGAAGTCACTTTAGACACAGAAACCAAAATATTATTAACAATTATAGGAACACATTTTTTTGGAAGCTCATTTTTTAATACTTCATTAGTAATGCAAAAAGATGCTTTTGTATTTTTAGCAATATCTTTATATTTTTTTGAGTGAAAAAAAGTAATATTATCTTTATTAGAACTATTAAGATCTTTAATATCTGAAACAGTCTCATCCTTAATTAAATGATTATCTTTTAAACCAATTGATTTTAAAATTTCATTAATAGTAAAAGGTCCTTGATTTTTATAAAAAGGATTAGACATAATTGCTTTTATCAAAGCAAAGAGAAATAACTTATCAATATTTATTGCTATTTATTTCTTGTCTACTATTGTTGCAGACCAAATAGCATCTGCCATTTTTTTATTATCGACAAAGGCTTCGCCTTTATATTTCCATACACGACCGTGTGATCTGATAGCCTCGATTTTAAGTATCAATTTACAATCAGGTATTACTGGATTTCTAAATCGCGCTTTTTCAACGCCCATTAAAAAAACTAATTTATCTTGATATGTAGATTTATCAAGACCATGGGCGGTTAATGCAGCAGCAGCTTGACCAAATGACTCTACTATTAGAACACCAGGCATAACTGGCTGATCTGGAAAATGTCCCTGCACAAAAAAACTTGATTTTTTTACATTTACAACGGCAGTTGCTGACTGAAGGTTTTTTATATCATAAAGTTCATCAATCAATAACATTGGATCTCTATGTGGCAATAAATTTATTATATCATTTTTACTTAGTTTTAATTTTTTATCGTTCATTTTTATCTACAATATTAATTATATCGCTTGTTATGTCATATTCCTTACTAGCAATAAATATATTTTTTTTATTCAAAACTATAGTTATAGATTTTTCTCTAATATAATTTTCGATAATTGGTGAAATAAATTTCATAAATTCATCTAATTCATTTTGCTTTTTTTTATCAAATTCAATAGAGATTTTTTTACTATATTCGTTAAATCCTCTAATTTCATTTTCAAGCAATATTATCTGGTTTTTAAATTCTTCCTCTGAAAGTACATTTTTTTGCTTTTCTATTTTTTCTTTTTTTGTATTTAAAGCAAATTGTTTATTTTTTATGTTTTTCAAGTTTTCTTTTCTTATGTTTTCAAGATTATCGATAATTTTCTTTCCAGATATAGTTGTGTTAAGAACTTGATCGATATCTAAATAAACAATTTTTTCTGCTGATTGAGCACTTGAAACATACAGAAATAAAAAAAAGTAAAAAATTAATTTTTTAAAATAAAACATCAAAACGTGGTACCAAGATTAAATCTGAATGATTGAGTTTTGTCGGTCGAAGACTTGGTAATTGGTTGAGATAGAGAAAAGCTCAAAGGACCAACGGCACTAAACCAATCTAAACTAATTCCTATTGAGCTTCTTATATCTTGAGACTTACTATCAATAGTTGAATCGTAATCAACACCCCATATATTTGCTATATCTAAAAATAATGAAAAATCAGTTGTCTGTGAATTTTCAAATATTTGCGGAAGAGAAGATGAAAAATTTGCTGCAGAAACAAAATTGCCACCAATATAATCATTGCCATCTTTAGGCCCTACTTTTCCAAATTCAAAACCTCTTAACCTTTTAGACGGTATAGTAATCCTTTCAGATAATTTTATATTTTCACCAGTTATACTATTTGAGCTTTTAAAATAAAAAGAGGATTTAAATACATTTTTGTCAAGAAATTTATTATATCTTGTGAAAGTAAAAAGGTTTGTAAATGTATTTGAGTCACTTATTAAAGGTATGTTTGTACCATAAAAACTTCTAAATCCTTCTGAAGTTTGGAATTTTTGATCTCTTTTGTCATAATCTAATTCTAAATTTAAAAAATTATCAAAATAATTTCCTTTTTGCTTTTTTTGTAAAGCAGAGGCACTACTATGAGTATCAATTTTTTCATAGAATGAATTCATGCCTAAACCTAAATCAAAATCATCATATAATTCAAACTTAGTTCCAAATGATGCGCCTGTTTTATTGGTTTTATATCCAGAATCAGATAATTTATCAATTTCAGATGACTCTATAGATGTGTAAACCGATTTATCAGTATTTTTATAGTTCGGATTTGTTAAAGAAAACATTCCACGTATTGTATCATCCGTTATTGTTAAGTTGGTGTTAAGAGCAATTCCTTTTCCCAAATAATTATTTTCTTTTACTCCTGCTGTAATACTGCTACCACCAGTACCAAAACCAGCACCTGCCATAATTTCACCAGTAGCTTTTTCTTCTACTGAAATGTCAATTATTTTCTCTTCTGATATTTCACTATCACGAATATTGTAATTTACTGATTTGAAAAAATTTAAACTTTTAAGATTATTGATAGATTTAGTTAATAAAATTTCGTTATAAGGATCACCTTCATCTACTTCAAGTTGATTTCTTAAAACACTTTCTCTAGTTATATTGTTTCCAAATATGTTAATTTTTTGAACAAAAACTTTTTTTGTTTCTTGAATTATAAATTTAAGATCAATTTTATCCTCAACTATATTTTCCTCAACAATAGACTTAACAGACTCAAATTGTTCATTGGTACTAATTTTATCTAAAGAAGAAAGTATATTTTCAATTCTATTGATTGAGTAAGGTTTACCTTTTAAATTGTTAAACAATTCATAGATTTCAGAAAAATTATCAGAAGAGAAATCATCAGGTAATTTCAGTTCAATATTATTAAAAAAAAATTTATTATTAGCATTAATGTTATAAATTAATTCAAATTTTTTATCGTCTACTAATTTTGCAAAAGAAGAATTAATTTTGACATCATAATAGCCTTCATTTAAATAAAAGTTTTTTAATAACTTTAAGTCAAATTGAATTGTATTTTCATTTAAATATTTTTTTCCTGAAATAAACTTCCAAGGTTTATATTCTTCACTTATAATTAATGACTTTAATTTACTATCTTTATAAACTTTATTACCTGTGAAATAAATTTTTTTAATTTTAGCTTTTTCACCAAGATTTATTTTATAAATTAAATTTATTTTATTTTGATCATCAATAGTCTCTGTAAAAATATCAACATTGGAGAAATAATATCCAAGATTTTTCAAAGTATTTGAAATTTTAATTTTATCTTCTTCTAAAAAAAAATTATTAAAAGAGTACCTTGGTTTGAAATATATATTATCCAGTATTAAATCATTTAATTTACTATTTTTAATTCCTTCAATGAAAATTTGATCGATTATTGGATGTTCTTTAACTTTAATTGTTAAAGAAGAATTTAAAATTGATACTTCTACATTTTCAAAAAAATTTGAGTCATACAAATTTTTTAAAATTTTATTTAAGTCATCTTTAGTCAGATCTTGATCATTTATATCTGCGAACATTATTATTGTGTCTTTGGATATTCTATCGTTACCTATTACCTCTATTTTTTTAATCTCTTCAGCCTTAATACATAGAATACTTAAGAGTAAAATAATAAATGTTTTAAATAGAGTTTTTGTCATGATATTATTTTTCTAAACAATATACTTTTTTTTTATATTTGTAGTAACATATTTATTCAAATTAATAATATCATTTATTTTTTTAGGTTTTATATGTTTGTATTTTAAATACTCATTTAATTTAATAAACTTAATTAATTCTTTGTATATGTCTAAAAAGCCAATTTTTTTCTCCAAAAAAAGATTTACTAGAGTATCGTTTGCAGAGACAACTACAGTTTCATACAATGAATGATTTTCAGGTAACAATTTAAGTATATTAATCATCGGGTATCTATTTGAATGGATTTTTTGGAAATTTAAGTCATTTAGTAATTTAAAATCTAATTTATTTGTTTTTAATTTCAAATTAGTTTTAAAAAAAAGTGTATTAAAAATTGGAACTTTCATCGTGGTGTCATGTGCAATGATCTTTATAAGTCCATCGCTAAATTTTAATATTGCATGCACATATGATTTTGGGTGAATAATAATATTTATTTTTTTGTAAGAAATATTGAAAATATTTTTGGCTTCGATAACCTCATAAACTTTATTAATCATTGTAGCAGAATCTATAGAGATTTTTTTTCCCATTTTCCAATTTGGGTGATTAATAGCTTTTTTAACACTAATTTTTTTAAATTTGCTAAGAGGAAACTTGTAAAATGGTCCGCCAGATGCTGTAAGAAAAATCTTTTCTATATTTTCAGAATTAAGTTTAAATAGACCGTACCACATTGAAAAATGCTCTGAGTCAACTGGAATAAAATTAGTTTTATTTTTTTTTAATTCGTTATTGATTAAATCCCATCCACAAATAATCGATTCCTTATTTGCTATCGCAATATTTTTGGTAAATTTTATTATTCTATAGGTAGGTTCTAAACCCTGTATGCCTACTATAGAACTCATTACATAATCAATTTTTTTACTTAGAATTTTATTTATTGAATTGAAAGAATTAAAAATTTTTACATTTGATTTTTTAATTTTATTTTCTAAAACTTTATAACTTTTAAAGTCGCTAATTATAAGATTTTGAACATCAAATTTTTTTGCCTGTTTTAATAAAGTTTTATGATCTGTATTAGCCGTAAGCAATACCACATCGAAATTTTTTTTATTTTTTTCAATAATTTTTAATAATGTTTTTCCAATTGAACCAGTTGAACCTAATATTGCAATTTTTTTTTTCATTTAATTAAAGTATAAGTAAATAACATAACAAAAAGGGTAAGCAAAAATCATTCCATCTATTCTGTCTAATAATCCACCATGGCCTGGGATGATTTTTCCTGTATCTTTTATTTTTGACAATCTTTTAAAGTAAGAAATAGTGATATCACCTAATTGACTGACAGTAGAGGTTAATAATATAAAGATGATAAAATAAGAAGTCATTACGACTGTATTTGAATAATAAGTAGAATTAAAAAATAAATTCAAAAAAATAATTGATAATAAGTAACCTCCAACAACACCTGAATATGTTTTTTTGGGGCTAATTTTAGTTAACCTAGGACCTTTAAGAATTTTACCAAAAATATATCCTCCTAAATCAGTAGAAATACAAATTAATAAAATAATAAGAAAATATTCTAAACCACTATTTACGTCCATTCTTATCGTATAAGTCGAGTAAAAAGATAAAATCAAAAATAAAAACCCTGGAAAATAATATAATTTTTTTTTACTCAACTTATGCCATTCATATGATGCAATTAAAAAACAGATTGAGATAAAAAAAATAAATAAAATACCTCCTTTTATTATAAAAAAAAGAGCTATAGGTATTAATGCTAATGAACTAAAGACTCTATTTATTAATTCTTTATTTATCATATTTTACCAAAATTTCTTTTTATATTTCTGAATTGATAAATAATTCTATTATAATCCTTTTCATTAAATGCAGGCCATAATTTTTTTTCAAAAAAAATTTCTGCATAAGCAAGCTGCCATAACAAAAAATTACTCAATCTTTTTGTATTGCCAGTTCTAATCAATAAGTCGGGATCAGGAATGTTTTTTGTCTGTAAATTTCTATCTATATTTTTTTCATTAATTTTACATTTGGTCGCTTTAATTTTTTTAAAGGCTCCAACTAACTCAGTTTTAGATCCATAATTTATTGCGAGATTAATTTGCAGCTTAGAATTTTTTGATGTTTTTTTTTCTGAATACTTTAATAATTTATTCAATTTCTTTGAAAATTTTTTTATACCTATAATCTTTAATTTTATTTTTTGCTTGTTTAAATCTTCAATTTTATCTATTAGAAAATTCTCTAGCAAATTAAATAAATAATTAATTTCATTTTTTGGCCTTTTCCAATTTTCAGTAGAAAAAGTATATAATGTTAGATATTTAATTTCATTTTTAATTGTTGCTTTAATAATTTTTTCTACTGTTTTAAGACCAGCTTTATGTCCAGCATTTCTTGAATTTTTATATTTTATTCCCCATCTCCCATTACCATCCATGATAATGGCTACGTGTTTCAGAGGGTTCATACTGTCATTATTTCTTTTTCTTTCAAAGAAACTTTTTCATCCACTGATTTTATATGGTTATCAGTTATAGTTTGTACTTTTTTTTCAAATGATTTTTCATCATCTTCACTAATTTCTTTTAATTTAAGTAATTTTTTTAGATCTTCGTTAGCTTCTCTTCTAATGTTCCTTATTGAAACTTTACATTTTTCTCCAATTGATTTAATTAATTTTTTTAGCTCTATTCTTCTCTCTTCATTAAGCTCAGGAACTGGAAGTCTAATAAGCTGTCCATCAATTTGAGGATTTAAACCTAGATCAGATTTTTTAATAGCTGCATCAACTAAAGTAACATTATTTAGGTCCCAAACCTGTATATTTATTGTTCTAGGTTCAGGCGTTGTTATACTGCCAATTTGATTGATTGGCATCTGTTGTCCATAAACGTCAACTTTAATCAAATCTAACATTGAAGAGTTAGCTCTTCCTGTTCTTAATGATGATAATTCTTTTGAGAATACCTCAATGGTTTTATCCATTTTAAGGCTGTAAGATTTCTCATCAAACATTTATTCTCCAATCTTAATTCTATAAAATTCTTTTATTTTCAAATCAGCTATTGAAAGTTCTTTTAACACATCTTGAACTTTTTTTTTAGGCTCCATTACCCATGCTTGAGTTAGAAGTGCATTTTCTTCTTTAAATTTGTTCATTTTACCTAAACTAATTTTTTTTGCAATTTCATCTGGTTTTCCTGAATTTTTTAATTCTTCAGTAACTAACTCTTGTTCTTTATCGATAATTGCTTGGTCTATTGAGCTTGTCTCTAGGGCCAAAGGATTTGAGGCAGCTATATGCATGGATAATTGTTTACTAAATGTCTTAACAATTTCTGAATTATCTTTAGTGTTTAATGAAACCATGACTGCTAATTTTGCTACATTATCTTTCACAACTGTATGAAGATAATGATTATTTATTCCATCGGTATTTTGAATTGTCTTAGCTTTACCAATTGTAATTTTTTCACCAATTTTTGCAATCAAAGCAACTAAGTTATCATCAACTGTTTGGCCATTTTTCATTTTTGATGTTTTTAATTCCTCAATGTTTGAATTATTCTTATTATTTAATTCACTTAATTCTTTAACAAAAGAAATAAAATCATCATTTTTAGCAACAAAATCTGTTTCACAATTTACTTCAATTACAGAAGTTTTTGTATTGTCACCGCTAACTACTACAACTCCTTCTTTGGCATCTCTAGACATTTTTTTTGAAGCTTTTGATATTCCTTTAACTCTCAAAATTTCAATTGCCTTATCTAAATCCCCACCTGAATCTTTTATAGCTTGATTACAATCTTTAAAACCGGCTCCAGTAACTTCTCTAAGCTTTTTTACTTTCTCTATATCGCTCATTAGTTTAATTGCTCCTTAACTTCTTTAGAAAATTTTTTATCTAATTTTTCTCTATCTAATTCTTGGATTGTTTTTGTTTTATCATCTACCTTTGCGTCTTTAGTTTTATTTGCTTTAGATTCTGATGCTGCAGTAACACTTTTGGCACTATTAATGGTCTCTTTTATTAAATTACAATAAAGATCAATTGCTCTTCTAGCATCATCATTACCTGGAATTGGGTAATCTATATTGTCAGGATTTGAGTTACTATCTAAAATAGCAATAATTGGTATTCCTAATTTTGAAGACTCTGCTATTGCTAATGACTCATAATTTGTATCAATAACAAAAAGTAAATCTGGAATCTTTTTCATTTCAGAGATACCACCTAATGATCTTTGAAGTTTATCTTTTTTTACACTCATTTTAAGAAGCTCTTTTTTTGTAAAGCCTCTATTCTCTGCTACTAAATCTGTTTCTAATTTTTTCAATTTTTTTATAGAATTTGATATTGTTCCCCAATTAGTTAACATACCTCCTAACCATCTATAATTTACAAAATATTGATCTGTTTCTTTAGCAACTTCAGCTATTGCCTCTGAAGCTTGTTTTTTTGTGGATACGAACAAAATTTTTCCATTATTTGATACTGTATTATAAATCTTTTCTAAAGCTATTTTTGTTAATTCTAAAGTTTGAGTTAAATCTATAATATGTATTGAGTCTCTTTTTCCAAAAATATATTTTTTCATTTTTGGGTTCCATCTTAAAGTTTTGTGACCAAGATGGACGCCAGCTTCTAATAATTGTTGAATTGTTAAGTTAGGTATTTTCATATTTATTCCCGGTTAAGCCACCACAGTAATTTCCAATTAAGGACCGGAGGTATAAAACCAACAACTGTGTGCGTGTTAATTTAATTTGAGAAGTATTTACAAATATTTACAATATATAACAAGTGATTATTTAGTTAATTATTGCCTGAATTTCTTGATTTCTTAAGAGATTTAAAGATTTTCGGTCTAATTTGCGCGGATTTTTCAGCCTAAATTTAAGAATATTGTCTCCTTTAACTAAATTAATATTTATGACAGTTTTGCCCACATCTTGCAAAAATTTGGATATTTTTTCGATTTGTTCATCTGAATAAATATCAAATGAAACTTCCTTTATAGGGCTATTAAATAAATCTTTAAGTGAAGCTATTTTTTGAACATTAATTCTTGTTAGTCTATTTTCATCATTAGAAACATTTTTAAATAATGTTAAAATAAGAGAACTTCCTTCTTTTAAAATTTCTCTATTTAATTCTAAAACATCCGAAAAAATAAAAAGTTCAAATACACTTGATAAATCTGTCAATTTTAAAACAGCATAGGAATTACCTTTTGCAGTTTTTCTTTCTTGGATCTTTAGTAATGTTGCAGCAATATTAGATTCCTTAAGCTCTTCTTTAGAAATAAAACTCGAATAATCTTTTATTTTGTAATCATCAAAAATTTCGGTAAATTGGTTTAAAGGGTGATCTGAAATAAAAAAACCTACTGATTCAAATTCTTTTGACAATCTCTCTTCAAATTTCCAATCTTCGGTTTTAATTAATATTTCATCTTTTGAAGTTTCGTCTTCAGAGAATAAATCAATTTGATTTGCAGATTTATTTTCAAATATATTTTTATTTTTAGCTATAATAGAAGGAATAGAGTCATATAATGCTTGTCTATTTACGTTTAATTTGTCAAATGCGCCTGCTTTAACTAGGCCTTCTAATTGCAGTTTGTTTATATCTTTTGGATTTACTCTACTTGTAAAATCATGAATAGATTTAAATTTTCCATTTAAAATTCTTTCTTCAACTATATTTGATATTGCCTCAAAACCTACAGCTTTAATGCCCCCTAAGGCATAATAAAATTTATCATCAATTGTTCTAAAATCAGCAAAACATTCATTAATATCAGGACGAATAACTTCAACGTTTAATCTTTTTAACTCTTCATAAAACTCACTTAATTTATTTTGATTGGATATATCCATTGTCATTGAAGCGGCAATAAATTCTTTAGGATAATATGTTTTCAAGAATGCTGTTTGATATGAAATAATTGCATATGCTGCAGCATGACTTTTGTTAAAACCATATTCTGCAAATGGTTCTATTTTTAAAAAAATTCCTGCAGCAACATCCTTTGCTATCCCATTTTTAACAGCTCCAGCAATAAATCCCATTTTCTGTTTTTCAAGTTCTGCTCTTTTTTTTTTACCCATTGCTCTTCTCAAAAGATCGGCTTGTCCTGCTGTAAACCCAGATAATTTTTGTGCAATTTGCATTACCTGCTCTTGATAAATAATTACTCCATATGTTGGTTTTAAAATATCTTCTAGAAGCGGGTGTAAATAATCTGGTTTTAGTTTTCCATGTTTACAGTCATTATAAGTTGGAATGTTGCTCATTGGTCCAGGTCTATATAGAGCAACTAAAGCAATTATATCCTCAATGTGATTTGGCTTCATTTGAATTAAAGCTTCTCTCATACCAGCACTTTCAATTTGGAATAAGCCAACAGTTTTACCTGTAGACATTAGATCAAATACTTTTTGATCCTCGTAATTAATTTTTTCTATGTTAAAAGTTTTATATTTTTTTCTTACAAGTTTTTGTGTGTTGTTAATTACTGTAAGTGTTTTTAAACCCAAGAAATCAAATTTTACTAAACCAGCATTTTCAGCTGAGTACATATCAAATTGAGTTGATGGTAATAATAGGTCTGCTGATGAATCTTTGTACAGTGGAACAATCTCGGTTAGTTTTTTATCTGCAATTACAACTCCAGCTGCATGAGTGGCAACATTCCTGTTGAGACCTTCCAATTTTAAAGAAAGATCAGTGAGTTTCTTTACTCTTGGATCGTCATTTATAAGTTTTTGTAACCGTGGCTCACCAGCTATGCATTGTGTTAAATTTTGAGGCCTAGATGGATCAAATGGTATCATTTTTGATATTGTATCCACAAAGCCATAAGCTAAACCAAGAACACGTCCTACATCTCTTATTACCATTCTAGCTTTTAATTTTCCAAAAGTAATAATGTGAGCAACGCAGTCTTTGTATTTTGTTGTTAGATATTCAAAAACTTGGTCTCTTTTTTCTTCACAAAAATCGATATCAAAATCAGGCATAGAAATTCTGTCTGGATTTAAAAACCTTTCAAAAATCAAATTAAATTTAATTGGGTCAACATCAGTAATAGACAAACACCATGCTACTAGTGAGCCAGCTCCAGATCCTCTACCTGGTCCTACAGGAATATCATTATTTTTAGCCCATTTAATATAATCTGAGACGATCAAGAAATAACTAGAGTATTTCATTTCAATAATTATTGAAAGTTCATGATTAAGTCTTTGTTTGTATTCTAAAAAAGTAGAATGTTTTTCTAATTCTTCATATTTTATTTCAAATACTGTATTGAATTTTAGCTTTAGTCCCTCTAAAGATTCTTTTTTTAAAATTTCATCTGCATTACCATCTTTATCACTGCTAATATTTGGTAGAATAGGGTTTGAAAATGTAGGTCTAAAATTACATCTATAAGGAAAATTATAATTATTTTCTAAAGCCTCTGGTAAGTCAGCAAACAATTCTGACATTTCAGAATTTGATTTTAAATAATGTTGATCTGTAAATTTTAGTCTATTCCTCTCGTTTACATAAGTTTTATGTCCAATACATATCAAAGCATCATGTGCTTCATGCATATCTTTTGTTAAATAAAATACTTCGTTGGTAGCAATTATTGGTATTTCTAATTCTGATGATTGTTTTAAATTAAACTTCTCAAATCCAATTTCATTTATATCATCATGACGTTGAATTTCTATATAAAATCTATCACCAAATGATTTTTTAATTTGATCATAAAGATTATGAATTTCAGTGAACTTACCTTTCTCAAATAATTTTCCAAATAGCCCAAAAACAGTTCCAGAAAAAATAGCAACACCTTCTGAATTTTTCAATAGTTCTCTAAATTCTACATGTGGTTCAGATAATTTGTCATTTTCAAGATAAGATGAGGATGAAAGATTAATTATGTTTTTATAGCCAACTTCATTTAAAGCAAATAAAGGAAGTAATCCTGTTGTATCCCCATTTTTAAAATATATTTGTGTTCCAATGATAGGTTGAGTACCTGATTTAGAAATTTTTTCAGAAAATTCTAAAGATCCACATAAATTTGCAGAATCGCATAAACCTAAAGATTTCAATTTGCTATTTTTAGAATAATCATGCAGATCATCAATTTTAACTGCACCTTCACATATTGAATATTGTGTATGAACTTTTAAGTGATTAAAATTTTGAGAAACAGACTCAGACATTTGATGATTTTATACTACCATCTCTCATCTCCAATAGGTAATCTGCTTTTTTAGCAAAAAATCTATTATGAGTTGCAAATATAATTATTCTGTCTGATCTTTTTTGTTTATTTAAAAGTCTAAAAATCTCTTTAGCAGTATTTAAATCTAAACTACCAGTTGGTTCATCTGCTAAAATAATCTGTGGATTGTTAATGATTGCTCTTGCTATTGCCACTCTTTGAGCTTCACCACCAGACAATTGTGACGGAAAATGATTTAATCTGTTTGAAAGTCCAATTTTTTTTAGTAATTTTACAGCTTTAGATTTTGCTAATTTTTTGTTGTTATTAACTGATAAAGAGGCAAGATAAACATTTTCAAGTGCTGTAAAATCAGAAAGAAGATTGTTTTCTTGGTAAACAATACCTATTTTTTTAGCTCTAAATAAGTCATTTTTCTCATTTTGATTAAAATTAATCTCAACTTTATTAAATCTAATTTTACCAGATGATGGCTTATCAATTAATGAAATTAAATTTAATAAAGTTGATTTTCCAGAGCCAGAGGGTCCCATTATTGCATAAATTTTACCTAACTTAAATTTTCTAGATAGACCTCTTAATACATTAATTTTTTTTTCTGTGATAAAACTTTTTCGTATATTTTTTAATTCTAAAAAATTATTCATACTTTAGCGATTTTACAGGATCCATTTTTGCAGCTTTATAAGCTGGAAAGATAGAAACTAAAATTGTTATTAATATTGAACAGATTGTTATAATTAGTATGGAATTAATATTTATTTCAGAAGGCATTTTACTTAAAAAATATATTTCTTCTGGAAATAACTTAATATTAAATGCTGAACTTAAAAATTGTCTAATGTTTTCTATATAAATTGAAAATGTTACACCTAATAATATTCCAAAAATTGTTGCTGATGTACCTATTGCTACCCCAATTAGAAAAAATATTTTAACTATAGATTTATTTAAGACTCCAATAGATTTTAAAATTGCAATATCTCGAGTTTTATTTTTAACTAAAATTGTTAAACCTGAAATTATATTAAAAGCAGCTACAATAATAATTAAAGATAAAATAATAAACATTACATTTCTCTCAACTTTAAGTGCTGAAAATAATGAACTATTCATATCGGCCCATGTATATACAAATGCATCGGGGTATAATTTCATAAGTTTTTCTTTATGAAATTCTATATTTTTTGGATCTTTAAAATAATACTCAGTAAATCTATCATTTTTTTTTTTGTCAAAAAAATCTTCTAAAGTTTTTAAATTAATATAAGCAATATTTTCATCATACTCTGATAATCCACTCTCAAATATTGAGATTATTAAAAATAAATTTTGCTTTGGTAAGGAACCAACTAATGTTTGAACTCCTGCAGGTGATGTAATTGAAATCTCTTCTCCGATGTCTAATCCTAAAATATTACTTAAGTCTCGACCAATAGAAATTGTATTTTGGTTTAAGTTTTTAGAGCCAAAAAAACTATCATTATTTGAAATTTCTAGATCTTTATAATCATTTTCTAAATAACCTTTTAGCAAAATACCCTTTGTACCATTTTTATGAAAAATAACCGCTTCTCCATCGTTTGATGAAACACTTTTAGAAAAATTGTCATCCGGTATGGGAACTAAAGGTTTGTCGTAAGGTTTAACAACTGCATGAGCATTAAAGCCAACTATTTTATCAATTAATTCAGATCTAAATCCATTCATAACTGACATCACAATAATAAGTACTGCAACTCCAAGGCTTATGCCAATAAAAGAAAAGATAGATATTACATTTAAAAAGCCATCTTTTTTTCTGGCTTTTAAAAATCTAAAAGTAATTTCTTTTTCTAATGTAGAAATCAAATTGAATTTTTTTGTTTAGTTATAATTTCTATAATTTTACTTAGCGGTAAATTTTGAGTTTCTTCACCAGTTACTTTGAACTCTAATAAATCGCCTTCGCTTTTCTTACCGATAATAATTTGATACGGAGCACCAATTAAATTCATTTTTTTAATTTTAGATGAAAAATTTTCATCTGTATCGTCAATGATTGCGTCAATATTATTTTTGAGTAATTCTTTATTAATATTATTTGCTTTTTCTAAGGCTGAAGCATCATTTTTATTTATCATAGGTATTAAAGCAATATCATAAGGAGCAACAGACAATGGCCATTTCATGATTTCATTTTTATCGTCATATTTAGCCTCAATTATTGCACCTACAAGCCTTGATACTCCTATTCCATAGGATCCCATTTTAACAAAATTTTTCTTTCCTCCTGGCAAATCAACTGATGCTCCCATTGGTTTTGAATACTTGTCGCCAAAATAAAATATATGACCTACCTCGATACCTTTTGTAATTAATTGATTTTCTTTAGATACAAATTTTTCAAATTCTTTTTTATTAAACTTTTCATCAGTTACAGCATAAAACTGTTCATATTTTTTTCTCATGCTTTCTAATGATCTTTTTTCTAGTTGAGTATCATCGCTATCAAGATCAAATATTCTTTTATCTGTGAAAATTTTACTTTCTCCAGTATCAGCAAGAATAATAAATTCATGTGATAAATTTCCACCGATAGGTCCTGTGTCAGCGGCCATAGGTATTGCTGTCAAAGATAATCTTTTAAATGTTCTTAGATATGAAAGAAAAAATTTATTATAAGAATAAAAAGCTTCTTCATCAGATACATCAAATGAGTAAGCATCTTTCATATAAAATTCTCTACCACGCATAATTCCAAATCTAGGTCTAATTTCATCTCTGAACTTCCATTGTATATGGTACAAAAGTTGTGGAAGTGATTTATAGGATTTTATTGAAGATCTAAAAATTTCGGTAACTTGCTCTTCATTGGTTGGTCCATATAGCATTTCTCTATTTTGACGGTCAGTTATTCTTAACATCTCTTCGCCATAATCATCGTAACGACCACTTTCTTTCCAAATTTCACTAGATTGAATAGTTGGCATTAATATTTCTTGAGCTCCAATTTTGTTTTGCTCTTGTCTAACAATGTCCTCTATTTTTTTCATTACCTTAAAACCCAAAGGTAACCATGAATAAATTCCTGCAGAGGCTTGCTTGATCATACCTACCCTCAGCATTAATTGATGCGATTTAATTTTAGCTTCCGAAGGATTATTTTTTAATATTGGTATAAATGAATTTGATAAAAGCATCTTAATTAATCATATTTCTTAAATTTAAATATTCAAATTTAATTAATAAGTAAATTATGATGAAAATGACAGTAGTAATTCCTGTGCAAATAAGGAATTTTTTCAACATTTTTGGATTTTCAGGTGAGCCTGGATCCTCACCGTCAATTTTTACAGTCTTTATTCGATTTACATCAATAGGTAAAATAGCAAAAAAAACTATCCACCATATAATGATATAGATAATAGCTAAGCCTGTTGCGCTCATTAAATTCTTACTAAATTGATATTGATAAAAGGTTTTTTTCCTGTTCTATCTTTAGAAAATTTTCTACAGGCTATTTTTAATGCATCAATAAGATTGTGTTCTTGTTGTTTACTTCCAATTTTAAAAGTTCTAGAAGTTTTCTCTATTTCTTCCTCTAATCCATAAACAAAATCATCTCGATCATCTACAGGTAAACCACGAAATGAAAGAATAGGATTGTTGTGTATATTACCTTTAGGTGTAATCATAATTGTTACCTCAAGATATCCATTTGTACTTAAATTTTTCCTATCTTTTATTGATTGTGAATCTGGATCAACACTAACACTGCCATCTAAGTATAGTCTGCCGCTTGGAGCCTTGTCATATACTTCAGGTTTTTCACCCGGATAAAACTTAACGATATCACCATTTTCTACTTGAACTGGATATGGTACTTGCATTTCTTTAGCAAAATTAATGTGCTCTATCATATGTCTATGTTCACCGTGCACAGGTATTACACACCTAGGTTTTACCCATTGATACATCTCTTTAAGGTCTTCTCTATTTGGATGTCCAGAGACATGTACAAATTCAGTTTCTTCAGATATTACTTCAATTCCATCTTTAACAAGTTGGTTGTGAAGTTTATAAAGTTTTTTTTCATTACCAGGTATAATTTTTGAAGAAAAAATTACAGCATCACCTTTTTCAATAAAAACATCTGGATGAACATAGCTAGAAATTCTCATCATTGCACCCATTGGTTCGCCTTGACTTCCAGTACATAAATACACAATTTTTTCTCTTGAAAAATTTTTAGCTTCTCTTGGATCAATTGGCTCAATTGTATTTTTTAAATATCCACATTGACGCGCAGCTTTATAAATACGATGCATTGATCTACCAACTAAAGAGATTTGTCTTCCTGTTTGTTCTGCACAATAAAAAGCTGTCTCCATTCTAGCTACGTTAGAGGCAAATGATGTTATGATAACTCTTTTTTTTAATCGAGACATAACGTTTAACATATTTTTTCTTACATCTAATTCTGAACCTGATCTTCCAGCGCTAAAAACATTTGTTGAGTCACATATCATTGCTAACACACCTTCTTCACCAATTTCCTTTAACCTTTTTTCGTTGATATTTTCTCCAATCAAAGGATTTGGATCTACCTTCCAATCGCCAGTATGTAAAATTACTCCTGCAGGAGTTTTTATTCTAAGTCCGTTTGGTTCTAATATAGAATGCGTTAAAGTAATGTATTCAATTTCAAATGGATCCAGAGAAACCTTTCCATTTAACTCAACAATCTGTAAATCATTAGTTATATCGATTTGTTTTTCTCTAAATTTTTCTCGAATTAATACAGCTGTAAAAGGAGTTGCAAAAATTTTACATTGTAATTTTGGCCATAGATGAGCAATTGCACCAATGTGATCCTCGTGTGCGTGAGTTAAAACTATTCCTAATAAATTGTCTTTTCTTTCTACTATAAATCCAGGATCTGGATAAATTAAATCAACACCTGGAATAGTATCATCTGCAAATGTTACACCTATGTCGACCATAATCCATTTATGATCACTAGGCTGCCCATAGCCAAACAAATTCATGTTCATGCCTATTTCGCCTGATCCACCTAATGGACAAAATAATAGTTCATCTTTCATATTATTTAATTAACTTTGAAATCTTTATTAAGCCTTTAATTGTAATATCTTGGTTGTGACTTGCTTTCGTTTTTATTGAGTTTTTAAATAAATCTGAAAATCCACCAGTAATAATTATTTTAAAAGATTTTCCAGTTTCCTTCTTAATTAAATTAATAATATTGTCAATTAAACCCGCATAACCCCAAAAAAAGCCCGATCTAACAGCAGAGATTGTATTTTTACCAATAACTTTATTAATCTTTTTTAAATCTATTTTTGGAATCAAAGTTGCTTTGTCAGACAAGGTATTAAGAGATAATCTCACACCCGGGGCAATAATTCCTCCAAAATAAGTATTTCTAATAAGTACATCGAAAGTTGTTGCTGTGCCAAAATCTAAAATTATAAAATTATTTTTTTTATTCATTAAACTTATAGCATTAGTAATTCTATCTGAGCCTACCTGTTTATAATCTACTTTGATTTTTATAAGTGATTTTAAGTTTAATTTTTTAACCTCATAGCATTTTAGTTTAACTTTTTTCGATAAAAATTTATTAATTATAGAAAATGTTTTTGGAACGACACTACAAAATAATATTTTTTCAATTTTATTTAATTGAATTTTATTTTTTTTAAATAAAATATTAAGCTGCCTGTTGTTTATAGATTTTGATAAAAAAGTGATTTTTTTTGAAATTTTATTATTTTTAGAAACAATACATAATTTTGTTTCCGTATTACCAATATCACCTAGAATATACATTATTTAATTTTTATATAATTTCGATAAATTTTTTTCAAAAAGTTGTTTTAGTTTATTTTCTACAATTAATTTACTAATACTTTTTTTAGTTACCTCTTGCAAGTTTGTGGCAGGATAATTCTTAATAATCGGATTTTTTTTGATATTTATGCCTATACCAGTAATTAAAAATTTTTTACCTCTTATAAATATGACTTCTTGTAAAATGCCACTAATCTTTTTTTTATCAATTAATAAGTCATTTGGTTTTTTAAATAAAATTTTTTTACTTGTAAATAACGAGAGTAATTTTTTTACTAAAAGACAATTGATTTTTGTTATAGTATTAGTCGATAGTTTTGTTTTATTGAGTTGATTGAAGAATGATATAAACAAATTTCCTTTTGACGATATCCATTTTCTCCCATACTGTCCTCTACCATTCACTTGTGTTTCAGCAACAACCATACCTAAGTTGTATTTAGTTTCTTTGATAATTCTTATTGCAGTATTATTTGTACTTTTAACTTTTTTAAATTTAAATTTTTTTAATTTCATCAAATAATATTAATTCTTGAAACAACTTCTATTAACTGACTTGGGAATATGAAGTATAAAAGAATTAATATCGTTGAAACTGTAAGAGAAAGTTTTAACCATAAGCTATGGTCATTGTCATATTTATCTTTTTCCTTATCAAAATACATAATTTTTATAATTCTTAGATAATAAAAAGCTGCAACCACAGTTGATAACAACCCTACTATAGCTAAGAAATACATTGATTGTTCCAACACTGCTTTAAAAACGTAAAATTTTGCGAAGAAACCTGCTAAAGGCGGTATACCTGCTAAAGAAAACAATATTACAAGCAAGCATAAAGATAATAGTGGATGGTTTTTTGATAATCCTGAGAGATCATCAATATTTTCATAATATTGATCTTTTCTTCTTAACATTAATAGACATGAAAAAAGAGCTAAATTCATAACAACATAAATAGAAATATAAATTATCGAACTTTGAATTCCTTCGTTTGATGCTGTGGCTAAACCAGCTAATGTGTAACCAACGTGTCCTATAGAACTGTAAGCAATTAGTCTTTTAATATTAGTTTGCCCTATAGCAGCAACTGCTCCAAAAACCATAGAAGCTATAGATAAAAAAACTATTATCATTTGCCATTGATCAATTAAATTTAAAAAAGGAACATATAAAAATCTAATAAATACAGTCAAAGCAGCTACCTTTGGTACTATTGTGAAAAACAAAGTTACAGTTGTTGGAGATCCTTCATAAACATCAGGTGCCCACATATGGAATGGGACTGCAGAAATTTTAAATGCTAAACCAACTAATATGAAGACAATCCCAAAAGTTAAAACATATTCCTCAGAATTTAGTTGATTTGATATTATATCAAAATTGGTAGAACCTGAAAAACCATAAACTAAAGAACATCCATATAATAATAATCCTGACGATAATGCGCTTAAAACAAAATATTTCAAACCAGCTTCTGATGATTTTAATTGATCTCTTTTATATGTAGCTAAAACATATAGAGCTAATGACTGTAATTCTAAGCCCATATAAAAAACAATTAAATCATTTGAACTGATCATTACCATCATTCCAAGAATTGAACTCAAAATAAGAACCGGATATTCTATATTATATATTTTAAATGTTTTTAAATAAGTTGACGAAATAACTAAAACTAAAAAACCTCCAATTAAAGTTATAATTTTCATTAGCGAGGACATACTGTCAAGCACAACGCTTTCATTAAACAAAGTTTCTCTAGTTACAGAGAAAGTTTCATTGAATGTTATTATTGTTGTAATTAAAATTGCAATCAAAGATAAATTAAAAGTAATTTTAGAACTGTCGTTTTTAAACACACCTAAAATAAGTAAAAACATAATTGATAAAGAAATAAAAATTTCAGGTAATATTAAATTTAAATTTTCCATATTATTTACTAGCTATATTTGTGTTATGCATATTAATTAAATCAGTAACAGAAACTTCAATAGTGTTGATTAATGGATCGGGGTAAAATCCAAAAAATAAGATTGGTGCAGCTAAACAAGACAAAATAAAATATTCAGATCTATTTAAATCTAAAATTTTTTTAAGATCTTCATTAAGTAATTTTCCAAATACTACTCTTTTATAGAGCCACAACATGTATGCAGCTCCTAAAATTACTCCTATACTTGCTATAACAGCTACTAAAAAATTATCCTTGAAAGCTCCCATTAATATTAAAAACTCACCAATAAAACCACTGGTTCCAGGTAAACCAAGCGATGCTAAAGCAAATAACATAAACAGTATTGAATATTTTGGAATTACAGAAACTAGTCCACCATATGTACTTATCAATCTAGAATGCATCCTGTCATAAACTACGCCAACAGTTAAAAATAATGCTGCCGAAACTAAGCCATGGCTTATCATTTGAATTATACTTCCTTCAATTCCTTGTTGTTGCAAAGTGAATATACCTAAAGTTACAAAGCCCATATGCGCAACTGAAGAATAAGCAATTAACTTTTTCATATCTTCCTGTATTAAAGCTATTAGTGAAGTAAATATGATTGCTATAACACTCAAAGTATAAATTAATGGTGTAAATACCTCTGATGCAACCGGGAAAAGACCTAAAGAAAATCTTATAAAACCATATCCAGCCATCTTTAATAAAATTGCGGCTAATAATACAGATCCTGCTGTAGGAGCCTCAACGTGTGCATCAGGTAACCATGTATGAACTGGCCACATAGGTGTTTTAACTGCAAATGAACTAAAAAATGCTAACCACAATAGGTTTTGATATTTAACATCAATACCAATCTCATATAGTTGAACTACGTCAGTTGTTCCTGTAATCCAATAAATTGAAATTATTGCAACTAACATCAAAACAGAGCCTAACAATGTGTATAAAAAGAATTTGAATGCAGAATAAACCCTTCTTGCACCTCCCCAAATACCAATAATTAAAAACATTGGTATTAATCCAGCTTCAAAAAATAAATAGAATACAACTAAATCAAGTGCACAGAAAACACCAATCATGAAACTTTCCATGATTAGAATTGCAATTAAAAAATCTCTCAATCTATTTTTAACAGAATTATTTACAGATATTATACAAAGGGGAGTTATAAATGTTGTTAATATTATAAATAAAATTGAAATACCATCAACTCCAACTTTATAATTAATAAATCCTTCAATCCATGTTCTATCTTCTACAAATTGAAAAGTAGACATTGATTGGTCAAAAGAAATCCAAAGATAAATCGAAATTAAAAAATTAACTACAGTTGTAAACAAAGCAACATATTTAGCCGTTAAATTATTTCCATCTTTATCTTTGGTAAAAAATAAAAATAAAGCACCAACTATTGGTAATAATATTAAAGATGAAAGAATAGGAAAATTCATTATTTAACTATTAAAAAAGTTAGTAAAGCAGAGAAACCTAACAACATTACAAATGCATATTGATAAATAAAACCACTTTGAAATTTAGTTGCTTTAATTGAACATTTTTTTATAAAAGAAGAAATTCCATCAGGACCAAAACCATCAATTATAGTTCCATCACAAAATTTCCACAAAAATAAACCTAGTTTTTTTGAGGATTTAATAAACAAGACATCGTACAACTCGTCGAAATACCATTTATTAACTAAAAAATTATACAAAGGTTTGTTCATAAAAACTATTGAATTAGGTAACTCTTTGTTTTTTACAAATAAGTAATAAGCAATTGGAATAGATACTAAAACTAAACAAGGTGTTAAAAGTAAAAACCATAAAGGCGGATGTTCAGTGCTTAAAGGCTCTAAAAACTTAATAGACTCTGCCCAGAATAAATTATCACCATGACCAATAAATAGTCCTTTGAATAGAAAACCAGCAAATACCGCTCCTATTGAAAGGATAAATAAAGGAATAAGCATTACTAAAGGGGATTCGTGTGTTTCCTCTATCTTGATCACTTTATTATTGTACTCTCCATGGAAAGTTTTAAATATCAATCTCCAAGAATAAATGGATGTTAAAAATGCTGTAATTATTCCAATCCCAGCTGCATAATAACCAGTAGTATTACCTTTTAAATACGCAAATTCTATAATCGCATCTTTAGAATAAAATCCTGATAAAAAAGGAAAACCTGTTAAAGCAAGTGTTCCAATAATCATTAAAGCATAAGTGTATGGTAACTTTTTCCATACGCCACCCATATTATTTATATTTTGCTCATCTTTAAATGCATGGATTACTGAACCAGATCCTAAAAATAATAAAGCTTTGAAAAATGCATGAGTAAATAAGTGAAACATAGCAACATTGTATGCACCTACTCCAGCTGCAAAAAACATATAACCAAGTTGACTACATGTAGAATAAGCTATGATTTTTTTTATATCTGTTTGAACTAGAGCAACAGTTGCTGCAAAGAATGCCGTAGTCATTCCAACAATAGTTATAAAATTAAGTATTAACGGTGAATATTCATAAATTGGAGAACACCTTACTACTAAGAAAACACCGGCCGTTACCATCGTTGCTGCATGAATTAACGCAGAAACTGGAGTTGGACCCTCCATCGCATCAGGTAGCCAAGTATGTAGTAATATCTGTGCAGATTTACCCATTGCTCCAATAAATAATAGTAAGCAAATTAAATCTATTGCTTTAACTTCAAAACCTATAAATGATAAATTTTTATCTACAACTGTTGGAATTTGTTGAAAAACTTCTGAGTAATTAACAGTTCCAAATAAATAAAATATTAAGAAAATTCCTAAAGCAAAACCAAAATCACCTACTCTATTTACAACAAATGCTTTTATTGCTGCAGCATTTGCGCTTTCTTTTTTGAACCAAAAACCAATTAAAAAGTAAGAACATAAACCAACACCTTCCCAACCAAAAAATAATTGTATGAAATTATCTGAAGTCACAAGCATCAACATTGCAAATGTGAACAATGATAAATAAGCCATAAATCTTGGTTTATGAGGATCATGAGACATGTAGCCAATTGAGTAGATATGCACTAAAGCAGATACGGAAGTTACAACTACTAGCATCACAGCTGATAATGGATCAATTAACATAGACCAATTTACATCAAGTGACCCAGAGCTTATCCATGTAGCTATAACAATATTTTCTTCATACTGATTTTCAACTACTTGATAAAGAACAAAAATTGAAAAGAGAGCAGAGATTGAAACAAGTACGCTAGTTACTATTTCAGAATTTCTATCACCGATATATTTTCCAAAAAAACCTGAAATAATTGATGCAATAAGTGGAAGAAATATAATTGATAGTTCCATGATTATCCTTTCAGCTTATCAATTTCTTCAACTCGGATTGTTCCAGAATTTCTAAAATACACGACTATAATTGCTAAACCTATGGCTGCTTCTGCTGCCGCAACTGTAAGAATAAATAAAGTAAAGACTTGTCCAGCCAAATCTCCTAAATAAATAGAAAAAGCAACTAAATTAATATTCACTGCAAGCAATATCAGTTCAATACTCATTAGTATGACAATGATGTTCTTTCTATTAAGAAAAATTCCAATTACTCCAATTGAGAAAATCACTGCTCCTAAGGTTAAATAATGTCCTAAACCTATATCAATCATCTATTTTAACTCCTTTATTACTCTGAACTTCTAGCACCTCAACACCTTCGGCTCTTTCTCTAGATATTTGCTTGATATAACTTTGTCTTTTAACACCTGATCTTTGTCTAAATGTTAATACAATCGCCCCAACCATAGCTACTAATAAGACCATTCCACTTATTTGAAACACGTGAATATAATCAGTATATAAAATCTGTCCTAGTGAATGCGTGTTGCTAATGCTTGTTTGACTAATTGAATTATTAATATCAAAAATTTCTGGTTTATATTTCCAACCTCCAATTACAATTATTATTTCAAAAAATATAAGCGTACTAATAATTAATCCTACAGGGATATGTCTGGAACTCTGTTGACCTGCAAACCATTGGTTTTTTTGTTGGGCTACATTTAACATCATAACAACAAATAAGAATAAAACAGCTACAGCTCCAACATAAACAATTAGCATTATCATTCCTAAAAATTCAGCACCTATCATTATGAAAAGGCAAGATATACTTATGAAATCAAGAATTAGAAAAAATACTGAGTGAACAGTATTTTTCGAAGCGGTAACCATTATCGCTGAAACAACTGCAATTATAGAAAATGTATAAAAGAAAATAGCGTGTGCAATCATTTTTATCTATGGATATTGTCAGCTTTAATATTAGCCTCCAAAACATTCTCCCATCTATCTCCATTATCTAATAATTTTTCTTTTGTATAATAAAGTTCTTCTCTTGTTTCTGTTGAAAATTCAAAATTCGGACCTTGTACTATTGCGTCTACAGGACAAGATTCTTCACACAAACCACAATAAATGCACTTCATCATATCGATATCATAACGTGTAGTTTTTCTACTTCCGTCTTCTCTTTCAGCTGACTCGATAGTTATCGCTTGAGCAGGACATACTGCTTCACATAATTTACAAGCTATACATCTCTCTTCTCCATTTGGATATCTTCGTAAAGCGTGTTCACCTCTAAAACGAGGGCTTATTTTTCCCTTCTCAAAAGGGTAATTAATTGTTTTTTTTGATTTAAATAATTCTTTAATAGCAATAAACAAACCACCAATGAAGTCTGTCATAAATATTGTTTTAAAAAATCTTGAAATATTCATTATTAATTTACTGGTAAAAGATTAAAATAAAATAAATAGCTAGCTGTTAATACTACCCAAATTAAAGAAAGAGGAAGAAATACTTTCCATCCAAGTCTCATCAATTGATCATATCTGTATCTAGGTACTATCGCCTTAACTAAAGCAAAAAGAATAAATAAAAAAAGAATTTTTAGTATTAACCATATCGCGCCTGGTACTAACGTAAATGGATAAACATCAATTGGGGACATCCAGCCACCTAAAAATAATATTGTCCCCATTGCACACATTAATAAAATATTTGCATACTCACCTAACCAAAACATAGCATACATCATTCCTGAATATTCTGTTTGGTATCCAGCCACCAATTCTGCTTCTGCTTCTGGTAAATCAAAAGGTGGTCTGTTAGTTTCAGCTAAAGCTGAAATAAAGAAGATTACAAACATTGGAAATAATGGGATTACAAACCACATATTTTGTTGAGCAATAACAATGTCGTTTAAATTCAATGAACCGACACAAAGTAAAACATTTATTATTATTACCCCAATTGAAACTTCATAAGATACCATTTGCGCAGCAGAACGAATTGCTCCAAGAAAAGGATATTTGGAGTTTGATGCCCATCCACCCATGATTATTCCATAGACACCTAGTGAAGAAACAGCAAATAAGTAAAGAATTCCAACATTAATATCAGCTAAAACCTGAGTTGCACTAAATGGGATTACAGCCCAAGCGATTAAAGCTAAAGTCATCGTTACTATTGGAGCCAATATAAAAATTATTTTGTTTGAGCTGGATGGAATAATGATTTCTTTAAATATATATTTTAAAGCATCAGCTAAAGATTGTAACAAGCCAAACGGACCAACAACGTTAGGTCCTTGCCTTTTTTGAACAAAAGCCCAAACTCTTCTATCAAGCCAAACTATCATTGCTACTGAAACGAGAACAGGAACTAGTAAAAATAAAATTTTATAAACTTCTTGAAAAACTATACTTAGGTATTCCATATTAGCCTTCTGTACCTGTAGATTTTAAATTTAATTTTGAATTATTACATTCAACCATTGTTTTTGACGATCTAGCAATGACATTTGAAAAATAATAATCTTTCACTTTAACTTTCAAATTTTCATTTTGAAATTCTTTAACAGTGTTATTGTGATCATTTAATTGTTTTTCTTTTTGTAGGTTTAAATAATTAAGCATACTGCTCTCTAATTCATCTTTATCATTAAATAGTTTTCTATTATTCATAAATTCAGCAAGTTCGTTAATTATTCGCCAATCTTCTTTTGCCTCACCTGGTGGGTATGATGCTTTATAGGCTTTTTGAATTTTTCCTTCTAAATTAGTGAAGTATCCATCTTGTTCTGTATAAGCAGCACCTGGTAGAATAATATCAGCAGATTCAGCACCTTTGTCACCATGGCTACCTTGATAAATTATGAATTCATCTTTTTTATCAAATTCTAAGTTGTCTTGACCTACAAGATAAATAATATCAAATTTATGTTCTTTTAAATCATTTATTAAGTTATTTTCATTATTAATTATTCCAAGATCAATATTTCCTACGGTTGCTGCATCAGTTGATAAAATATTTAAAGAATTCCATTCATCTGAAATTTTATTATTTTTTGATAAAAATTCTTTTGTTTTATTAAACAAAAATTCTGAAGACTTTAATCTAAGTAGAGACTCACCAATAATAATTATTGGTTTTTTTGAATTAATAATTTCTTTAGATACGTCATGATTTTCCTCAAGAATATTATTTAAAGTTTGTGTTTGACCATCTAAACTTTGATAAGGATAAGTTAAATCACCAACATCATTAAGTGAAATAATTTTTGTATTGTTGTTTAAATAAGCTTTTCTAATTCTAGCATTTAAAATAGTTGCTTCATATCTTGGATTTGCACCTGCTATCAAAATTAAATCTGCTTCCTCAATACCATTTATAGAAGAATTAAATAAATAGTTTTCTCTTTTTGAAGTATTTATAAATCTATTATCAGATCTTGACTCATAATTTTTACTATCAATTGTTCGATCAAAAAATTCTTTAAAAATATAACTAGTCTCCATATTTGTTAAATCGCCAACAAAACCACATATTTTTTCTTTTGATGTGTTTTCGATTTTAGATTTAATTATTTTATACACTTCATCCCAAGAAGCCTTTTCAAACTTGCCGTTGTATTTGATAAATGGATTATCTAATCTTTGATGTAAAAGACCGTCACAAGCATATCTTGTTTTATCTGAGATCCATTCTTCATTAATATCTTCATTTATAATTGGAAGTACTCTTTTGACTTCCCAATCATATGTATCTACTCTTACATTTGATCCAATTGCGTCCATTACATCAATTGTTTCTGTTTTCTTTAGTTCCCATGGTCTAGCTTCAAATACATAAGGTTTTGATGTTAGGGCTCCTACTGGACATAAATCTACGACGTTAGCAGACAATTCAGATTGCATAGATTGCTCTAGGTAAGTTGTAATTTGCATATCTTCACCTCTTCCAATAGCACCAAGCTCTGGAACTCCAGCAACTTCCGTTGCAAATCTTACACATCTCGTACAGTGAATACATCTTGTCATTTGAGTTTTAATCAATGGTCCCATATTTTTTTCAGGAACCGCTCTTTTGTTTTCTTTAAATCTTGATTTATCTACTCCATAGTACATTGATTGATCTTGAAGATCACATTCACCTCCTTGATCACACACTGGACAATCTAAAGGATGGTTAGCTAGCAAAAATTCCATTACTCCCTTACGAGCTTTTTCAACAAGCGCAGTATTTGTTTTAATATTCATACCCTCAGCAGCAGGCATAGCACATGAAGCAATTGGTTTAGGAGATTTTTCCATTTCAACTAAACACATTCTACAATTACCTGCTATCGATAATTTTTCATGATAACAAAATCTTGGAATTTCAACGCCAGCTTTTTCACAAGCCTGAAGAACAGTTAAACCTTCCTCAACTTCAACTTCTATTTCGTTAACTTTCAATTTAAGCATTTTTTTTCTCTAATAAATGTTGATCAACTAAATATGGAATATTGTTTTTCTTTTGAACAATAGGATCCAAATTATTTCTTTTTTCAATTTCTTTTTTAAAATGTCTAAGTAATCCTTGAACCGGCCAAGATGAACCTTCCCCAAATGCACAAATAGTGTGTCCTGCTATTTGATTTGTAACATCTCCTAGCATATCTACTTCATCCTTGGTTGCATCTCCTTTTGCCATTCTCTCAAGCATTCTCCACATCCAACCAGAGCCTTCTCTACAAGGTGTACATTGACCACAGCTTTCATGTTTATAAAATCTTGCTATTCTTGCCATGCATTTAATTATGTCCTGATCTTTATTAATGACCACTATACCTGCGGTTCCTAAACCACTTTTCTCAGCCATAAGTGAGTCAAAATCCATAGTTAATGTTTCACATTTCTCTTTTGGAATTAGTGGCATTGATGAACCACCAGGAATTACTGCTTGAAGATTATCCCAACCTCCAATAACACCGCCTGCATGAACTTCAATTAATTCTTTTAAAGGAATGTTCATTTCTTCCTCAACATTGCAAGGTGTATTTACATTTCCAGATATACAAAATATTTTTGTCCCTGTGTTCTTTTCTCTTCCAAGAGAAGCAAACCATTTTCCACCTCTTCTAAGAATTGTTGGGACTACAGCTATAGTTTCTACATTGTTAATAATTGTTGGACATCCATAAAGACCAATTAGAGCAGGGAATGGTGGTTTTAATCTAGGTTGGCCCTTTTTACCTTCGATACTTTCTAATAAAGCTGTTTCCTCTCCACAAATATATGCACCAGCACCATAATGAATATAAATATCTAAATCCCAGCCAGTACCTGCTGCATTTTTACCTAAGAGTTTTTTCTCATAAGCTTCATCTATTGCTGCCTGAAGTTTTTGACCATCAACAAAATATTCTCCTCTTATATAAATATAACAAACATGTGCTTGCACTGCATAAGATGCAATTAAACAACCTTCTATTAATTTATGAGGCTCAAATCTTAAAATATCTCTATCTTTGCATGTTCCTGGTTCAGACTCATCACCGTTAATAACTAAGTAATGTGGTCTAGATCCAACTTCTTTTGGTGCAAATGACCATTTTAAACCTGTAGGAAAACCTGCCCCACCTCGACCTCTTAATTGAGATTCTTTAATTTCATTAATTATCCAGTCTCTTCCTTTGTCAGTAATTTCTTTTGTATTTACCCAATCACCTCTATCTTGTGATGAAGATACATCTGAACCTTTATCATTATATAAATTTTGAAAAATTCTATCTTGATCTTTAAGCATTTTTTAAATCCATTAAGGTTTTTCTATTATTTTCTGGTTCATTATTTACTCTGCCTCTATATGATCCAGGTTTTGGAGTTTCTCCATTTAAAATTTTATCTAAAATATCTAAAGTTTTTTGTTTATCTAAATCTTCATAATAATCATCATTAATTTGCATCATTGGTGCATTAACACATGCTCCCAAACATTCAACTTCCATCCAAGAACAGCTTTTATCATTTGATAATTCACTTTCGTTTTCAGAAATTTTTTCCTTACAAGCCTCAACTATTTGATTTGCACCTCTTATCATACAAGGTGTTGTAGTGCATACTTGAACAAAGTATTTTCCTACAGGAGATAAATTATACATTGTATAAAAAGTAGCTACCTCATAAACTTTAATATAAGGCATATCTAAAAACTTGGCGATGTACTTCATTGCAGCTAATGGTATCCAATTATTATTTTGTCTTTGAGCAATATAAAGTAAAGCCATTACTGCACTATGTTGTTTTCCTTCAGGGTATTTTGCAACAATACTATTTGCTGCCTCTAAAGATGAAGCATTAAACTCAAAACTGTCTGGTTGATCTTTAGCAGGTCTTCTTAAGCTCATCTGTCTACCTCACCGAAAACAATATCTAAAGAACCTAATACCGCTGGAACATCAGCTAACATATGGCCTTTAATTAGATAATCCATTGATTGTAAATGTGAAAATCCTGGTGCTCTTATTTTACATTTATAAGGTTTACTTGATCCATCAGATATTAAGTAAACACCAAATTCTCCTTTTGGTGCCTCAACAGCCGTATAAATTTCATCTTTTGGAACTCTATATCCTTCTGTGAAAAGTTTGAAATGATGTATTAAAGCCTCCATTGACTGCTTGATTTCTGCCTTAGGTGGTGGACTAATCTTTCCATCTAATGATTTAATTGGACCTTTTTCCATTTTAGCAAGACACTGTTTAATAATTGATACACTTTCTTTCATTTCTTCAATTCTACATAAATATCTGTCGTAACAATCTCCGTTTTTTCCAACAGGAATTTTAAAGTCTAAACTTCCATAGCAATCATAAGGTTGAGATTTTCTTAAATCCCACGGAACACCTGATCCTCTAATCATAACTCCTGAAAAAGAGTAATCTAAAGCGTCTTCCTTAGTGACTACTCCAATATCAACATTTCTTTGTTTAAAAATTCTATTATCTGTTAGTAAACTTTCTAAGTCGTTAATTATTTTTGGAAAAGTTTCACAAAATTTAGCTATATCTTCTTCTAGACCTTTTGGTAAATCCTGATGAACACCTCCTGCTCTAAAATAATTTGCATGGAGCCTAGATCCTGAAGCTCTTTCGTAAAATGTCATTAACGTTTCTCTTTCCTCAAAACCCCAAAGAGAAGGTGTTAATGCACCAACATCAAGGGCTTGTGTAGTAACATTTAAAATATGACTTAAAATTCTTCCAATCTCGCAAAATATAACTCTTATATATTGTGCTCTAATTGGTACATCTATTTTAAGTATTTTTTCAATCGCTAGTGCGAAAGCATGTTCTTGGTTCATTGGTGCTACATAATCTAAACGATCAAAATAAGGAACTGCCTGCATATAAGTTTTATTTTCTATAAGTTTTTCTGTTCCTCTATGAAGCAAACCAATATGTGGATCTGCCTTCTCAACCACTTCTCCATCAAGCTCTAAAATTAATCTGAGAACACCATGGGCCGCAGGATGCTGAGGCCCAAAATTTAAATTTAAATTTTTAATTTTTTTTGTCATTATTCTCAATTTCTTCTTTAATATATTTTGTTCCTTCCCAAGGACTTTCGTAATCAAAATTTCTATAATTTTGTTCAAGTTTTACAGGTTCACTAATTACTTTTTTCTGATCTTCGCTGTATCTGACTTCAGAGTGACCAGTTAATGGAAAATCTTTTCTTAATGGGTGGCCTTCAAATCCATAATCAGTTAGAATTCTTCTCAAATCAGGGTGATCTTTAAAAGATACTCCGTACATATCAAATACTTCTCTCTCCATCCAATTTGCTGATGGAAAAATGCTAGTTAATGATGGAATAACTTCATTTTCGGTAATTGAATATTTTATAATCAATCTTTGATTAAATTCATGACTTAAAAATAAGTATACTACTTCAAACCTTTGATTTTGTTCTGGGTAATCAACAACTGTTATATCTATTAATTGCCTAAATTTTGTATCTTGATTTGTTTTTAAAAATATAGCAACATCAACGATATCTTCTTTATCTGTTTCGATATAAATTTGGTTATGCTTAATTTCTGTATTGTTAATTTTGGTAGTTAACTCAGAATTAATTTTTTTTTCTAGATCTTCTAAACTCTTCATAATTATCTAATAAAAGATCCCTTTTTTCTAATATTTTTAGTATTAGCTCTTGGTTTAAGTTGTGCTTTTGTGGTTGTAAACTTTATTCTATCACCAAAAAAACCTGATCCTGAAAAACTTTCAGCTTATGAGTGTGGTTTTGAACCTTTTGAGGATTCAAGGATGGAATTTGATGTGAGATTTTACTTAGTTGCAATTCTATTTATTTCCATGGGCAATATCTCTTGGAAATATTGGATTATTAGGTTTTTCATCAATGATGATTTTTTTGTTCATACTTACAATAGGTTTTATTTATGAATGGAAAAAAGGTGCTTTAGACTGGGAATAAAAATTATAAATCACAATGAATAATAAAATTGATCAAGTTCCTGAGGAATTTAAACAACTTGCAGAGGATTTTAGCAAGAATGGTTTTATAACTACATCACTTGATAATTTAATTAATTGGTCAAGATCAGGATCACTTCATTGGATGACTTTTGGATTAGCTTGTTGTGCTGTTGAAATGATGCAAACAGCTATGCCAAGATATGATTTAGAAAGATTTGGAGCAGCTCCTAGGGGTTCACCAAGACAATCAGACGTTATGATAGTTGCAGGAACTTTGACAAATAAAATGGCGCCAGCTCTAAGAAAAGTTTATGACCAGATGCCTGAACCAAGATATGTGATTTCAATGGGCAGTTGCGCAAATGGAGGTGGATATTACCATTATTCATATTCAGTTGTTAGAGGTTGTGATAGAATTGTTCCTGTAGATGTTTA
>CACECL010000007.1 GCA_902557995.1 uncultured Pelagibacteraceae bacterium | reverse complement strand
GAAACTGGAGAAATTCTTTACGCTAATCTTAAAATCAATGGACAAGATAATTCACTTTATTATTTTGATAAAGAAGGAAGTGAAGGACATTATGATAATAATGGAAAAAGTGTAAAAAAAGCATTAATGAAAACTCCAATTAATGGTGCAAGACTATCTTCACCTTTTGGAATGAGAAAACATCCTATTGACGGTTTTAATAAAATGCATAGAGGGACTGACTTCGCAGCTCCTATGGGAACACCAATTATGGCATCTGGTGATGGAATTGTTAAAAAAGCTGGATGGTGCGGAGGTGGTGGAAATTGTGTAAAAATAAAACATAATTCAACTTATCAGACTGTCTACGCTCATATGTCAAAATTTGCTAGAGGAATTAAAAATGGAGTAAGAGTAAAACAAGGACAAACAATTGGTTATGTTGGCTCAACAGGAAAATCTACTGGTCCTCATTTACATTATGAAGTAATAGTTAATGGAAAAAAAAGTAAATTCACAAAAACTTAAATTACCATCTGGTAAAATATTAAAAGGTAAAGAACGAAAACTATTTGAAACTAAAAAAATTAAATTGGATGTCCTTAAATCAGAAAAAATATTGGGAATAAACTAATTTACTTCCACTTGAGTTTTTGAAGTTTTTTGAATTTTTGTTTCATCATTAGATTCATCTAATGTTTTACCTGAAGAACTTTGGTCTAAATTTTCATCAATATCATCAATAACTTCAGGATTATTTTCAGATCTACTCTCTAAAAACTTCTCTCTTTTAAAACTTTCTTTTTCGTTAAGTATTCTTGTGAAGTGATCAGCATGCTGTAAATAATTCTCAGATAAAATTTTATCTCCATTTGATAAAGCCTCTCTTGCTAAATCATTGTATTTTTCAATTAATTTTGGTGCATTATGGTTGTTTCTTCCAGGAGCTTTTCTCTTGAAATTATCATTATTTGAAAAGTTAGAATTGAATTTGGGGGTATCACCATTAGATTTAAAATTTCTAGTACTTCTCCTAAAGCCACCTCTTCTATTGTTATTGTTATTATTTCTAAATGTTACCATATTTTTTTGTTATACTTTTGTACTAATTATACATCTTTCATTATTTGCAAGATCTTTTTGAGTACTATTTATATAAAAACCCTCTTTTTTTAATAAATTAATAACTTTACTTTTTTGATCAAATCCGATCTCTAAAATAAATTTGCCATTTTTTTTTATCAGTTCAGAAGATTTTTTAATTACTTTCCTGATTTCTGATAATCCATCCAATCCACCATCTAAAGCTAGTCTTGGCTCAAACTCAGCAACATCTCTTTCCAAATATTTTAATTTACATGTTTTAATATAAGGAGGATTAGAAACAATTAAATCATATTTTCCAAAATTGAATTTGTCAACATCTGATTTATATAATTTTAGTCGAGAACTAACTTTGTGAGCTTTTGCATTTTTTTTACTTATAATTAAACATTTTTTACTTAAATCTATACCAGTTCCACGAAAATTTTTTCTTTCCTTTAAAATTGATACAATAATACAGCCTGAGCCAACACCTATATCTAAAATGTTAATTTTATTTTTTTGTTTTGTTAACCTTAATATATTTTCAACAACCAACTCTGTATCAGGCCTTGGTATTAATATATCTTTTGTGATAAAAAAATCTGAATTCCAAAAAGACTTTATTTCAGTTAAATATGCTACTGGATTTCCTAAAGATCTCTGCTCAATTAACTTGTAAAAATTATTTAAATCATTTTTATTAATAGAATCGCTGGAATTGACTAAAATATAATTTCTTTCTTTTTTAATAGTTTTTGCCATTAAAATTTCAGCATCTAATAGCGGATTAGCTATAGATTTACTCTTTAAAATTTTTGAACCCTCATTAATAGCTAAATTAATATTCATATATTATTTTAAGTTGCTAAGACTTTCCTCTTGCGCTTGTAGAGTCAAAGATTCGATCATTTCATCAAATGCTTCTCCCTCTAAAAATTCCTCTAATTTATGAAGAGTCAAATTTATTCTATGATCTGTAACTCTTCCTTGAGGAAAATTATAAGTTCTTATTCTTTCTGATCTATCTCCTGTACCAATTTTTGTCTTACGGTCTTGAGATCTTTCTTGATCTATTCTTGACCTTTCCAATTCATACAAGCGTGCTCTTAAAATTTTCATACCTTTGGCTTTATTTTTGTGTTGTGATTTTTCATCTTGTTGAGATACAGATAAACCTGACGGAATATGAGTAATTCTAACTGCACTATCTGTTGTATTGACTGATTGTCCACCTGGACCTCCTGCTCTAAAAACATCAATTCTTAGATCGGAGTCGTTGATCTTTAAGTCAACTTCCTCAGCTTCAGGTAATACTGCTACTGTTGCTGCAGATGTATGAACTCTTCCTTGAGTTTCTGTGTCTGGAACTCTTTGAACTCTATGTACTCCACTTTCATATTTTAATGTGGAATAAATATTTCTTCCTTTAATAGAGGCTATAACTTCTTTTAAACCTCCTGCATCACTTCTTGAAATTGATATTAATTCTAAAGTCCATTTTTTTTTATGACTAACTTTTTCATACATTTTAAATAAATCAGAGGCAAATAAACTTGCCTCTAAACCACCAGTTCCTGCTCTAATTTCAATAATCGCATTTTTTTTATCTGCTTCATCTTTTGGTAATAAAAATAATTTTAATTTTTTTTCATCAATTTCATGTTGTAAATTTAAATCAGTTAATTCTGTTTCAGCCATTTTTTTTAATTCATCATCTAATGTTTGGTCACTTAAAATTTTCTCTAGTTCCTGTTTATCTTTCTCAAAAGAGATATGTTTTTTTGCAACATCTATAATTTCGTTAATATCTGAATACTCTTTAGATTTTTCTGCAAAAAATTTTTTTTCTATTTCCCCTGAAGAAAGTTCTTTTTCCAAAGCTGAATGTTTTTCAATCAGCTCCTCAATTGTTTTTGATGGGATCATTTTTTTATTTATTCTCTATTTCTGCTGCCTTTTTTTCAACTTCTGAAATTACTTTATTTAGTATCTCACTAGTTAAAACTTTTTCACTTTGGACACCTGATAAATAAAGCATATTATTTCCTTTTCCTCCACCTGTAATACCTATATCGGTCAATGCTGCTTCGCCTGGGCCATTTACAACACATCCTATAATAGAGAGAGTTATTGGAGTTTTTATGTGAGATAGTTTTTCTTCTAATATTTTTACAGTATCAATTACTTGGAAAGCTTGCCTTGCACAAGATGGGCAAGATATAATTTTTACTCCTCTACTTCTTAATCCCAACGATTTTAAAATTTCATTTCCAATTTTAACTTCTTTTACAGGATCGTCTGATAAAGATACCCTAATAGTATCACCAATGCCATCTAAAAGAAGTGATCCAAGACCTATAGCAGACTTAACACTGCCTGAAACAAACCCTCCTGCTTCTGTTATTCCTAAATGTAATGGGTAATTCATGACCTTAGAAAGTTGTCTATAAGCTGCAATTGATAAAAATACATCTGAGGATTTAACACTTACTTTAAAATTAAAAAAATCTTCATCCTCTAAAATTTTTATATTTCTTAATGCACTTTCTACCAATGCCTCTGGACAGGGTTCTTTATATTTTTCAAGAATATCTCTTTCTAATGAACCAGCATTAACGCCTATTCTAATTGAACAACTATTATCTTTTGCAGCTTTTAAAACATCATGAATTTTTTTTTTATCCCCAATATTTCCCGGATTAATTCTTAAGCACTTTGCACCGTTTTCTGCAGCTTCAATAGCTCTTTTATAATGAAAATGGATATCAGCAATTATAGGAATTTGAACATTTTTGGTAATTTCTTTTAAAGCTTTTGAAGAGTCTTCATCTGGGCAAGACACTCTTACAATATCAGCACCTTCTTCATGAATTTCTTGAATTTGTTTTATTGTTGCTGACACATCAGTTGTCAAAGTATTGGTCATAGATTGAACTGAAATTGGATTATCTCCTCCAATTTTTACATCGCCTACATTAATTACTTTAGTTTTTTTTCTATCAATATTTCTAAAAGGCCTGAGGCTCATAAAATTAGTCTAGTTTAAATTCTTTGTGTAAGACTGCTACAGCTTTTTTAACACTCTTAGAAGAAATAAGTACTGAAATTTTTATTTCAGAGGTAGATATAACAAGAATATTTATTTTTTTCGAAGCTAATGCTTGAAACATCCTATAAGTTATTCCAGGTGTAGTTATCATTCCAACTCCAATAATAGAAACTTTTGATAAATCTTTATCAAAAGACAATTTTTTATATGATATTGACTTATTTTTTTTTATTAATCTTTGAGTTTTCCTCAAATCCTCAGACTTAATTGTAAATGTTAAATCTGTTTCTTTTCCATTTTGAGAGATATTTTGAACAACCATATCAACATTAATTAAATTTTTAGATAATGGTCTAAAAATTGATGCTGCTACTCCAGGTCTGTCTTTAACACCCACAATTGTGATTTTAGCATCATTTTTTGTAGAAGAAATTCCAGTTATAATTTGATTACTAAAGATCTTTTTTGAACCTGTTATTAAAGTTCCACTTTTTGAAACAAAAGAAGATTTAACTTTGATATCAATGTTGTTTAACTTTGCATCCTGGACTGATGTGGGCTGCATTACTTTTGACCCAAGTGATGCCATTTCTAACATCTCATCATAAAAAATTTTTTTAATTTTTTTTGCTTTTTTATATTGTCTTGGATCCGTAGTATAAACTCCATCCACGTCGGTATAAATTATACACTCATCAGCTTTAATAAATTTTGCCAGCATAATTGCTGTTGCATCAGATCCACTTCTTCCTATAGTGGTAATTCTAAAATCTTTGCTAACACCTTGAAAACCCGTGATTAAAGGTATTCCACCTGAATTTATATATTTATTAATTGCTTTAATACCTACTGAACTAATCCTTGCACTTGAGTGAGGACCATCTGTTAAAATAGGCAATTGCCATGATGTCCAAGATCTTGATTTAAACCCATTATGTTTTAGTCTGCCAGCAATAAGTGCGCATGATGCTTGTTCTCCAGTCGAAACTAATACATCATATTCTGCTCTATCAAAATTGCTACTTATAAGTTTAGATTTATTAACTAACTCATTTGTCACACCACTCATTGCCGATGAAACAACTACTACCTTATTTTTTTTCTTTTTGTAAAAAGCAATAATTTTACATACCTTTTTAATTCTATCTATAGTTCCTATAGATGTTCCTCCAAATTTTAATACGATAGTTTTCATGCTAGCTTTAATTATTAATATTTAATAAATAATGGATAAAATACATCTAAATTATTATGTCAACTATTTATCACAATGACTAGCGTAAATAAAAAAGAAATAGACAAATTTTCTAAAATGGCCAATGAATGGTGGGATCCAGAGGGTAAATTCAAACCACTTCATAAGTTTAACCCGACAAGAATTAAATATATAAAAGAAAATATTATTAATAATTTCAAATTAAAAAATAAATTCAAACCTTTGTCAGGAATAAATATTTTAGATATTGGATGTGGTGGAGGATTATTATCAGAACCAATGTCAAAAATGGGTGCAAATGTAACAGGTATTGATGCATCTGATAAAAATATAAAAATTGCAAAACTCCATTCAAAAAAAAACAAATTAAAAATTAATTATTTATGTACTTCGCCTGAAAAACTTAAAATTATAAATAAATTTGATGTAATTTTAAACATGGAAATTGTTGAACATGTGGAAGATATAGATTTTTTTCTAAAGTCCTGCTCAAAACTTTTGAAAAAAAATGGACTGATGTTTGTTGCAACAATAAATAAAACTTTAAAATCTTATATTTTTGCAATTGTTGGAGCAGAATATATACTAAGATGGCTTCCAATTGGAACACACGAATGGGAAAAATTTGTTAAACCCGAGGATCTTAAAAAAATTTTAATAAAATATGATTTATCTCTAAATAAATTAGAGGGAATGAATTTTAACATTATTAAGGATGAATGGAATATTTCAAAGGATTTATCTGTAAACTATATAGCAAAGTTTATTAAAAACTAATTTTCCTTTTCATCTATCCAAGGGATCATTTGAGCGTCTATACCTTCTTCTTTTAATTCTTTTAAATCTTGCTTTGATGCACTTCCATAAATACCTTTTGATTTTTTTTTACCATTATAATGAATTGATCTAGCCTCATATGCAAAATTATCACCAACATATTTGAAATTATCTTTAATAAATTTTTGATAATCTTTTATAGTTTTTTTGACTTTATTAAATTTTTCTAAATCTATTTTTTTGCCTGTTTTTGATTTACTATTAATTAATTGCGGAGCCATTAAAGTTTTTTCAACTTTGTATGAATTGCACTTATGGCAATTCAAAAATTTTTTCTTTTTTAATCTTTCGTACTCGTTTGAAGATGCAAACCAACTGTCAAATTTTAAATCGCAGTTTTTACAGATAAGTTTATATTTAATCATAATTCTTAATTAATTATACTTTTTAATTTTTCAACAAGTTAACTTCTATAATCTGCATTAATTTCAATATATTTTTTAGTTAAATCCATGGTATAAGCAGTAAAGTTTTTCTTTCCCGTAAAAGTTTCAATATTTATCTCAATATTTTCTCCTTTCATATAATTTGCTGTTTGTTTTTCATCATAACTTTGATCTAATTTTCCACCTTCCACAATTGTTATAGCTCCAAACTTTATTGATAATTTATTAAGATTAATTTTAGGCCCTGCTTTACCAATTGCCATTATAACTCGTCCCCAATTTGGATCTTCTCCAGCAATTGCAGTTTTTACTAATGCAGAATTTGCAATTGATAAAGCAATTTTTTTTGCATCTATCTCGTTTTTACACTTACTAACATTTATTGTAATAAATTTTGACGCTCCTTCTCCGTCTGAAACAACCCTTTTAGCTAAATTCAAAAGAACATTATTCAGAGCTTTGTCAAAATTTTTAATTTTATTTTCATTTATACTTTTCACTTGGTAATTTTTTACTTCGTTAGTTGCAAAAATAGTTGCCATGTCGTTGGTACTAGTATCACCATCACAAGAAATAGCGTTAAATGTATTAGTTATATTTTTTTTTAATAGTTTTCCTAAAATATCATTAGATAAG
This sequence comes from uncultured Pelagibacteraceae bacterium, assembly GCA_902557995.1. Classification (GTDB taxonomy): domain Bacteria; phylum Pseudomonadota; class Alphaproteobacteria; order Pelagibacterales; family Pelagibacteraceae; genus Pelagibacter. The sequence continues at coordinate 31,542 of CACECL010000007.1, read as the reverse complement.
GTTGCATCTGTAAATATATATGCAAGAGTCGTAGCCATATTTGGATATATCATCCCTGATCCTTTGGCTATTCCATATATTTTTACCTTTTCACTTCCAATATGACATTCCTCCATAGCTAATTTTGGCTTTGTATCCGTGGTCATGATTGCAAGTGCTGCCTTCATCCAAATAAATTTATTTTGGGTGTAACGAATTTTATTTATTAAATTTGGAATATTTTTAGAAATTTTTTCATATGGAAAGATTTCTCCAATAGTGCCAGTACAGCCAAAAATTATATTTTTTGTAGAAATTTTCTTAGGATTATCCTCATCCTCCTCTTGTTTTTTATTTAATTGTTTTGCTGTTAAATCTGCTATTTTTTTTAAACTTTCATAACCTTGCCTTCCTGTGAAAGCATTTGCATTTCTTGTATTTACAATAAGGGAATATATTTTTTTTGGTCTTTGGTTAATATTCCATTTTATATTTTCAGATACTATTTTTGACTGAGTATAAACAGAAGCGTAATTCGCACCTTCTCTGAAATAGAACATTGTTAAATCATCTCTGATATCTTTATATAAATTTGCGGAAACAACTGAAATTGAAAGACCATCTAAATGATCAAGGTCTTGAAAATCAATCATTTTAGTATTTTTTGATTGAGATGATAAAAAATTTGTTAAATTAATTCCCATATTGTTTAAATTATTTATTTAATACATATATTAAACAATATAAGTAAAGAATAAATCAAATAGTAATGTTGAACCCATTAAATTTAATAACAAAATTTATTAAATCTAGTAATCAAAAAGAGCTAGATAGAATTGGTAAAATTGTTGTAAAAATAAACTCATACGAGGAAGATTGTAAAAATTTAAATGACGACGACTTTCCAAAAAAAACTAATGAATTTAGAAATCAGTTAAAAGATGGGAAAACTTTAGACGAGTTACTTCCTGAAGCTTTTGCTTTAGTCAGAGAGGCTGCAAAAAGAACCCGTAACGAGAGACACTTTAATGTCCAGTTAATTGGAGGTGTTGCTTTGCATGAAGGTAAAATTGCTGAAATGAGAACTGGAGAAGGTAAAACTTTGACCATAACACTTGCTGCCTATTTAAATGCATTAAGTGGTAAAGGTGTTCATATTGTAACAGTAAATGATTATCTTGCAAAAAGAGACTCTATAGAAATGGGACAAATTTATAATTTTCTTGGTATTTCATCAGGATTTATTAACAACTATCAAGATGATGCTGAACGTAAAAGAAATTATAATTGTGACATTACTTATGCAACTAATAGTGAATTGGGTTTTGATTACTTAAGGGATAATATGAAATTTTCTGAAGAGCAAATGGTTCAGAGAGATCATAATTTTTCAATAGTAGATGAAATAGACTCATGTTTGATTGACGAAGCAAGAACACCTTTAATTATTTCAGGAGCAGCTGAAGATAAAACTGCACAATATCTTGCAATTGATAAACTAATTAGAATTTTAAATAATAAAGACTTTGAAATAGATGAAAAAGAAAAAAGCATTTTATTAACAAATGATGGGATTAATAATGTTGAAAAACTTTTTTCTAATGCTGGTATTTTAAAAAATAATAATTTTTATGATCCAGAAAATTTACATTTAGTTCACCATGTTAATCAAGCTTTACGAGCAAATCATTTATTTGAAAAGGGTAGAGACTATATTGTTAAAGATGGAAGTCTTAAAATTATTGATGAACTTACTGGTAGAATTTTAGAAGGCCGACGCTTTGGAGATGGCTTGCATCAAGCATTAGAGGCCAAAGAAAAAATTCAAGTGCAGGCAGAAAATCAAACGTTAGCTTCAATAACTTATCAAAATTATTTTAAACTTTATAAAAAAATATCTGGTTGTACTGGTACAGCTGCTACAGAATCTGAAGAATTTTTTGAAATCTATAATCTACCTGTTGTTGTTATTCCAACAAATAAAGAAATGATCCGAAAGGATTTTAATGATTTAATTTTTAGAACAGAAAAAGAAAAAAATGACGCAATTATAGAAAAAATAATTGAAAGAAATAAATTGGGTCAACCTATTTTAGTATTTACTTCAAGTATTAATAAATCTGAAATTTATTCAAATTTATTAAATCAAAAAAATATTAAACATGTGGTGTTAAATGCAAAAAATCACGAAAATGAAGCTGAGATAATTGCAAATGCAGGCAAGGAAAATTCATTAATTATTACAACAAGTATTTCTGGAAGAGGGGTTGATATTCAACTTGGTGGTAAAAAAGGTTCTATTCCAGAAGACCAACTTAAAATAAACAAAGATAAAATTAAATCCTTAGGTGGTTTATTTGTAATTGGTACAGAAAGGATGGAGTCTAGAAGAGTTGATAACCAGGCCAGAGGAAGATCTGGAAGACAAGGAGATGAAGGAAGTTCTGTGTTTTATGTTAGTCTAGAGGATGATTTAATGAGAATTTTTGGATCAGAATCCATGAATAGTATGCTCGAAAAACTTGGACTTAAAGATGGCGAAAGTATTGATCATCCATGGATTAATAAAGCATTAGAAAGAGCTCAGCAGAAAGTAGAAGCAAGAAATTTTGATATAAGAAAAACACTTATTAAATTTGATAATGTTCTTAATGATCAAAGGCATGTTGTATTTTCACAAAGAAAAAATGCGATGAATAGCAAAAATATTTTTGATTATTCAGATGAATTTTTAAAAGAAATATCTGATGATTTAATAAAGTTAAAAATTTCAAATTTATCCAATCCTAAAAGCAATGAATTTCATAATAAAACTAAGCAAATAGTCGGAAAAAGCTTTGAAGAAACTGAATTTAAGGATTTAATTGCCGCAAAAGATAAAGATTTTAAAGAAAAGATTTATAATAAATTTCAAGAAACTAGAAACGAACGGATTAAACTTCTAAGTGAAGATCATGCAAAAGAAATTGAAAAAAGAATTTTTCTTCAATCAATTGATTTAAACTGGAAATCACATATTCAATATTTGGAGCAATTAAGACAAGTCATAGGTCTAAGATCTTATGGACAAAGAGATCCATTAGTTGAATATAAAAAAGAGGCATTTGAATTGTTTTCAAATCTTTTAGAAAAATTAAAATTAGATTATGTAACTATTTTAATGAACTTAAAAGTTGTTCTTGAGTCAAACCAGGAAAATAAGAACAAACAAAAGGATATTTCTAAACAAATTTCAAACAATAAAAAAATGGGAAGAAATGAACCATGTTTTTGTGGATCTGGAAAAAAATTCAAGCATTGTCACGGTGCTTTATAAATTTAAATAAATAACAGAATTAAAGAAATTAAAATTAATCCACCAGCAATAGCTGATAATACTTTTTTTGATTTAAAAATTTTATCAAAATTATTTTTCTTAATAGTTAATGTGCTTAGATCCTCAGTACTAGTCATAAAACCATCGCTTCTTCCAATTTTAAGAAATTTATTTTTTCTCTCATTCATTATTTCTTCAAAAGATAATTCATCAAAATATTTTAAATTTTGTGTTAAAGTTTCTCTAACGTTATTTAATATAATATCTCTATCTCTATGCGCACCACCTAAAGGTTCTTCAATTATTTCATCAATAACTTTTAATTTTAATAAATCTTTAGCTGAAAGTTTCATAGCTTTCGCAGCATCAAGCATTTTTTTTGGATCTCTCCATAGAATAGTTGCACATCCCTCAGGGGATATTACTGAATAAATTGCATTTTCTAGCATAAGGACTTTATTTGATGAAGCTAATGCAATTGCTCCTCCAGAACCACCCTCGCCTATAATTATTGCAATTGTTGGAACTTTAAGCTCCATACAGCATTCGATAGATTTTGCAATTGCTTCGGCTTGTCCTCTCTCTTCTGCTCCTACACCTGGATATGCTCCTGGAGTATCAATAAAAGAGATTATGGGAATATTAAATTTGTTTGCTAAGTTCATTAATCTTATTGTTTTTCTATAACCCTCTGGTCTCATCATCCCAAAATTTCTCTCAATTCTGCTATCTAAATCTTCTCCTTTTTCTTGACCTATTACTAAAACAGATTTTCCATTGAACTTTGCAAATCCAGTTAATACTGATTTATCCTCTCCATAATATCTGTCCCCAGATAATGAAATGAAATCTTCAAACAAATTATCAATAAAAAATTTTGCTTTTGGCCTATCTTCATGACGAGCAACCATAGTAGTCTGCCAAGGATCTAAATTAGAATAAATTTTTTTTAATTTTTCATCTATTTCTGTTTGAGTGCTTGAAATTTTTTGAGTATCGACTTCTGATAATCCTTCTTGATTGTAAGGATCTTTCAATTTTTCTAATTCGTTTTCTAGATCTTTAATTTCTATTTCAAAATTTAGATAATTTTTCATGTTTTATTTATATCGGATGGTTAAAATACAAAAAAGGCAATAAAATGATATTAAATAAGGTGTAATTCTTATTAATTGACTTAAATCATTTAACAGATACAAATTCATTATCGGGAGAGACTATTTATAGCGCCGAAGGAGCAACCACCCCGGAAACTCTCAGGCAAAAGGACCGATTAAAGCATAACACTCTGGAAAGAGATTAATTTCCGCCGAAGGAGTAAAGCTCTCAGGCAAAAATACAGATGGGGTACGAATTAAGTGCTATGCAAGAAAAATACATTAAAATTAATAATCTTCAAGTATCTGAAAAGCTGTCAAACTTCGTAAATGATGAATTATTAAAAAATACAAATGTATCTTCAGAAAATTTTTGGTTAGGGCTAGAAAAAACTCTTGATGACTTAGCACCAAAAAATAAGCAATTAATTAAATTAAGGGAAGATTTACAGAAGAAAATAAATGATTGGCATATCAAAAATAAAAGTAAAGAATTTAATTTAGAAGAGTACAAAAAATTTTTATTAGAAATTGGTTATTTAAAAATTGAAGGACCTGATTTTAAAATAGAAACTGAAAATGTTGATGAAGAAATTGCAAGTATAGCTGGACCTCAGCTAGTTGTACCTGTCATGAATGCGAGGTATGCATTAAATGCTGCTAATGCAAGATGGATGAGTTTATATGATAGTCTTTATGGTACAGATGTAATTGAACAGTCTGAAGACAGCGTATCTGAACGGTATGATCCTTTAAGAGGTGAAATGGTTATAAAATATGGAAGAGATTTTTTAGATAAATACTTTCCATTAGCTGGATTAAGATGGAATAAAATTACAAGTTTTGCTGTAAAATATGGGAAATTAAAAGTTTTAAAAGGTGCTGATATTTTTGATTTGGAGGACGAAAATAAATTTGTTGGGCATCGAGGTGAAAGTGATAATCCGTCCGCAATTATTCTAAAGAATAATAACTTGCATATTGAAATTCTAAAAGACTCAAGAGCTTTTGCTGCTCAACAAGATCATGCAGGTATAAGTGATATTATACTAGAATCTGCAGTTTCAACAATTTGTGATAATGAAGATAGTGTAGCAGCAGTTGACTCAGAAGATAAAATTATTTGTTATCGAAATTGGTTAGGTCTAATGAAAGGAGACCTCAAGTCAAAATTTGAAAAAGAAGGAAAATTATTTGAGAGAAAATTAAATCCACACAGAAGCTATATCTCAAAAGATGGGAAAGGTTTAAAGTTACATGGCAGAAGTCTTTTACTTGTAAGAAACGTTGGTCATCTAATGACTAACCCTTCAATTTTATTAAGTGATGGAAGTGAAATACCCGAGGGTATTATGGATGCATTTATAACTACAGCAGCTGCGCTGCATGATATTAAAAATAAGAATAATTCAAGAACTGGATCAGTTTATATTGTAAAACCTAAAATGCATGGTCCAGACGAGACAGCATTTACAGATTTAATTTTTTCTAAAGTTGAGGAAGTTCTAAATTTACCTAAGTACACATGTAAGATTGGGATTATGGATGAAGAGCGAAGAACATCAGCAAATTTAAAAGAATGTATTAGAAATCTCAAAAATAGAGTTTTTTTTATCAATACTGGTTTTTTAGATAGAACTGGTGATGAAATGCATACATCAATGGAGGCCGGTCCTATGATTAAAAAAGGTGATATGAAATCATCTAAATGGATTACTGCATACGAAAATAACAATGTTGATATTGGTTTAAGTTGTGGGTTTTCTGGCAAAGCTCAAATTGGAAAAGGAATGTGGGCAATGCCAGATAAAATGAAAGATATGATGGAGCAAAAAACAGGACACTTGAAAGCAGGTGCAAACTGTGCGTGGGTTCCATCACCAACAGCAGCTGCTTTACATGCTCTACATTATCATGAAATAAATATTTTCGATGAACAAAAAAAATTAACTGATAGAGAACCAGCTAAGCTTGATGATCTTTTAACAATTCCAATAGCAGATAGACCTAATTGGTCTGTAGAGGATATAAATAAAGAAATTTCAAACTCTGCACAAACTTTATTGGGGTATGTTGTAAGGTGGGTCGATCAAGGTGTAGGTTGTTCTAAAGTACCCGATATTAACAACATAGGTTTGATGGAAGATAGAGCAACACTAAGAATTTCTTCACAACATATAGCTAACTGGATTCATCATGGAATTACAACAAAAATACAAGTAACTGAAATAATGAAAGAGATGGCCAAAATAGTGGATGATCAGAACAAAGATGATCCGCTATATGTAAAAATGAGTGATGATTATGAAAATTCTATAGCGTTTCAAACTGCGTGTGATTTAGTATTTAAAGGTAAGGAGCAACCTTCAGGTTATACTGAACCATTGCTTCATCTAAATAGGTTAAAAAAAAAATCTAATCTGAGTTCGAAATCAAATTAGATCTATTTTTAAAAGCAGAAAATAAAGTCCCATCATCTAGACTTTCAATCTCTCCTCCTACTGGTAACCCTTGTGCTAATTTAGTAATTTTAACATCTAAATTTTTTAGACTATCTTGGATATAATATGCAGTGGTTTGGCCTTCAACAGTTGCACTAGTTGCAAGAATTACCTCTTCGATTTTATCTCTGTTAACTCTTTCTACTAATGAGTTAATTAATAAATCTTCTTTTCTTTGGCCAACTGAAGAAATTGTCCCTCCTAAAATATGAAAATAACCTTGAAAGATATTTGAATTTTCAATCGACCATTGATCTGCAATATCCTCTACTACACAAATTTTATTATATTTTTCTTTTGTATTCTCACAGTTTAAACATCCATTTGAATTTGACTTTAAGGCACCACATGAATTACATCTAACTACATTTTTATAAACCTGAGCCAATGTATTTGCCATAGGTTTTACAAGTTCGTCACGATTATTTATTAATTTTAAAACAATTCTTTTTGCTGATTTGGGACCTAAGCCTGGAAGTTTTGAAATTAATTTAATTAATTCTTCTATCTCACTGATGTTTTGCATCTATTATAAAGGCCATTTAAAACCAGGAATTCCAAAACCTCCAGTTGCTTTTGAAATTTCCTCAGTTGTTTTTGATTTAAGTTGAGATTTGGCACTATTATGTGCTGCAACGATTAAATCTTCAATTATGGTTTTGTCTTCTTTCATAATTTCATCAGATAACTTTATCGTTTGCATTTCTCCCTCTCCATCCAAAGTTATCTTTACAGAATTTGAACCCGAAACTCCTTCAACTCTAATTTCCTTAATCTTTTGTTGGCTTTCTTTCATTTTGGCCTCAAGTTCTTTTGCTTTATCTAAAATTTTACTAAAATCAGTCATTATCAACTCCATCTTTTTTTGAATTTACTTCTGTTAATTCTGCATCAGGAAATCTATCCAACACACTTTTAAATATTTCTGAATTTTTCATTTCATCTATTAATTGTTTTTTTTCATTTTTTTCTTTATCTTTTACTGATATTTGCCCTTTTAATTTACTAAATGTAATAATCCATCTCTCACCAGTCCATTCAAAAAGTTTTGATGATAAATCTTTTACAAAATCTTTGTCTAAACTTTCATTAAAAGATATTTCAATTCTATTTTTTTCAAATTTTACGAGATTAACATTTTTTTCTAATTCGTATTTTAGTTTGACCTCCTTTTTTTTTGAACAGATTTCAATTAGATCCTCAAATGCATTTATATTAATTTTCTTTTCTGCTTTAATTTCTGTTTGTACTTCTGGTTTAGTTTTTTCTTCTTGAGCAACATTCTTAATTTGGTTGATTGTTTTAGAAGTTAACTCAGTTTCTTTATTGTTAACTAAATTTTCACTCTTCAAATCAATTTCAACTTTTTCAACTTTATTTTTAGATTTTACAGAACTTAAATGCATTAGTCTTATTAAGAACATTTCAATTGAAAGGTGTTGGTTAGAAACAATATCAATTTCTTCAAGAGAAGAAATGGCAAATTGCCAAAATAATATAAATACTTCTGAATCTATTTGATTTGATAAATTTTTAATTTTAGAAAATTCTTCGTCATTTAATGAAAAGTTTGTACTTTCTAAAGTTAAAGAATTAATATTTTTAAAGTAATAAAGTAACTCTAAGAAGTCATTAATAAAAACTTTTGGTTCAACACCTTGATCATAAATATTTCTATAAATATTTATTACTTTTGTTTCTTCACCTTTTAAAATTAGTTCAAATAAATCAATTAATTGAGATTTATCAAAATATCCAAAAATTTTCTGAGCTGAATTTAAATCTAATTCCTTTCCATCATCCAAACTTAATAATGCTCTATCTAATAATGATAAAGCATCTCTAACAGAACCTTCCGAAATTTTTACTATAAGCTTTAATGCATCTTCTGTTATTTTTCCATTTTCCTTATCTTTAATTTTTTTTATGTATTCTAATAATTCTGAGGATTTAATTCTAGACAAATCAAATCTTTGACATCTAGAAACAACAGTAATTGGAATTTTTTTAATTTCTGTTGTTGCAAAAATAAATTTTAAATATTCTGGTGGCTCTTCTAAAGTTTTTAATAAAGCATTAAATGCTTGTTTGCTAAGCATATGAACTTCATCAATTATGAAAATTTTATATTTTGCAGATGTTGGCCCATATCTAGAAAATTCAATCAAATCTCTTACGTCATCTACGCCTGTTTTACTTGCGGCATCCATCTCAAGAACATCGATATGATTTGAGTTTGTAATTGCATCACAATTATCACATTTAATTTTACATTTATTTTCTATTCCATTTGAGCAATTAAGTGCTTTTGCAACAATTCTTGCAGTAGTAGTTTTTCCTATTCCCCTTATTCCAGTGAACAAATATGCATTAGGTATTTTGTCAGCTTTAATGGAATTTGTGATTGTTTCAGCAACAACCTCTTGACCTATTAGATCGTCAAAAGTTTGTGGTCTATATTTTAATGCTAATACTTTTGAGTTATTATTCATATATCTTTAAGGAGACTAGAACCTGAATAACTGTCTTTACGACTGCTTCCGTTAAGATCTGGTCGGGTTCAAGCAGCATCCACCTCTAGCCTCCAGAACCATTATAGCAGTTAAAATTTCTAATCTACAAGAAAAGATTCTTATTTTTTTTGTCTCAAGCTATCAGCCTCAAAAACACCTAGAACGTGAAAATCCTCACAATGCAGACCTAGCTCTTCAAGAGATTTCTGAACTTTTGGATCTTCGATGTGTCCATCCAAATCACATAAGAAAAAATAAGAGTCGAAACTATTTTTTTCTGGATAACTTTGTAGTTTAGTTAAATTTACACCATTAATAGCAAAACCTCCTAGTGATTGGTAAAGAGCAGCTGGCTTACTTTTCAATTTAAATAAAAAAGAAGTTATGTAAGTTTTATCTTTAAATTCTGGTTGAGAAATATTTTTTCCCATAACCAAAAATCTTGTCAAATTTCCACTTTCATTTTCTATATTTTTTTTAATTACTTCTAAACCATAAATTTTAGCACTTAATGAAGATGCTATAGCTGATTGCTTAACGTCTTTTGTTTTAGAAATCATTTCAGCAGATCCAGCAGTATCTGCTCTAATATGTTCTGCTAAATTATTTTCTTTAATAAATTTTGAACACTGAGACAATCCTTGTGCGTGTGAATATACTTCTTTGATATCTTTTAATTTTGCCCCAGGCTGTCCTAATAAATTATGCTCAATTTTTTGAAAATGCTCTTTATAAATATTTAGCCTATGTTTAAAAATTAAATATTCAATTCCAATGTTACCGGTAATTCTATTTGACTCTGGAATTATAATTCTGCTATCTGGTTCTTCAGATGCTTTGTTAAAACAATCATCAAAAGTTTTACAAGGTAAGATTTCTGATTTAGGATCGATTGAAAGCGCTGCTAAATGAGAATATGCACCAAAGGCTCCCTGAAAATAAATTTTACTCATCAATTCTTATATTCCATTATTTTTTTTAAGGCTAGATAATCTTCCTCTGTATCTACCCCTATTGGAGATGACTTTGCAAGTGAAACATTAATATCAATATTATTATCTAATGCTCTTAATTGCTCTAACCGATTTTCTATTTCATTTTTAGATTGACTTAGTTGAACAAATTTTTCGAGTGAATCTTTTGAATAGCAGTAAACTCCAATATGATGATATATATTATCTATCCTCTCAGACATTCTTAAATAAGAAGTACTCTTTGGAAAATTGTCCTCTCCTAAAGCATTTTCGGTAATTACCTTTACAATATTTTTATTTTTCAAATTTTTATTTTCTTTTATTATCGATGCAAGAGTTCCTATTTTAGAGGGATTTTGCAACATTTTATCATTCAATCTTACTATATCTTGGATATCGATTGCTGGTTCATCGCCTTGTAAATTCATAATAAAATCAACATCCTTTATATTTGATTTTTTAAGTGCCTCGTGAATTCTATCTGTGCCTGTTTTGTGTTTGTTGCTAGTCATAATAGCGTTGAAACCATTTCCTTTAACATCATCAATAATTTCCTGGTCCTCTGTAGCTACAATCACATCTCCAATATTGGCCTCTACTGCTTTTTTAGATACATGTGAAATAATTGATAAACCATTTATTTTTAGCAAAGGTTTACCTGGAAGCCTTGTGGCAGACATCCTAGAGGGTATAATTACTAAAGTTTTCATTATATTTTCAAATTATTATACTCATTAAACAACTATAGAGGCAAATTTATACATTAAAATTTAGCTTTTTTTTAATTTATCATGTTATACGTTCACTACAAAATTTAGAAAAAATGGATTCTTTCGAAATAAATAAAATAGTTGCTGCAGTTTTAATGGTTGCTTTGCTTGTTATCGGTATTGGAAAATTATCAGATGTAATATTCCACGTAGAAAAACCTAAAACACCTGGTTATTCCATTGAAGTAGAAGCTACCACTACTGTATCCACAACCAGCTCAAGCACGACGTCAGACAAAATTGATATTTCAGCATTGATGGCAATCGGAGATATTGCACATGGTGAAAAAGTTTTTAAAAAATGTGCAGCTTGTCATTCAATTGTTAAAGGGGGGAAGAATGCTATAGGTCCAGCTCTATATAATGTTGTAGGAAGAAAAGTTGGAGCAATTGAAGACTATAAATATTCTAAAGCACTAGCAGCATATGATAAGAATTGGACTTTTGAAGAACTGAATGGATTTTTAATTAAACCTGCTAAATGGATAAAGGGAACAAAAATGGCATATGCAGGTCTTAGAAAAGAAAAAGATAGAGCTTCTGTAATAAAATATCTAAATGAGAATTCAGACAGCCCTCTGCCGCTACCTTAATTTTCCAAAACAATATAATAAAATACTTTTTTGTACATGAACTCTATTGAGTGCTTGTTGCCATACGTGAGATTTTTTTCCTAAGAAAATATCATTACTCACTTCATTTCCTCTAGGTAAACAATGCAAAAAAATACAACTTTTTTTTGCATAACTCATTAATTTTTTATCAATTTTAAAATTTTTAAACGCTTTTATTTTTTTCTTCTTATTAACTTTGTCATTTAAAGAAATAACTTTATCAGAAAAAATTACATCTGCATTAGAGACTGCCATTTTCGCATCATTATAAATATAAATTTGCTTATTATTTTTTTTGACCCAAGCTCTAACTTCTTTTCCTGGTTCAAATTTTTTTGGACAACCAATACTTAGCTTGAAATTAAATTTAACTGATGCAGCTATCAGACTATCTAAAACATTGTTTGAGTCACCTATCCAGCAAATATTTAAATTAGAAATTGGTTTCTTTATTATTTCCTCAACAGTAAAAACATCTGATAAAACCTGCGTTGGATGAGATGAAGGACTTAAACCATTGATGACGGGTATAGTTAAATATTTTTCAAAATTTTCGACCTTTTTATCACTATCAGTTCTAAGCATAAATCCATCGCCATAGGTCGAAAGAATTTTAGCTGTATCAGCAATACTCTCTCCACCTTGACCTAAATGAAGCTCATTAGATCTCAAAGTCAAAGTACCACCACCTAATTGTTTAATAGCTAAATAAAAGCTTAATCTTGTTCGCAAACTAGATTTTTCAAACATTTGAATTAATAATTTTCCTTTTAAGGGTGCACCCTTATCAACCTCTAATGTACTTAGTTTTTTTCTTAAACTTTTTCTTTTCTTAGCATCAACAATGATCTTTCTTAGATCTTTTGCAGGTATATCTTTTAAATTAATGAAATGTTTCATATTATTTTATCTGCGAACAGACTTTTTCAATAATTTTTAATGCTAAATCTAGTTCATTTTTTTTGACATTTAGTGGAGGTAAAATCCGAACTACATTTTCTGCAGCTCTAATAGTCAGTAGCTGATTGTTCATCAATTTTTTTATAAATTTAGTTTGATCTTTATATAACTGTATCCCAATCAAAAAGCCTTTTCCTCTTATTTGCTTAATAACATTTGGATATTTTTCTTTAATTTTATTAAGATTAAATAAAAAATATTTTGATAGATTTTTTACATTATTTAAAAATTTCTTATTTGAAATAATATCCATCACAGTATTTCCAACAGACATAGCTAATGGATTTCCTCCAAATGTCGATCCATGAGTGCCTGGTGTCATACCCGAGGCGACCTTTTTATTCATTAAAACTGCTCCAATAGGAAATCCTCCGCCTATTCCTTTTGCAATTGGTACAATATCAGGTTTTACTTTAGATTTTTCAAAAGCAAAGAAATCACCAGATCGTCCTATTCCACACTGAACTTCATCAAGAATTAATAATATCTTTTTCTTGTTACATAATGCTCTTAATTCTTTTAAACACCAATCTGGAATTACTTTTATACCACCCTCACCCATAATTGTTTCAACCATAATAGCAGCTGTGTTTTTATTAATTTTTTTTTTGAGAGAATTATGATCTCCAAAGCTAAAGTGATCAAAACCTTTTACTTTTGGACCAAATCCCTCTGTCATTTTCTTTGATCCGCTAGCAAAAATTGCTGCTAAAGTTCTTCCATGAAAGGAATTTTTAATACATAAAATTCTATTTTTATTTGGTTTTCCTATAATATAGAAATATCTTCTCGCAACTTTAATCGCTGCTTCAGTAGCTTCAGCGCCTGAATTCTGAAACATAACATAATCAGCAAAAGTTTTTTGACATAACTTTTTTGCTAATTTTTCTCCCTCAGGAATTTCAAAAGCATTAGACACATGCCAGAGTTTTTTTGATTGATCTCTTATAGTTTTAACTAATTTTGGATGAGCATGTCCTAAAGAATTGACTGCTATACCTTGAACAAAATCTAAATATTTTTTATTAGCAGTAGAATATAAAAAACTTCCCTTTCCATATTTAAAGGCAATACTTTTTCTATTATAATTTTTTGCTAAATAGCTCATTCTTTTAATTCGTTTTATAAATTTTAATTATTAATACAAGTTAGGATTGAAAAAACATACATACTTAAATTAGATCTATAAATGTTGATAACTATGATATTTTGATTGTTTAATTTAATTTTATATCAGTATATTGTTACTTTATAGAATTATTATACAATATATAGTTATATGAGTTGGACAGAGGAAAAAGTAGACAAGTTAAAAGAGCTTTGGGGAAAAGGCAGCACAGCTAGCCAAATAGCAGAAATTATTGGAGGAATTAGCAGAAATGCTGTCATAGGTAAAGCTCACAGGCTTAATTTATCTGCGAAAATTAAAACTCGAACAGCTACTTCAAATCAAAACTTTGAAAAATCAATAGAAGAAAAAAATGTCAAAACTAAAAGAAGTCGTAGGAGTAAATTCAAGTCACTAATAATTGAAAAAGACTTTGAGCCTGAGAAACCAAAACAACTAGAGGAACTAGATGAAAACTCTTGCAAATGGCCAATAGGTCATCCAAATGAAAAATCTTTTTATTTTTGCGGACGATCTTCATTGAAAGATTTTTCATATTGTAAATTGCATTTGCTTTATGCTTACCAGCCAAAAGGTAAAAAAGAGGATTTTGTAGAAAAAGACGAAGTTCCTGAGTTTATTGAAAAAAAAATAAAATCTGGTTAATTTTTAATTAGTTTTCACCTCAAAATTATTTTTATCTTTATATTTTTCTGTAGAAAATTGACCTCCATCTTTCCACATATAACAATACTTTTTAACCTCTTCATCAAAATATCTTACACTTGGAATTCCTATATCTGAATTAGTTTTATACTTCTTGGAAACAGTATTGTCATATTTTAGAAGTCTTAATTGATCTCTTGTAAGCAAAGGGTTGGGAAATAATTCAAAAAATCTTGCCTGTACTTCTGCTATTGGTAAAGGTAAAGGAAAAAATATTCTTTTCTTATTTATTAAAATTAATAGTTTTTCTAAAATTTCTCTAAATGTTAAAATTTCTGGTCCTACACATTCAATTATATTTGAATAAATATTTTTTGAGATTATGTGATAGATAATATCTGTCAAATCTGAACAATGAATTGGTGTAAACTTTGTTTTGCCATTATAATACAAAGGAAATATGGGAAGTCTTTTTAATAATGTCATAAAATTTGTAGTAAAATTATCATCCACCGAATATACTATTGATGGTCTCAAAATTGTCGCCAAAGGAAAATTTTTTAAAACTCTATTTTCGCCCTCAAGTTTACTTTTTGCATAATTTGAGTCTATTGCATCATTAATTCCAAGAGCAGATAAATGCACAAAATGTTTTAGATTATATTCTTTAGAAAGTTTAGCTAGAATAGAGGGAAAAATAGTATGTATATTTCTAAATGAATTTGCCTTTTTTTCAAAAAGAATTCCTATGAGATTTATGCAAACATCTGCATTCCTAAATAAATCTCTAATCTTATTCTCCTCAAAAATATTTGCTTCAACAATTTCAATATATCCAACATTAGCTTGTGTTTTAATTATATAACTTTTTTGATGCACATTTCTTGTAACCACGGTAACTCTATAGTTATTCTTGGTAAATTTTCTTATCAAGTTTCTACCTATTTGGCCACTACCACCAAAAATTAGACAATTTTTTGCTTTCATATATATATGTTTTAAAATGAGTAATAATATTCAATTATATAAAAACGATCTACCAGATGATTTGAATTTAGGCAATATAATAGCTGTGGATGGTGAATTCATGGGTTTAAACGTAAGACGTGACCCCTTATGTTTAATCCAATTATCCTCAGGAAATTCTGATACTCACATAGTTCAGTTTGATAGAAATAATTATAATGCTCCTAATCTAATAAAAATATTAAATAATGAAAATGTTACTAAAATTTTTCATTTTGGAAGGGCTGATATAGCACATATAAAATATTATCTTAAAACAGAAACAAATAATATTTTAGATACAAAGATTGCTTCGAAACTTGCAAGATCTTATTCTGATAATCATTCTTTAAAAACTCTAATAAAAGAATTTATAAATATAGACATAAGCAAACAGTTTCAAAATTCAGACTTTGGAGGAGAATTGTCTCCAGCACAACTTAAATATTGTGCAAATGATGTTATCTATTTACATAAAATTCATGATGAACTTTCTAAAATATTAAAAAGAGAAAACAGAATGAAACTATATGAAAAGTGCTTAGAGTTTTTAAAAACAAGAGTAGATCTTGATTTAGCTCTTTTCAGAGATGATATTTGGTCACACTAATGGTTAAAAATAAATTTGTTTCTATAGCTAAGGATGTAATAAATCTTGAAATCAAGGCATTACAAAAATTAAAGAAAAATATTAATAATTCATTCAATAAAGCAGTAATAAAAATTGCAAAGTGCCAATCAAAAATAATTTTATGTGGAGTAGGAAAAAGTGGAATTATAGCATCTAAAATTTCTGCAACTTTGTCTTCAGTGGGAACACCATCTTTTAATTTATCGGCCGGAGACTCTTCTCATGGAGATTTAGGCAGTATTTCAAAAAAGGACATTTTAATTTTAATTAGTAATTCCGGACAAACTGCTGAACTAAAAAATATAATACAATATGCAAATAGAAATAAAATTTTTTTAATCGGAATTGTTTCTAAAAAAGATTCAATTTTATATAAAGCTTCCGACATAAAGCTTCTTATACCCCAAGTAAAGGAGTCTGGCAGCATAGTTCCAACATCGAGCACTACAGCTCAACTTGCTATAGGAGATGCTCTAGCTATAGCAGCAATGCAATTTAAAAAATTTGGTAAAATAGATTTTAAAAAAATTCATCCATCAGGAAGCTTAGGTGCGCAATTAAAAACAGTTGAAGATGTAATGCTTACTGGAACTAAAATACCATTTGTTAACGAAAAACTTCAAATGAAAGAAGCATTAAAAATATTAAATAAAAAAAAATTAGGTGTCTTATTGGTGCAAAATAAATTTAAAAAAACAGTAGGAATTATAACTGATGGTCAAATTAGAAGGTTTAATCAAAAAAATATTGATTTACATATGATAAAAGTAAAAAAAATTATGACAAAAAATCCTATAAGTGTTGATAAGGATATTCTTGCCGCTAAAGCCTTATCAATAATGAATAATAAAAAAATTACATCTTTATGTGTTTACGAAAAAAAAAATAAACTTAAAACAATAGGAATAGTTCACATACACAACATATTACAATCTAATATTTCGTAAATGGAAAGAAAATATAAAGTAAGTTTATCTATAATTTTTCTTTTACTAATTATATGGTTATTTATAAAGCATACTAATAACAAAAAAGAAGTTGAAGTAATTAAACAAAAAATTGACCAAGACACAATTTACAGCTCAAATATTATAGAAAATGTTAGATATGAGTCTAAAGATATAAAGGGAAATGAATATGTTATTGAGGCATTAAAAGGAGAAATAGACCATCAAATACCAAATGTAATATTTCTAACAGAGGTTAAAGCTACTATTAAGCCAATAAACTCCTCTAAAATTATAATTAAATCAAATTATGGAAAATATTTTATTGATAATAATGATACAATCTTTTCTAAAAATGTAATAATTACTTTTTTAGATAATAAAATTGAAGGAGAATATTTAGATTTTTCGATATTAAGAAACTCTATGACACTATCAAGAAATGTAGTTTACTCAAGCTTAAACAATGTTATGAAAGCTGATGTAATAGAAATTAATTTAGAAACAAAAAAAGCTAAAGTATTTATGTTTGAGGATAAAAAAAAAGTAAATATTAAAAATTTTTAGTTTAATGGCAATTATTAAAAAATTTAGAATTAAATCTTTTAAAAATATAAAAACATTAATTGAATTAGAAAATGTATCTCTGTCATACGGAAATAGATTAATTCTAGACAACATAAATTTTAAAATAAATGAAGGTCAAATTTTTGGAATGCTAGGACCTAATGGGGTTGGAAAGAGCAGTATATTTAACTTAATTACAGGTTTAATAAATCCTAATAATGGAAAAATTAAAATCGCAGAACAAGATGTTAGCAGATATCCAATATATTTAAGAGCTAAAAAATTTAAAGTAGGATATGTGCCTCAATATGGTGGATATTTTAATGACCTCACTCTTTATGATAATTTAAAAGCTATAAGTGAAATAGTAATTGACGATAAAAATTTAAGATCTGATCGAATTAATTATTTAGTTTCAAGATTTGAACTTGATAATTTGAAAGATATAAAAGCAAAATTTCTATCAGGTGGGCAAAAAAAAAAACTGGTTATAGCTTTGTCCCTATTAAGTGAACCAAAAGTTCTACTTCTAGATGAATGTTTCGCAGCTTTAGATGTGCTTACAATAAAAATGTTACAAGAAATTATAGTAAATCTTCAGCAGGAAAATCAAATTACAATATGTATATGTGACCACCAAGCTAGAGATTTGTTAGCATGTGTTGATGTAGCTATGATTTTGAGTAATGGTAAAATTATTGCTCAAGATACTCCTTCAAATTTAGTAAAAAATATTAATGCAAGAAATGCTTATTTTGGTGATAGTTTTAAAATTAATTAATATCTATGCCAAATTCTGTAGTTATAAAAAATAAGATAAAAGATTTTAAAAAGGTTATTATTGTAAGCGGAGATAAAAGTATAAGCATACGTTGGGTACTATTTTCTTCACTAGCATCAGGAATATCTTATGCTAAAAATTTACTTTTATCAGAAGATGTTTTGGCAGCAATTAATGCTATTAAAAAACTTGGAATTCAATCAAAAATTAATAAAAAGGCATGTAAAATTTACGGAAAAGGAATTGGTGGTTATAATTATAAAAAAAATATAATACTAGACGCAAAAAATTCAGGTACATTAGGAAGACTTATTTTAGGTTTATTAATTAATACCCCACATCCTATTAAATTAATTGGAGACAAAAGTTTGTCTAAAAGAGACTTTAAGAGAATTTCTTCACCTTTAACTAAATTTGGTGCAAAATTTGAATTAACAAATAATAAAAATTTACCTTTAAAATTGTATGGATCATCAAAGTTAAAATCTATAAATTTTTTTGAAAAAAAAGGTTCTGCTCAATGTAAAAGCTCAGTAATATTTGCAGGAATCAGGACCCAAGGTACAACTAGAATTAAAGCTAAAAAATCAAGAAACCATACAGAGCTTTTGTGCAAATATCTTAATTTACCCATAACAATAAAATCAAAAAAAAAATTATGATGAAATTTTAGTTAAAAAAGTTAAAAAAATTAATCCACTGAGGTACAACATTCCATCTGATATAAGTTCTAGTGCATTTTTTATTGTCTTAACTGCATTAATGAATAATTCCTCACTTATAATA
This sequence comes from uncultured Pelagibacteraceae bacterium, assembly GCA_902557995.1. Taxonomy (GTDB): domain Bacteria; phylum Pseudomonadota; class Alphaproteobacteria; order Pelagibacterales; family Pelagibacteraceae; genus Pelagibacter. The sequence goes on along the minus strand of CACECL010000007.1, from coordinate 12,327 downwards.
AAAAATGTGAATATCAATCCTTCAAGAACAGGCGTGATTACAATTTTAAGAAAAATGGGAATAAAAATAAATTATAAAAACCAAAAAAAATATAAAGGAGAAAAAATAACAGATATAGAAATTAAAAGTCCTAAACAAATTAAAGCAATTAACTGTCCAGCTAAATTAAATAGTTCTGCAATTGATGAATTTTTAGTTATTTTTTTAGTTGCAGCAAAAGCCAAAGGTGTTTCACATTTTAAAAAACTAGACGAATTAAATCAAAAAGAGAGTCCAAGACTCAAATGGGGTGAATATATTTTAAATAAAATGGGTGTTAAAACTATTTCAACTAAAAATTCATTAAAAATATATGGAAATCCAAAATTAAAAATTAATAAAAAAATCATTATCAAAAATTATCTTAAAGATCATCGGGTGTTTATGACGAGTGTCATCGCAGCATTAGCTTATGGTGGGAAGTGGGAAATTCATGATAAAGATTCTATTAAAACATCCTTTCCAAGTTTTCTAGAAAAAATTAATCAATTAAAAAAATGAAAAAAAGAAAAAACATCTTAAAAATTGCGATTGACTCACCAGCTGCTGCTGGAGCTGGAACAGTTGCAAAAGCAATATCTGCTCATTATAATTTATTCTATTTAGACACTGGAAAAATTTATAGATATATTGCTTACTTAAAGATCAAGTATCCAAAAAAATTTCAACAAAAATTTTTAAAATCAAAGATAGAAACTCTAACTATTAAAAAATTATTGAATAAAAACTTAATTACAGATGAAATAGGTACGGAAGCTTCTATTATTTCAAAAATCAAAATTATTCGAAAAATGGTTTATTCATTGCAAATTAATTTTGCTTATAATCCACCTAGAAAATATAAAGGATCATGTCTAGATGGGAGAGATATTACATATAAAATTGTACCAGATGCTGACTTTAAATTTTACATCACAGCAAACATAAAAACTAGAGCTTTAAGAAGATTTAAAGAGCTCAAAAGTTTAAAAAAAAACATATCTTTTACCGAAGTGCTTAAAAGTATTAAAAAACGTGATAAAAACGACCTGAATCGAAAAATATCTCCACTTAAGAAAACAAAAGATTCACTATTGATTAATACTACAAACCTTACTAAAAGAGCATGTTTTTTAAAAATAAAAAAAATAATAGATAAAAACAAAAAATTTAATGGAAATATACCAAGACCTTTCAAACCCAGCTTCAAAAGAATTCGAAAAGCTATTAAATAGTCAACTTTCAAAAATACAAATTGAGGAAGGAAAAATAATTAATGGTAAGATTAATAAAATTACTGAAAAATTCGTTTTTCTCTTTGTTGAGGGTCTTAAATCTGAACCTGTATTAGATATAAATGAATTAAAGAGTATGGGCCTTTCAGAAAAAATTAAAATTGGTGAAACAATTCCAGTTTTACTTGAAAAAATTGAAGACAAACATGGAGAAGTTTTAGTATCTGCGTCTAAAGCACAAAAAATCAAAGGTTGGGATAAACTTGTAGAGGCTTATGAAAATAATCAAACAATTATGGGAAAAATTACCTCAAAGTGTAAAGGTGGATGTATTGTAGAGCATATTGAAACTGGTTCACTAATGTTTTTACCAGGATCACAAATAAGTGATAAACCACTGAAGGACATAAGTCATCTTATGAATGAACCTCAAAAATTTGCATTAATCAAATTAGATAGAGTAAGAGGTAATGCTTGTGTCTCGAGAAAAGAAATAATTTCTTCTTTTAAAAAAGAGGACAAAGCAAAAATAGTTTCTAAATATAAAGTTGGAGATATTATTAAAGGTGCAGAGGTAAAAGGTTACAGTAGTTTTGGATGTTTTTTTAACGTAAATGGAGAGCTTGATGTTTTGGTGCATTTACAAGAGATTTCATATTCAAGAGTAAATCATCCTGACGAGGTATTTAATGTAGGTGAAAAACATGATCTTAAAGTTATAAGTGTAGATACAGATAAATTACAAGTTGGTTGTTCAATAAAACAATTATCACCTGATCCATTTGAGCATATAGAAAATTACGAATTGAATAAAATCTATAAAGTTAAGGTTGTAAAAATAATGGACTTTGGAGCTTTTTGTGAACTTGAACCTGGGTTAACTACATTATTGCATTCAAGTGAACTAAGCTGGAATAAAAAAAATATTTCAGCAAAGAAGATGTTAAAAATTGGTGATGAAATTTCATGTGTAATTACGGAGATTGATAAAGAAAAAAGACGTGTAGCAATTTCTCATAGATTGACACAAGAAAATCCTTTTGAAACGTTTGAAAAACAGTATCCATTGGAAAGTATTGTTGAGGGTGAAGTTATAAATAAAAATGAATACTCTTTATTTGTTAAAATAAAAGATTTGAATATTGACGCTTTCCTTCATTGCAATGATCTTACATACGGTAACAATGGTGAAGAAGAATTATCGAAATATAAAAAAGGAGATAAAATTAAAGTTAAGGTTTTAGAAATTAAAGTTTCAGAGCAAAAAATAAGAGTGGGTTTAAGGCAAACTCAGCCAGATCCTTTCGATTGGTTTAAAGATAAAAATATAAATCAAACAATAACGGTAAAAGTAATTTCAACAGATAACAAAGGCTTATTTGTTCGACCTGAAGGTTGTGAAATGGACTTTCAAATTAAAAAATCTGCAATAGCAATTAATCCAGCTGATGCCCGTCCTAGCAGATGGACTGGAGGTGAAAAATTAGATTGTGCAATAGCAGAGCTAGACTTTAATAAAAGAAAAGTGACATTAAGCATTAAACTTCTGGAAGAAATAGAAAAAAAAGAAGCTTTAGAGAAATATGGTTCTGAAGGATCAGGTAAAAACTTACCATTTTCTTCATTATCTGAAGACCTTAAAAAGAAAAAAGAAGATAAATAATAATTGAAGAAAATTTAATTTGGCTATTGTAAAATCAAAGCTTTTAAAACAACTATCACGAAATTATCCAAATTTTTTAAAAAAAGATTTAGAAAAATTCACTGATATTATACTAGGTGAAATAAAAAGGTCCTTAAAAAGAGGCGACAGGGTAGAATTAAGAGGATTTGGAGTGTTTGCAACAAACATTCAAAAAGCTAGAATATCAAGAAATCCTAAAACAGGAGAAAAAGTAAATACTCCTGAAAAAAAAACTATTCACTTTAAAATGTCAAAAGACTTATTTAATAAAATAAATAAAAATGAAGAATAAAACTGTATTTGTTGCCTGTGATACCTCAAATTTAAGTGAAATTAAAAAAATAATTACCCAAACAAATACCAAAAAACTTAAAATTATTCCAAAATTTGGTCTTCAGTTTTTTTATTCTAAACATGGAAGAAAATTCTTAGAAAATATTAAAAGTGACTTTTGGTTAGATTTAAAAATAAATGATATCCCGCATACAGCTTTATCTGCAATACATAGCTTAAAAGATTTAAAAAAATGTAAATATATCACAATACATGCCAATGGTGGAGTAGAAATGCTAAAAGAAGTTAAAAAAGAAGCAAAAAAAATAAATAAAAATATAAAAATATTAGGTGTTACTATTTTAACAAGTCTTAACAATAAATCTCTTAAAGAGATAGGTCATACAAAAAATATAAAAGAGTTGGTTTTAAAACAAGCAGCATTAATTAAAAAATCAGGATGTGATGGTATAGTTTGTTCTGCTCAGGAAGCTTTAATGGTTCGTAAAAGATACAAAAATTTATTAATTATAACTCCAGGAATAAGATTGCCTGGTGATAGTTCAAATGATCAAGTGAGAATTATGACACCTAAACAAGCTTTTAAAAATAAGGTTTCTGGTATTGTTATAGGAAGATCTCTTACAAAAGGTAATATAAAAAATAACACCTTAAAACTCATTGATCATTTAAACAAATGATCAAAGGTTGCAAGATTTGTGGTGTAAAAGATTCTGATACTTTAAATTATATAATTAATCATGCTCATCCCCCAAAATTTATTGGCTTCATTTGTAATTACCCTAAAAGCTCAAGGTATGTTGAACTTAACTCTCTAAACAAATTGTTAAATGTTAACAAAAACAAAAGCGAATTTGTTGCTGTTTTAGTAAAACCAAAAAATAAAATTTTAGAAGAAATAAAAAATTTACCTTTTGAATATTATCAATTGTATGACTGTACTCCAGATGAAATCAAAATTATAAAACAAAAATATCAGAAAAAAATTATTACAGCTCTTACAATAAATGATGAAACCGATGTTCTTAGGTATAAGTCATTTGTTGACGTAACAGATGTATATTTATTTGATAGCAAAGGTTATGAAAAAAGTCAGAGCTTTGATCATAACTTGATTAAAAATATCAAATTAAACAAGGAATTAATGCTAGCTGGTAATATAAAATTCGATGATAACCTAAAAAATTATGAGAAAATTGCTAATTATTTAGATTTATCTGGAGGCTTGGAAACTTCTGGATTAAAAGATACATCCAAAATAAATATTTTTTTAAATAATTTAAATAAATTAATAAATGAAACTTAAAAAAAAAATTCCTCTAATTGATCAGCATAATCGTTATGGTTTTTGGGGTGGTAAATTTGGAGGAAGTTTTATTCCTGAAACTTTAAAAAAACCTGTAGAAGATCTAACTCTGGAGTTTTCAAAATTAAGAAATAATAAGAAATTTTTAAAAAAGAGAGATTATTATTTTAAGAATTATATAGGATCACCCACATCATTTGTAAAATTAGAAAATTTGTCTAATCATTTAGGTGGTGCTCAAATATGGGCCAAAGTAGTATCGGAAGCTAATGGTGGAGCCCACAAAATTTATAATGCAACTGTTCATGCTTTAATTTGTAAGGCAATGGGTAAGAAATATATCGTTGGAGATACAGGTGCAGGTTATGCTGGCAAAATGTTAAGTATGGCTGCTAAAAAATTTGGTCTGAAATGTAAAATTTTCATGGGTGCAAAAGACATCAAGAGACAAAAGCCAAACTGTGATGCTATGAAAAAAAATGGTGCTGAAATAATTCCTGTATATTCAGGCAGTCAAACATTAGTCGATGCAGTCAGTGAGTGTATGAGATATTGGGTATCAAATTGTGACACTACACATATGTGTGTTGGAAGTACAGTTGGTCCAAATATATTTGTAAAAATTTGTGGATGGAGTACAGCACAAATTTCAAGAGAATTAAAAATACAAATTAAACAAGAATTCAAAAAAATTCCAAAAAAAATTAAATTAATCAACTGTGTGGGTGGTGGTAGTTCAGCATATGGTTTTTGGAGTGAATTTATAGATTTTAATAAATCACAAATAGAGTTAGTTGGTGTAGAGGCTGGAGGTCCAAAAAAATCTAAACTCCATGCCGCTCCTTTAAGTAGAAATGCTAAAATTGGAATTTTACATGGTGCAGCTTCTTATGTTTGTCAAAACAATGAAGGTCAAATAAATGAAACTGAATCAATTAGTGCTGGATTGGATTATCCAGGTGTAAGTCCAATACATTGTTTTTTAAAAGATACAAAACGAGCAAGATACACTTATGCAACTGATGAGGAAGCACTAAAAGCACATGTGATGGTAACTAAATTTGAAAAACTTAATCCAAGTTTAGAACCTAGTCATGCATTTGCAGAGGCGATAAAAATTGCTCCAAAATTAAGTAAAGACACAATAATAATAGTCAACTCCTGTGGTGATGCTAAAAAAGATAGAGATATATTAAAAGAGAGACTAGGTAAAAATTAATGAGTTCATTAATAAACAAAGCATTTTCAATTGCAAAGAGTAAAAACAGGCCAGCGCTACTCACTTACACGGTTGCTGGAGATAATACAAAAAAAAAATCCTTAGAAATATTAAAATCGATTTCTAATTATGCAGATATTTGTGAATTAGGTTTTCCTCATAATACTCCAATAGCTGATGGAGGGCAGATACAAACAAGTGCTTACCGGGCAATTAAAAATGGTATAAAAATTAATGATGTATTTTCAATTACAAAAAATTTTAAAAAAATAAAAAAAAACAAACCAATTATACTGATGGGCTATTACAATATGATCTATCAATATAATGAAAATAAATTTTTAGAAAAATGCAAAAAATCAAAGGTTGATGGTTTAATAGTTGTCGATTTACCTTATCCCGAAAATAAAAATTTTGCATCAAAATGTAAAAAAAGTGGGATTAATTTTATTCAATTGGTTTCACCTACTACTTCCCAGATAAGATTAAAAAAAATTATAAAAAATTCCCACGACATGATTTATTATATAAGTATGTTATCAACAACAGGTGGAAAGCTTAAAGTATCCCCAAAGAAAATATTAGAAAAATATAACAAAATAAAAAAACTTAACAAATCAAAAAATGTTGTTATTGGTTTTGGAATTACAGAAAAAACCATCGAATCTCTTAAAAAAGCGGATGGTTTGGTGGTTGGAAGCGCAGTTTGTAAGGAAATCTCTAAATCAATTGAAAAGAGACAAAATGCGGTCACAAATGTTACTAATATGGTCAAAAGATTAAAAAATAAAATTCTATGAACTGGATAACTAAAATTATTAAAGCAGGTGAAAAAATTAAAACCGCTATACGTGACAGAGCTTCAAAAGAAGATATTGCAAAAAGTGATTGGACTTCATGTTGTAGAGGTCCTATTCTTAAAACTGATTTAGAAAAAAACCTTTGGGTTTGTCCTGATTGTAATAAACATCATAGAATAAAACCACATCAAAGATTTGATATATTGTTCGGAAAAAACAATTATGAAATTTTCAAAACTCCAATACCAAAAGACGATCCACTAAATTGGACTGACTCCAAACCTTACAAAGAAAGATTAAAAAGTGCACGAAAAAAAACAGGATTAGAATGTGGTATGATGGTTGCCTGTGGAACTATAAATAATATTAAAATTACAGCTGTAGCTTCTGATTTTGATTTTTTAGGAGCTTCAATGGCAGCTGCAGAAGGTGAGGCTTTTTTATATGGAATACAACATGCTATAGAAAATCAAACACCGTTTTTATGTATTAGCGCTGGTGGAGGAATGAGAATGATGGAAAGTTTAATTTCTTTATCTCAAATGACAAGAACTACACTTGCCATTAATGAATTAAAAAAAAGCGGACTTCCATATTTAGTTTGCATAACTGATCCAACAGCAGGGGGTATCACTGCATCATACGCTATGTTAGGTGATATTCATATTGCAGAACCAGGGTCATTAATTGCATTTGCAGGTGCAAGAGTAATTCAAGGAACAGTTAAAGAAGAACTTCCTGAAGGCTTCCAAAAAAGTGAATATGTAGAAAAAACAGGATTTGTTGATTTAATTGTTGAGCGTAAAGAGCTTACATCAAAAATAGGAACCTTATTATCAATATTGTTAAAGAAAAACTCTGATATAAGTGCTGAACAAAATGAAACTTCAGAAGATAGTCAGTCGCTTACAAGAGCTGCATCCTAAAGAAATAGATTTAAGTCTAGATCGTATTCAAAATCTCTGTAAAAAATTAGGAAATCCTCAAGATAAAATCAAAGCAATTTCGATTGTTGGTACCAATGGTAAGTACTCAACCATTCAAGCAATATTTGCTATTTTAAAAGAAGCAAATTTCAAGTGTAATATCTACACTAGCCCTCATATCAAAAGTATCAATGAAAGGTTTGTTTTTGATAATGAAGAATTGAATGATGACGATTTAGCAAAATTGTTTGAAGAAATTGAAAGTGCTAACAATAATGAACCTATTACTTTTTTCGAAATACTGACAGCGGCTTTTTTTTTAAAAGCATCTAAATACCCAGATAATATCAATTTAATTGAAAGTGGATTATTCTTTAGATTTGATGCTACAAATATATTAAAAAATAACCTTGCTAGCGTTGTGACCTCGATTGGACTTGATCATTTAGATTGGTTACCTGAAAATGAGCAAACTATTGAAAGAATTATTTTTGAAAAAACATCAACCCTTTTAAATTCAAATATTATAATAGCAAAACAAAGCAATAAAGAAATTGCAAACAATATTAAAAAAACAATTTCAAATAATAGATCTAATAAAGTTTTCCATAACGAAAATTATAGTTTTACCATGCAAGAAAATGACTTCTTTTATTATGAAGATCAATTTGGAGGAATAAAATTACCTATTCCAAATGTTAAGGGTCAATTTCAATTAGAAAATGTGTCAACAGCTATTGCAACTTTAAGAACTTTGAAAGATTTAAATATTAAAGATGATCACATCAAAAAAGGTGTTTTAAAAATAAATAGTATTGCAAGATTACAAGAAATTAAATCTGGAAAACTTAAAGAGCTTGTAAAAGATCACAAACTTTTTGTTGATGGATCTCATAACCCTTTGGGTGCAAAGGTTTTGAATGAATACTTGGAAAGTTTAGATTGCAATAAACATATCATTCTTGGCATGATGGCTAATAAAGATCATACTGAATATATGAGTTTCTTTAAGGGTATTGCTACATTAACTACGATAGATATACCTAATCAACCTAATTCAATTAAAGGAGAGGAACTTAAAGATAAGCTAAATAGCTTTTCAAATATAAATTATAAGGAAAGTATAGAGGATGCTATAAAGTCAATCCCAGTTAAAGAAAACGATATAATATTGATTACTGGATCGTTATATCTTGCGGGTGAAGTTTTAAATTTAAATTAGATATTTTTATCTAAAAATTCTTTCATATGGCTTTCTGGAACACCGCCAACTTTTCTATCTACTTCAACACCTTTTTTATAGATGATAACTGTTGGAACGCCTCTGATCCCTGCTGCACTTCCAGTATTTATTCCACCATCTTCAACATCAGCATAATAAAAACCAGCCTTATCTTTATATTCATCAGATAATTTATCCATTACTGGTTTTAGTGCCTTACATGGACCACACCACTCAGCTGAAAACTGAATGACTGAAACATCTTCATTTTTAATTTTAGTATCAAAATCTTCATCTTTAAAATTTGTAAGCATATATCCTTTCTATAAATTAGATCTTTAAAGTCAACTAGGCAATTTCATATTTTTTTTCTATAGACATAATAAATTCATTTATTTCATCTAATTTTTTTAGTTCTTCTTCATCATCTCGATTTGATGCTTGATCTCTTAAAGTATCAATTTCTTGGTAGGCCATTCCTATAGTTTGCCACTTTTCTCTATTTTTACTTAAAATTCGTCTAGCAATTTCACTTTTTATATTTTTATATAAATCTGGTGGCAAAATATGTGGTGCTTCTTGATAAATAATTTTTTGCCCAAACCAACTACATCTTTTATCTTGAAACTTGTCCAACATTCTTAATTTGTCTTCCCAAGATGAACTATGCCAAGTTTTAAATAAAGCTGTATCTTTATTTGGAATAAATTTTTCATATAAAGTTTCCTCTGGTAATAAATCCTCTTGAGTTTGAGTTTGCGCTTTTTCTTCAGCTGCTTCTCTATTAATGATTTGAATATTTTTACAGAAATTTTTACTATTTCTCACCATTTTTGCTCTTTTTTGAATGGTTTCTGCATTTAAGTTTGCATATACTTTTTCCTTTAATGCAAACTTTTTATCTAATACTACGGGCGCTTTATTTGTCTTAATCACTCTAAGTGCTTTTGGACTAAACTTTTTTAAATATACTTTAAGATCATTTACTGACAAGTTTAATAATGGTTCAGGATCTCTTCTTAAGTCAAATAAATATCCCCACGATGCATATGAAGGATGGAAACAATGATCTGGATGCAATGTAGAGACAAGATACATCATATTTTTTCCTTTTACATTTTCGAAAATCGAATAAATCCCCTCACTTTTTAAGATAGTTTCAACACTATTTTTTGTCGATGTGCTTAAAAAATTTTCCCAATTATCTTTATGTTTATCTTTTATAATTCGAAGAATTTTTAAACTTGTGAACGCATCATGATAAGCTGTGTGTTGTTGAGATGTATCAAATCCTTGTTGTCTGGCTAAACCCTCTAAAGCGAGACTTTCGTTACCAGCTTCTGTTAATTCAGTCTTTAACGTTTCAGGATTTAAAGTTTGAGCTACTCTTGCAACATGCAAACCATCGTGTTCTTTATTTGGTGATGAATGTGTAATATAAGGATATCTGTTACCTTTAAAAAAATTAAAATGAAACATACGCCTGTCAAAATTTAGATTGCTCCAACCCATAAACAATGCTGGACCAGCTTTAGAGAAAAAATTTTCTACTGCTCCTAAAAAATCGTAATGGGAATAATTTCCTTTTGTAAGTAAATCAATACTTGTTGAATTAACCAATAAAGCTTTTGCACTTGGAACTTCGCCTTCAGGCATTCTGCCACGAATATTTAGCTTACCAATTTCTTTTAAGTTCTTATCAACAACTACAGCACCTACCTCAATTATTGAGCCCCAAATTGTGCTATTTGTTGTTTCTGTATCGTAAATGACTATTTTATCCATAAAATTCTAAGTTAAATCCGATAACTCATTAAATTTTTTTAATCTTCCCAAAAACAAATTTTGATAAACAATTAAATCATGTCCTTGAATTTTAAACTCTTGGAATAATTTATCTACTGTGCAAACCAAAATTACACAAGAAGTGATATTGGAGTTATACACAATGTTATGTGCTAATGAATATGCGCTTGTTTGAAGAAGCCATGAGTCGATATACTCAGCTTTTTTTGGTTTATTACTTTGTTTAAAATCAATTATTGTTTCTTTCCCCTCGTACACACCAACACAATCAGCGGTACCTGCATACTTCTCTGGGTAATAAAGAGTGCACTCAACACCCCAAATTTCATCCAATCTATTTTTTAAACCTTTTTCTATGATTTCTTTAGCCATTAATTTGTATTGTTCGTTATCTTCAAAAAAACTTAAATTTTCTCTTCCAAGTAAATAAGACTCTAAATAGTTATGCATTTGAGATCCCCTGCTACTAGCTGCTTTTGTAATTGCTTCAGCTTCTTTTTGTCCAGTTCTTTCTCTCCAATTTGCTAATGCCGCTTTATCTTCTTCAGATCTAGTTGCATCTAAAATTGAAGTGACACTTGGTAATTTTGTTTCCCCTAATAAGTATCTTCTAATACCATCAACTGTTGCTCTTGATGATTTTGGATAATCATATTTTTGATTCCACTGCATGAGATTTCTTATAGACGTTATTATAGAAAAAAAGAAATTAATTTTTAAGCTGCCTATTACGTTCAACAAATTTTTCCACGTTTTCAATTTGTACAGCTTTCTCAACCTCCTCGGGATCTTTAATGTTTTCTAAAGTTCTTGAAATTGATCTTGCATCCGTTCCAAATTTATCAACAACTCCCATAGCATCTTCTAATTTTTTTCTAAGAACTATAATGTTGTCAAAATGTTTAGAAAATCTTGTACTAATTGTTTTCAAATGATTATAAATTTCTGTTGCTCCTTTTTGTACTTTCAATGATTGAAATCCCATATGTAAAGATTGTAAGTAAGCAGAAAGAGTATTAGGCCCACATATTACGACTTTATATTTTTTCATTAACTCTTGAGTTAATAATTCTTTTGTACTTGGATCTTGGTATTCAGTTAACTCTTTGTATAAGCTTTCTGTAGGAGCATACACAATTGCAAAATCAGTAGTTTTTGGTGGTACAATATATTTTTCATTAACGCTTTTAGCTTTTGCTTTAAACGCTGAGGCTAATTTTGCTCTAGCATCTGCAACAGCCCTTTTGTCTTCCGCATCATGACCATCGGTAATTGCTTTGAATTTTTCTACTGGAAAATGACTATCAACAGGAACCAAAACATCTCCTTGAAGCTTTATTGCAAATTCCACATTTTCACTTGTATCTTCCTTCATTTTTACATTCGTCATGAATTGAGAGGCTGGCAGCAAATCTTTAATAAGAGCGTCTAGGCTAAATTCTGCAAGCGTTCCATATTTCTTAACACCAGCTAAAATTTTTGTTATACCCTCTTGGCTTTGATTTAATAATTGGACTTGTTGGTTAAAATTACCAACCTTTTCCTCTACCTTAGTTAAAGTTTCAGTCATATCTTTAGTAACCCCAGTTGATAGGTTATTAAATGAAGTCGACATTGCACCAAGTGAGCTGTTGATCGTATTATTTAAGGTATCTTTTAAACTTGAAATTTCTGATTTTAAATTAGCTATTTCTTCAGCCTCTTTATTTTCATTTTCCTGATTAGGCTTAGTTTTTAAATTTAGATAAAGAATAGCTAAAACACCTCCTAACAATAAAACTAGCAAAATTAATAATATAGTGTCCATGATTCTAATT
>CACECL010000006.1 GCA_902557995.1 uncultured Pelagibacteraceae bacterium | reverse complement strand
TAATGATGATGATTTAAGAGAAGTAGCAACTGGAGAAAATGGATTATTTAACACAGCAAAAGCTGGGTCCATTTTTATTGATAACTCAACTGTATCTGCAGAAGTATCAAGAGAATTAAATAAAAAAGCAAATGATAAAGGGTTTAGTTTTTTAGATGCTCCTATTTCAGGAGGTCAAGCTGGCGCTGAAGGCGGAATACTAACAGTAATGGTTGGTGGTGATGAAGAAGTATTTAAAAAGGCTGAGCCTGTAATTGATTGTTATAGTAAAAAAGTAAAATTAATTGGTCCTTGTGGAAGTGGTCAGTTAACAAAGATGATGAACCAAATGTGTATTGCTGGAACAGTCCAAGGTTTATCTGAAGCAATCAATTTTGGAATAAACGCAGGTTTAGATATGGATAAAGTTATGGAAACCATATCTAAAGGTGCAGCACAATCTTGGCAAATGGAAAATAGATACCGAACTATGACTGATGATAAGTTTGATTATGGTTTTGCTATTGATTGGATGAGAAAAGATCTAAAAATTGCAATCGATGAAGCAAAAAAAAACGGTTCACCTGTACCTATAACAGAAATTATTGACGGTTATTATGCTGAGGTTCAGGAAATGGGTGGAAATCGTTGGGATAGCTCAGGTTTGATTGCTCGATTAAAAAAGAAAAAATAATATTTGTGACGAATACAGTTCCTTATTACGAGGACTTTACAGAGATCAAAAAAAAAATTTGGTCAATGCTGGATAATGCTGTTAAAGACAGAGGTTCTCCTTTTAGAATACCGGTATTCATTTGTGGTAATCAATCAGATTTTGATGGAAGAATTGTTGTTCTAAGAAAATCTGATCAATCAAATAATTTAGTACAATATCATAGCGATATTAGGTCAGATAAAATTGAAAAATTAAAAGCAAATAAAAATGCAGCAATGTTATTTTACGATAAAGATGAAAAAATACAGGTTAGATTGAAAGTTGAATGTACGGTTAATCACAATAATGATGTAACAAAAGAATCTTGGTCTAAAACTCAACATATTAGTAGAAAATGTTATTTGGTTGATAATGGTCCAGGAACTGAGTCAGATCTACCAACTTCTGGTCTAAAACCAGAATTAGATAATTTTGATTATACCAAAGAACAAAGTGAAGAGGGTTATAAAAACTTTACTGTTATTCAGTGCAAAATTAAATCTATAGAATGGCTTTATTTAGCAGCTAAAGGCCATCGAAGAGCAAAGTTTAATTTAGAAAATAAAAAAGATACCTGGTTAGTTCCATAGATGGTTACTGGATATATATTTACAGCATTTCTTATAATTTTAGGATTAGCTGTAATGAGATTTGGGAGTATTCATTTTAAAAAATTTAAAGAGGGTAAAACCAAAATTAAATCTAAGTTAAGTGGGCAATTATCTTTCTTAATTTTATTTATAGCAATAATTGGATTGATCATTTATTCGGTGAATGATCTATTATTTAAGTAAATAAATTATTATTTCAAATACCTTTAATAATTATATTTGTACCTTCAGAATTGTCTAATCTTATTTGTTTTATTGGTTTGTATTCTTCAGAATTGTACCATTCTAATGCTTTTTCATATGTAGGGAATTTAAGAATAATAATTCTAGGAAAATTTGTTTCGCCATCAAAAATTTGAAATTCACCAGCTCTTACTAAAAATTCTCCACCAAATTTTTTTACGAGTGGCGTAACCTTTTCAATATATTCTTTATAATTTTCAGGATTAGTTACTTTTAATTGAGCTATTACGTAGCCTGCTGGCATTTATTTCCTTTAAAAAATTGATTTCGAATATTTTTTCCAATTATCTTGATAATGTTTTGTGTTTTCAAATACTGCTTTTTTTTCTTCCTCCGAAACTTCTCTAATTACTTTACCTGGTGAGCCAACAACCAAAGAATTATCTGGTATGATTTTATTTTCTGTTATTAAAGCTTTAGCTCCAATAATACAATTCTTTCCAATATTAGCTTTATTTAAGATAACAGCTCCAATCCCAATTAAACTATTATCTCCAATAGTACATCCATGAAGCATAACTAAATGTCCAACAGTAACATTTTTTCCTACTTTTAAAGGACATCCAGGATCTGTGTGTAATACGCTTCCATCTTGTACATTAGATCCTTCACCAATATGAATATTTTCAATATCTCCTCTAAGCACTGCATTAAACCAAATACTTGTATTTTTTTCTAAAGTAACATCCCCTATTATTGTAGCATTCGGAGCTACCCAATTTTCGCCAGAGTTTTTTGGTTTTTTATCTTTTAAATCATAAAACATAATCTATATATTTTACATTATGCCCATACAAACTCCAATATGTGATTTTGGTCAAAAAGCTATTCCATTTGAATTAAAATCTACTGATAATAAAATTCTGTCTTTAAATGATATCAAAGGTGAAAATGGAACTTTGATAATGTTCATTTGTAATCATTGTCCATATGTAAAAGCTATTACAAAAGAATTAGTTGAAGATTGTAGTGAATTAAAAAAAATTGGTATCAACACTGTTGCCATCTGCTCAAATGACTTTATTAATTATCCAGACGACTCATTTGATAACATGATCAAGTTTTCAAATGAAAATCATTTCAATTTTCCATACTTACATGATGAAACTCAAGAAATTGCTAAAGCATATGATGCTGTATGTACTCCAGATTTCTTTGGCTACAATAAAAATCTAGAACTTCAATACAGAGGACGATTAAGAGAACTTAAAAAATTTATTCCAGTTAAAGAAGGAGAAAGTGATCTGCTATCAGCTATGAGACAAATAGCTGAAACTGGAAAAGGTCCTGAAGATCAAATACCAAGTGCAGGCTGTGGTATTAAATGGAAGTATGAGTAATGTATCTAATTATAACTAGATCATTCCCACCTGAGCTTGGTGGTATGCAAAATCTAATGTGGGGCCTTTCAAGAGAACTATCTAAAAACTTTATGATAAAAGTTTTTGCAGATCATATAGAAGGTCACAAAAATTTTGATGAACAAGCTTCTTTTTCGATCGAAAGAGTTGGAGGAATTAAATTTCTTAGAAAATATAGAAAAGCACAATTAATTAACGAATATATCAGAGATAATAAAATTGATGGTGTTATTGCTGATCATTGGAAAAGTTTAGAACTTATTAAAACTTTTAAGAAAAAATACTGTTTAATTCATAGTAAAGAAATAAACCATCCAAAAGGTTCTAGTCAAAACAAAAGAGTAGTTAGCGTTTTAAACAATGTTGAAAAAATTATAGCAAATTCTCAGTTTACAAAAAATCTAGCGATAGAAATTGGTATTAATGCAAATAAAGTAATTGTAATAAATCCAGGTGTGGATCCTGCTGAGGAATTAAATAAAAAAACTTTAGATAAAGTTGAAAGTATACTTAAAGTTAAAAATCCTAGACTAATTACAGTTTCAAGATTTGATAAACGTAAAAATCATGAAAAAATAGTAATGGCTTTAAGGAATTTAAAACAAATTTATCCTGATATTGTTTACATTTGTGTTGGATATGGAGAGGAAGAAGAAAATATTAAGAAGCTGGTAAAAGAGCTAGATCTTGAAGCACAAGTTATGTTTTTTAAAGATATTAGTAACGATTTAAAAAATGCTTTAGTTTCAAAATCAAATATCTTTGTAATGCCATCCATAATCCATAAAAAATCAGTTGAAGGTTTTGGTATTGCATATGTTGAAGCTGCACAATACGGTATACCATCCATTGGTGGTAAAGATGGTGGTGCCGCAGATGCAATTGATCATGAAAAAACTGGTTTGATATGTGATGGAAATAATCTTGATGACATTTATTCTTCTATTAATTCATTGTTGGAAAATAAAAAATATTTAAACCTTGGGAAAAATGCAAAAGAATTTGTGAATAAATTTCAATGGTCAAAAATAATTAAAGAATACAAAAAGATATTAAATTGATTTCAAATAATAAATTAGCAATTTCTTTAATTATAGTCTCAGTTTTTTGTGGAACATTAATGTTAACCTTTTTAAAATTAGCTCAAGAAGAACTTAATGTTTATGTTGCAGGGTTTTTTAGATTTTTATTTGGTTTCCTAATTATTTTTCCCTACATGCTAAAATCTAAATTTACAGTTTTTAAAACCAATCATCATAAAAAACATTTTTTAAGAGCAGTTCTAAATTTACCTTCAATGCTGTTATATTTCTCAGCTTTAGTAATGATGCCAATTGAAAAAGCTACAGCTATATCTTTTGTGGTTCCTTTCATAGTAACAATATTGGCAGTTTTATTTCTAGGAGAAAAAATTTTCATATACAGGAGTTTTGCACTGGTTTTAGGATTTATAGGAATGTTAATAATTTTAAGACCAGGAATAATTGAAATCTCTCTTGGAGTTTATATGGCATTGGCATCGTCTTTTATGTGGTCAATAGTAATTATAATTACAAAAACTATCTCAAAAGATGATAGTTCGATTACGATTTTATCTTATGGATACACGTATATGACAATTTTTAGTTTCATTATTGCGTTATTTTATTGGCAAACACCTAGTTTTCAAACTTTGATTTATTTATTTTTTGCAGGTTTATCTGGTACATTGTTACATCTTTGCATTAATCACGCATATAAATTAGTTGATGTTAGTATGACACAACCATACTCATTTCTAAGTTTGGTGTTTGCTTCTTTAATTGGTTATTATGTTTTTAGTGAAACACCCGACCTCTTCACCTGGATTGGTGCAAGTGTGATATTTATAGGAGTTTTCATCATGTCATATCGTGAAATGAAGCTTGATAAAGAAATTATTAGAAAGCGTATAGATATAAAATCTTAATTATTTTCTTATTAAAGATCTGTAAATTTGCCAACCAACAATCCCAATTGTGATCAATAGAATAATTAAAGTTAAAGGCCTATCCCATAAAAAACTAAAGGACCCATCACTAATCAATAATGATCTTCTCAAGTTTTCCTCTATTAACTTTCCAAGTACAAAAGCGAGGATTAAAGGAGGCATTGGAAATTCGTATAAGCGCAAAAATGTAGCTACTACTGCAATACCAATCATTAGATAAATATCAAAATTATTAAATGACATTAAATAAATTCCTGTAATTGAGAAAAATAAAATTAGTGGAATTAAAAAATTTCTTGGAACTGCTAGAATACGAGCTATGTAAGGAATTAAAGGTAAATTTAAAATTAATAGAACAACCATACCGATATACATCGACATTATTACAGACCAGAAAATTTCAGGATTAGTTTGGTACAATCTAGGCCCAGGTTGAATACCAAAACCTAATAGAGCTCCTAACATTACAGCTGTTGTTCCACTGCCAGGGATACCTAAAGTCAATAATGGTACAAATGATCCGGAACATGCAGCATTGTTCGCCGTTTCTGGTGCTGATAAACCATGAACACTGCCTTTCCCAAATTTTTCTTTTTCTTCATCACTCACATAATTTCGTTCCATTCCATAAGCTAAGAAGGACGCTATTGTTGCTCCTGCACCAGGTAAAACACCAATTAAAAAACCTAAAATAGAAGAACGGGGTATTGTTTTAGCCATTTTAATAGTTTCTTCTTTATTTACTTTAATTGAACCAAGTTCAGTTAAAGAAATTTGTTTTGCTGCCCTATTTGGATCTTTACCCCTAAATATAATTGTCAATGCTTCACTCATTGCAAATGTAGCCATAACGATTAATACAAAGCTAATTCCATCAGATAAATTCATATTTCCAAAAGTAAATCTAGAAATATCAGATAACGAATCTTGACCGATTGAAGCTAGCATCAACCCTAAAACAACCATCATCATTGCTTTTAAGAATTGTCCTTTTGAAGAAAATGCTGAAACCGCAGTTAAACCTAACATCATTAAAGCAAAATAATCTGGAGATCTAAATGACAAACTTATTTTAGATAAACTTGGCGCTGCAATTAATAAAAATATTGCAGAAATTGTTCCACCTGCAAAAGAACTATAAGCAGCAATAGCTAACGCTTTACCGGCCTTACCTTGTTGTGCCATTGGATAACCATCAAAAGCTGTTGCTACAGTTCCTGGAACTCCAGGTGCATTTAATAAAATTGATGAAGTCGATCCACCAAATACTGCTCCATAATAAACACCAGCCATTAAAATTAAACCTGAAGCAGGATCAAATCCATAAGTAATTGGTATCATTAAAGCAATTGCAGTCATTGGACCTAGTCCTGGAAGCATTCCAATTATTGTTCCAGCAAAACACCCAATCATAACAATAATTATATTTTGAAGTGATAAAGCTGTATTTAAACCAATTAAAATTCCCTCAATCATCCAATAATTCCTAAATATTTTAAAAGTGGATCTCTTAAATAAATATTAAGCACTCCATGTAGTAAAAACATAAAAATTGCTACAAATGGAAATGATAGTAAAAACATCCATAACCATCTTCTTTCACCCAAGAAATAATAAGAAGCAATTAGAAATAAAGAAGTAGATAGAAAGTATCCAATTTTTAGAATTACTGCTCCATAAATTATTGAAATTAAAATTAAATAAATAATACTTTTGTAATCAAGATATTTGTGGTTTACCTCAATTTTTGTTTTTTCAGGTAAAATCATAATTAATCCTGATATTAAAATACCTGACCAACCTAAATAGATTGGAAATGTTCTTGCATTAAATGGCGCGTTTTCATCAAAACTGAAAACTACAATCTGATGAGCTGTGTATAAGTAAAAAGCTGAAAAGATAAAGAAGAGCAGTGAGATAAATTTAGTAGGAGAAATCTTCACCGCTCTTCCTATATAATTAATTAACCCGAACTGGATTAAATAACCCCTAGTTTTTTCATTAGATCTGTCATTTCTTTAGTTTGCTTTTCTAAGAAAGAAACAAACTTGTCATCTGGATTATAAATATTAACCCAAGCATTTCTTGCTCTGACAGCTTCCCATTCAGGAGTTTTTTGTACATCGCCTAGCATTTTAGCAATTTTTGATTTA
Source organism: uncultured Pelagibacteraceae bacterium (assembly GCA_902557995.1). Lineage (GTDB taxonomy): Bacteria > Pseudomonadota > Alphaproteobacteria > Pelagibacterales > Pelagibacteraceae > Pelagibacter. Next base: position 32,659 of record CACECL010000006.1, on the reverse strand, counting down.
TCAGCATTGCTCATGCCTGGAGGGCCAAAAAATCCTCTCCAGTTAACGAATTGTACATCGTATCCTTGTTCTTTAAGGGTTGGTGCATCAGGAGCATCAGATACTCTTGATGGTGCAGTGATACCAATAATTCTTACTTGGTCTCTTGCACCCATAACTTCACCTAAACCCGTAGATAACATTTGAGTTTCCCCAGATAAAAGTCCAGCTAATGCTTTTCCTCCTGCATCGTAAGGAACATAGATCACATCATTTGGATTTGCTCCAGCTGTTTGGAATGCCAAAGCTCCAATTAAATGGTCCATACTTCCTCTTACAGATCCACCAGCCATTTTAACTGACTTAGGATCTTTTTTATAAGCATCAACGATGTCTTTAAAGTTTTTGAATGGTGAGTCTTTAGCTACAACGATTGCACCGTAATCACCAATTACTCCAGCGATCGGCACAACATCTTTATAAGATAGTACTCCGCTTCCACCACCAGTTACATAACCTTCATGTCTAGTAATTGATCTTAATACTAACGGTGTAGATTGAACTAAAATAGTTCCAGCAGGCTTGTTGTTAATCATATAAGCTAATGCCTTACCGCCACCGCCACCTGACATATTTTCAAATGATGCACTTTTTAACATACCAGCTTTTGTTAAAGCCTCTCCAGTACCTCTAGCAGTTCCATCCCAACCACCACCAGCACCACCACCAATTACAAAGTGCAATTTGTCAATTGCGAGTGAGCTTGTAGTTGTTGCTGAGAATAATAGGATTGCTGAGAATAATACTGAAAATAATTTTTTAATATTACTCATTATACCTCTCTTGTTGTTTATTATTTTAATTATATTAAATAGTTAATATAAACTGAAGTCAATCAGATAGATAAATAAAAATGAATTTATTAATCAAAAATTTTAAAGAAAGTTTATCTCAGATATTAACAATTAAATTTATTTCTGTTCTAATAATTTCTTTTCCTAGTGCAATTTTTGCTGAATATTTAAATATTCCTCTAGCATGGTTTTTAGGACCTATGATTGTTACTTCAATTGCCGCTTTATCAGGTCTAAAAATCATGATGCCTAAAATTGTATTAAGTTTTATACTAATAATTTTAGGTTTACATATTGGAAATTACATAGACCAAAATCTATTTAATCAAATGCTTGATTGGATTTGGACTTCATTAATTATGTTAATCTACATAATAATATGTATTTTAGTGGTCGCTAAATACCTTCAAAAATTTGCAAGTTATGGAGAGAAAGCTTCCATATTCTCAGCAGCTCCTGGTGCACTGGGTCCTTTAATGATTTTAGCAGAAAATGAAAAAACAGATTTATCTCAAGTTGCAACTTCTCACTTAATTAGATTAATAATCATAATAACTGTCATTCCATTTATTATAGTTAATAATACTGACAACAATATTTTATTAAATGACGACTTCAATTATTTTGCTCAAAATCATTTAAATTTAATTTTACTTATTATTGCATCTTTATTTTTTATTTTTGTTTTTGATAAAATTAAAATTCCTGCAGCTTTACTATCTGGAACATTGTTTGCGAGCGGTTTGTTACAAATTACAGATATAGCATCATATAAATTACCAGATGAAACGGTAAATTTTTGTCTCCTAATTCTCGGTTCTTCGGTTGGTTGTAGGTTTGCTGAAAAAACTGTCAAAGAGATAGCCAATAATTCTCTACATAGTATTGTAGCTACTACTATTTTGGTAGTATTAGGTTTGGCTGCAGCCTATGTTGCAACATTTTTTGTTGAGACAAATATTTTAACTCTAATTTTATCTTTTAGTCCTGGTGGAATTTATGAGGTAGCAGTTATAGCAATTGCTTTTGATTTAGACCCAGACTTTGTTGCTTTTCACCATATAATAAGATTACTTTTTATACTTTTCACTGTTCCTGTATTTTTAAGAATAATTGAAAAAATTAAGAAATAATTTCAGAAAGTCTTTCAAAAACTTTTTTTGCTGAAAGTTTAGCTAATTCAGGAGCTTGTATTGCTTTAAAATTTTCTCTTTCAATACTTACTTTAAATGGAGTTGTGTGAGATCCAAATAAAGCAATTCCTTTTGATCCTAAGTGTGCTGTCATATGAGCTGGTCCAGTATCGTTAGCAATAACAAATGAACTATCTTTAATTAATGTTGCTAACTGAGAAATATCTAAAGCTTTACCATTATCTAAAACACAAAGTGCATTAATATTTGATGCTTCTTTAATTTCACTAGGTCCAGGTGCGATTACTACTTTAAATTTTTTTTCTGATTTTTCATTAATCATAGAAATTAACTCATTATAATAAGGCCATTTCTTTGAAGTTAAATGAGGCGAGCAAAAAGGAAAAAGAAGAATATATTTATCTAATTGATGATAATTTTTTATTTGAGTTATATCTGTTGTGCTCCAAGAGAAATCAGGACTCAAAGTATGATTTGTATTTACACCTGAACTTTTTAATTGATAATCAAATCTAGTCAAAACAGAGTCTTTATCAAAATCTTGTTTTGAAGTCCCTTCAGGTAGTGTTGTATCAGTAGATGACCAAGTATCTTTTGTTGCTTTTGGAAATAAAATTTTTTTATAAAAAGCTGTTCTACTTGAGTTTTGAAGATCATAAACTTTAGAAAAATTATATTTTTTTATATTTTTCATTAATGAATATAAATAAAGCAGGTTTAATCTTGATAACCGCTTATCTAAAATAACATTGGAAATGTATGGATTTTTTTTAAATAAATCGAAATATGGTTTAGTTGTAAGCAAATGAATTTCATCTCCTTTATGATTCTTAGAAATATCTTGAATTGCACCACTAGCTTGAGCTATATCACCCAAAGATCCATGTTTAATGATTAAAATATTAGACATATTTTTAACAATTTAACATAGTATAAAATTTAATGAATAAAATTATAGTAGAAGTATCGGTAGGCGAGCTTTTAGACAAAATTTCAATATTAGAAATTAAAAAAGAAAAAATTAAAGATCTAGAAAAACTAAAATATATATCAAATGAACATTCGATTCTTAAAGATCAGTTTGAAAAAAATGTAAAATCAGACGATAAACTAAATAAACTATTTCAAGATTTAAAAGAAATTAATGCCAAACTTTGGGTTATAGAGGATGACAAAAGAGATTGTGAAAAAAATAAAGACTTTGGCGATAAATTTATAAAATTATCTAGAGATGTTCATTTTTTAAATGATGACCGAGCAAAAATTAAATTAGAAATGAATAATCATACTGGGTCAAGTATTAAAGAAATTAAAGAATATACTAGTTACTAAAAACTTTAGGAAACCAGTCATCTCTCATCAAATCTCCAGTTTTTAAATTGATCCCATCAAATGGGGGTGAAGTTGGCCCTCCTCTATCTATATACTTAATATCATCACCTATAAACCGCATCGAAAACGCTCTCCGTGATTTAGATGAATTATTTCCTGTTGAACCATGTACAATTTTAAAATTAAATAAAACAGCATCACCCAAAGTTAATTCTGGAATTAAAATATTTTCCTCAAATTCTTTTAATGGTGGTAAATCCATAAAAGCACTATCATCATCATACCAAGATTGATTATTGGACCACTTTGTAGGTCTAATTAACTTTGTCCATTTGTGAGAACCTAAAATTAATTTAAGATTATTTTTCTGATCAACTTCATCTAATGGTATCCAAAAACTTCCAGTATCATTGCCATCAACACAATAATAAGGCATATCTTGATGCCATGGTGTTTCTTTGTGAGTACCTGGATCCTTTATAAAAATATGTTCATGAAAAATTTGTATAGATTTAGAATTAGTTGCTTCTGCAACTATTTGAGCAGCAGGTGAATTATATAAGCAATCCTTAAATTCTTTTATTCTTTCCCAATTACAATAATCCTCAAAAAATCTTCCATTATCATCAGTTACATTTTCTCTTCCGTGCTTACTTGGATTATCTAATACTTTTTGAAATCCGTTTTTAAGTGGCTCAATCCAGTCTTTAAATACATCCTTAATTATTATTACACCATCATGTTTATAATAATTAATTTGTTTCTCTGATAAAAACATTTTTATTGTTGAAAGCTGTACTTTTTCTCTAAATATTTAATCACATTATGAATAATAAAAGTCATAAACAAATAAATTCCACCAGCAACAATAAATACTTCGATTGGTTTAAAAGTTGTTGAAATTATATATTTAGCAACACCAGTTAAATCCATTAAAGTTACTGTGCTTGCTAAAGAAGTTCCTTTCATCATCAAAATAATTTCATTTCCATATGCAGGGAGTGATTGTCGAATGGCAATTGGAATTTGGATTTTATAAAAGATTACTTTATTTGATATTCCTAGGCTTTTTCCGGCCTCGATTATACCCGGTTTTATTGTTTGAAATGCTGATCTTAAAATTTCAGAGGTATATGCTCCAGTATTTAAAGTAAAAGCTATTATTGCACACCAATAAGGTTCTTTTAAAATTACCCATAAAAATGTTGTTCTTAAATATTCAATTTGTCCTAATCCAAAATAAATAATAAAAATTTGGACCAATAATGGTGTTCCTCTAAATATATATGAATAGCCATAAGCAAATTTATTGATAAATATATTTTTATTTAACCTTAAAATTGCAAAGAAAAGACCTAGGAATAATCCAAAAAATAATGATGCAGATAATAATTTTAAAGTAACTAATGTTGCTCCTAAAAGTTTAGGTAAACTAGTTATCATTAAATCAAAATCCATTAATACCCCCTGCTATATCTTATTTCTAACTTGTTAATTAACTTCATACTCACATAAGTAAGCAAAAGATATAAAACTGCTGCAAATGAATAGAAGAATAATGGATCTCTAGTAGATCCTGCTGCAATATAAGATTGTCTCATTATTTCAACTAATCCTGTTACTGAAATAAGAGAAGTATCTTTTAAAGTTATTTGCCAAACATTGCTTAAATTTGGAATAGCTAACCTTAGCATTTGAGGTAAAATTATTTTATAAAACTGCCCAAACTTATTTATTCCAAGAACCTTTGCTGCTTCAAACTGGCCTTTATCTATTGATTGAATTGCTCCCCTAAATACTTCAGTTGAGTAAGCTCCAGAAATAATACCAATAGCCATTGAACCAGTAATAAAGGCGTTAATTTCTATGTATTCATAGTAACCAAAAATAGAAGCTACATACATGATTGCTCCACTTCCTCCAAAGAAGAAAAGGTAAATTACTAATAGCTCAGGTACCCCACGGATTACTGTTGTATAAAAATTACCAACTAAATTTAAAGTTTTATATTTTGAGAGTTTTAAAGGTGTAAAAATTAATGCAAAAAAGAAGCCAACCAACATTGCTGTAATTGATACAGCTATTGTCATTAAGGTTGCGTAAAATAACTCGTCACCCCAACCTGTTTTACCAAATGCGAGAAGTTCCATATAGATTGGCGACTATATATTATAGTCGCCAGATCTGAAATGAATTACATAGAAGCGTCGAAACCAAAGTGCTTAATAGCAAGTTTGCTAATAATTCCTTGTTTTCTAGCTTTATCAATTGCTTTGTTGAAGTCCTTTAAGATTTTAGCATCTCTTTTTCCAATAGCACTATCACTAGCTTGTCTGATACCAACACCTACACCATTACCAAATGCACCACCTGAAAAAGTTGGTCCAACTAATACAACTGGTTTACCTGATTTGTCTGCATAATCTGTAAATGCAACTGCTGCAGCTAAAGCAACGTCACATCTTCCAGAAGTTAGATCTAGGTTAACTTCATCTTGAGTTTTATAAGTTCTAACATTTACACTTCCTACATCACCGGACTCTAAGAAGTTTTGGTGAATTGTTCCTGTTTGAGTACAAACAGTTTTTCCAGCAAGTGCTCCTGTTAAAGTTTTAAGAGCTTTCTTAACATCAGATCCACCTAATGATAAGTTAATACCTTCAGGTGTATCCATTCCCTCTAAACTCGAACCTTTCATTACTGCAAGAGAAGCTACTTCATCAGCATAACCTTGTGAAAAAGTAATTGTTTTTTGTCTTTCAGCAGTAATTGACATTCCAGCCATTATTGCATCAAACTTTCTCATTACTAGAGCTGGTATCATTCCATCCCAATCTTGTTCAACAATTGTGCACTCATATTTCATAATTGTGCAAAGTTCTTTAGCAAGCTCGACCTCAAAACCAATAAGATTACCTGATGCATCTTTTGAATTCCATGGAGGGTAAGCACCTTCAGTTCCAATTTTTATTTTTTCAGCAGAAACATTTCCGATGATAAATAAAGAAGCAAGAACCGTTAAAATAGTTTTTTTGAATATATTCATTATTTTCTCCTTTAATTTGTAGAATTATTTCACAAATTTAAAAAAGAAAAAAGAAAAATTAATGATTAATTGATGAAGAAAAATTCCAAGAGCAATCAAAACTAGGTATGTAAACTCTTGATAATTTTGCATTCCCAAAATTTTGATTAAAAACATTTAACCAATTTTCAACCTGCTGTGGTTTTTTATCCTGACTTCCAACTTGAGCCGTTATAACTCCTTTAGGTTTTAAAATTCTAACTAATGAATCCATATTTTTTGCAGCTAAATCTATACAAAATTGATCATCATTTAAATCAACAAAAATATGATCATAGGTATCATCACCAACTGATTTGATGCTTTCGAAAGCATCACCCCAAACACTTTTTACAGAATTTTTTTCAGTTGCTTTTTTTCCAATATCTCCGAGATGTTTGTTACAAACATCTACAACTTCAGGATCAAGTTCGTACCAATCAATAAAGTTAAAATTTTTTGAAATACATTCTCTTGCTACCCCGCCATCACCACCACCAATAATTGCCGCTCTTTCATTGTCTTTATTTAAATCTAAACCAGAACCTACAAAGGTTGAGCTATATAAATGCTCATCAGTTGACGCGACTTGTATTTCACCATCAATAAATAAAGATTTACCAAATTGTTCTAAGTCTAAGATTTCTATATGTTGACCAACTTTAGATTTAAAATCTTCTAAAACATCATTTACTACATATGATTTTTGTAAGCCTGGTGAACTATAGATGTCATGATAAAGAGATTTGTTGTCTCTATTAAATTCTTTTTTAACTATTCTTTTGTGTTCAAATTCTTTTTTTATTATATCAATTGCAACTGATGGACTTACTTTGCCACATGTAAAAAAGTCAAAACTTATAATTCCTTTTTCAGGGAATGTATGAAAACTAATGTGACTTTCAGCTAATAAAGCAAGAATTGTAAAACCTTGGGGTTCAAATTTATATTTTGAAATATTTAAAATTGTTACTTTTGCAGCTTTTGCAATATCATGAATTACTTTTTCAAACACAGATGGATCATACTCTTTAGATGTTCCAATGATATCTAGAGTGATATGCTCCCCAACTTTAGTCATATAACTAACTGCTTTTATAATTTTTAACTTTTTCTAAGATTTTTTTCATTTCAGCTAATGAAAGATTCTTAGGTTCACCCATCTTTAAAGCAATAATATATTGATGGCAAATATTTTCTACCTCTTGTGCAAGCTCGAAAGCTTTAGATAAATTTTCTCCAAATGCAACCTGTCCATGGTTCGCCATAAGACATGCCTTTCTATCTTTTAAGGCTTTAATCATATTCATCGATAGTTCATGAGTACCAAAAGTTGCATATTCAGAGCATCGAATATTTTCACCACCTGCAAGAGCAATCATATAATGAAATGGTGGAATAGATTTTCCATGGGTAGATACTGCTGTAGCATGAGGTGAATGTGCATGAACTATTGCTTTTGCCTCCCACTTGTTTTTATAAATATCTTGATGAAAACGCCATTCTGATGATGGATTTTTTCCAGAATTAAACCAAGATAAAAAATCTTTTTCCTCTGTTAAAGATAAAAAAACAATATCTTCTGGTTTTAAAGACTCATACTTCTTACCAGATGGAGTTATAAAAAAACCCTCAATACCATCTTCAATTCCTCTCACGGAAATATTTCCTGATCTCAAAGGAGATAAGTTGGTTGTGTTCAGTTTAATTGAATACTCAATTACTTCTTCTCTCTCTTTTAAATTTTTCATTTAAATAATTTGCTTAATCCATCAAAAGATGCTTCCGAAATCCCTCTTTCAGTTATTAATCCTGTTACATATTTTGCAGGTGTTACATCAAAAGCTAAATTCATAGCTTTACTTTTAGCTGGGTAAATCAAAACTTTCTTAATTTCATTATTCTCATCTATACCTTCAACATGAGATAATTCCTCTGAATTTCTTTCTTCAATGGGAATATCTTTTGCATCTTTGATGTCCCAATCAATTGTTGAACTTGGAAGAGCTACGTAAAATGGAACGTTATTATCATGAGCAGCTAATGCTTTAAGATAAGTTCCAATTTTATTACAAACATCTCCATTGGATAAAGTTCTATCAGTTCCCACAATACACATATCAACTTCACCTCTTTGCATTAAAATACCCCCTGTATTATCGGCAATAATAGTATTAGGAATTTCTTCTTCATTTAATTCATACGAGGTTAAATTTGCACCTTGATTTCTTGGTCTTGTTTCATCTACCCATACATGAACAGGTATTCCTTTTTTATGAGCATGGTAAATTGGCGATGTTGCTGTGCCCCAATTAATAGTTGCTAACCAACCTGCATTACAATGTGTTAATATATTTACTGTGTCTTTCTTTTTATTATAAATTTCTTCAATTACTTTTAATCCATTAATACCAATATTTTCACAAAACTTTTCATCTTCATCACATATTTCTTTTGCCTCATTTAAAGCTATACTTATTATTTTATCACTGTTAATTCCTGCTAATTTTTTTATCATTCGATCTACTGCCCACTTTAAATTAATAGCAGTAGGTCTTGATTGAATTAATTCTTTCGCACTTTTTTTTATAAATTCTGGATCATTATTTTCTCCTACTGCTAAAGCTAGTCCATAAGCAGCTGTTCCACCGATTAGAGGTGCACCTCTTACCTCCATTACTTTAATTGCATTAATTGCATCTTTTACTGTCTTTAGTTCTTTGACTATAAATTGGTGAGGAAGTTTTGTTTGATCAATAATCTTAACAACATTATTTTCAAACCAAATAGTACGATAATCTTTTCCATCAATTTTCATTAAATTTTGGACTCTATAAAATCTAAAATTGTCGGATTAAAATATTGAAAACAATCTCCTAAAGCCATGTAGTGTCCGTTTTTAACTTTTTCTTCCCATCTTTCTCCATTATTTATTCCAATTCTATTGCACTTTCTATTATTAATTTTTAAGTCTTCGCTAATTATTATTCTTTTTACTCCTGGTATTTTTTCTACCCAATCAGACAATAATCCATCATAAGGATCTTTGGGATGAGTAAAAACTAAAACAGGAAGATTTTTTGCTTTACTGATATCTTTAATTTGATTTTCCCTTAAAACTGCTGGTCCAGGTTTTTTCTTTTTAAAATTTTCTAAAGCTTTTTCTATTCCAACTTTTTTAACTTTATATTTTTTGGATAATTCACCATAACAAGCATGGTGAGTAGAAATTCCTCCAGCGACCTTATCAGAATATTTTGAAATAAACATCATAGTTGCCCAACCTCCACATGATTGTCCTGCCACAAATATTTGGTTATTTGGTATACCCAAATCTACGAATTTTTTAATTAAATCTAAATTAGCATTAACCCTTTTATCTAATTTAGTTATTCCTTTATATGGCAAATCAAATTTTTTTTTCCAAAGTCTTTTCCAATCATCTCCACCTAAATGATCTGTACAAAAATTATATACTAAAACCTCTTTATCTTTTACTTTTTTACCTGACAAGGAGGCAATATTACGAATATTATTTTTCCATACACAATTTTTTGAGGGTTTATCATGATCATCTTGACCATGATTATATATTATTAGAATTTTATTTTTTGGATCTTTTACCTCAAAATTAGTATTTAATTTCCACTCACCACTAAGAAAACCACTTTTAAGCAATTTGTCTGCATGTAAAGGGCAAGAAAATAAAAAAATAATTAGAAAACTAAATAAATATTTTTTCATTTATTAAGCACCCTTCCCGCAATTGTTTTTAATTTATCTTTGGTTTTTTGAGTTCTTTTTTCAGGAGCAGTAATAATTGCTACATCTAAACAATTATTAGTAGGATCATTAGGATCAATATGATTTTCAAAATTATCAATTAAATTTTTAATCATAATTTTTGCTTTTTCAGCGTTTCCTAATAAAATTTTAATTACTTGTAGCACATCAACATTTTCATGATCTGGATGCCAACAATCAAAATCTGTAACCATAGAAACTGATGCATATCTAATTTCGGCCTCTCTTGCTAATTTTGCTTCTGGCATGTTGGTCATTCCAATTACATCAGCTTCCCAGGATCTATATAAATTAGATTCTGCTAAAGTAGAAAATTGTGGACCTTCAATAACAACATAAGTTCCATTTCTTTGATAATCTATATTTGATTTTTTTATTGCATCTTCGCATGCATTCATTAGTCCATTAGAAGTTGGATGAGCCATTGATACATGAGCAACTATTTCATCTTCAAAAAAAGTTTTATTTCTTGCAAAGGTTCTATCTATAAATTGATCTACTATTACAAATTTTCCTGGAGGTAAATTTTCCTTAAGAGAACCTACAGCTGATACAGAAACAATATCAGTAACTCCTAATTGTTTTAGCGCATCTATATTTGCTCTAAAATTAATATTTGAAGGAGATATAAAATGTCCTTTTCCATGTCTTGGCAAAAAACAAACTTCTTTATTATTGTATTTAGTTTTTAATATATGATCTGATGGTTTTCCCCAGGGAGTATTTATGTCAATTAATTCTCTATCTTTAAACTCTTCTACATCGTAAAGGCCACTTCCACCAATTATTGCTAATTTATTAGTTGTCATAATTTAAAATATATTTATTTATACTTTTAAAATTAACTATTATGAACTTAAAAGACTATATTAGATCAATCCCTGACTACCCTAAAAAAGGCATTTTATTCAGAGATATAACTACTTTAATCAAAAATGAAAAAGCATTTAAAGAAACAATTGATCAAATAATTGAAAGGTCAAAAAAGTTTAATTTTAGTAAAATTGCAGCAATTGAATCAAGAGGATTTGTTTTCGCTTCGGCCGTTTCATATATTTTAAAAAAGCCTTTTGTGATGCTTAGAAAAAAAAATAAATTACCAGCTGATGTCTATTCAGTAGATTTTGAGCTTGAATATGGAACTGCAACGATTGAAATTCATAAAGACTCGATTGATGAAAACGAAAATGTTTTAATTATTGATGATCTTATCGCAACTGGTGGAACTGCAGAAGCAGCTGCCCAACTTATTGAAATTTCAAAAGGAAAAGTGGAGGCTTTTATTTTTGTAATTAATTTATTTGATCTAGGGGGAACTGATAAATTACTAAAAAAAGATTATAAAGTTGAAAGTCTAATTGAATTTCCAGGACATTAAAATGGAAAAATTAAGCAAAATTTCTAAAATATTTAATAAATTATATTACAATATATTTGTTGAAAGTTTTAAAAAAAAACTTCATTTTAACTTTCCTTCAAATTATTTTCGATGGGATCTTATTCAATATCTAATAAGCAAAAATAAATATTCAGACTACTTGGAAATAGGTTGTGATCAAGATCAATTATTTTCAAAAATTAAAATAGAAAATAAAATTGGTGTCGACCCTTATAGTGGAGGAAATGTAAGAAAAACAAGTGATGATTTTTTTAAAGATAATAAAAAAAAGTTCGATATTGTATTTATTGATGGTTTACATACTTACAATCAGGTTAAAAAAGATATTTTAAATTCACTCGATTGTTTGAAAGAAGGAGGCATTGTCTTGGTGCATGATTGTATGCCTGATAGTTTGAGTAAGCAAGCTGTACCTAGATATAGAATGATTTGGAACGGAGATGTTTGGAGAGCAATAGTCGATTTAAGACATCGAGAAGACTTAGAAATTTTTACATGTGAAATGGATCAAGGAATTGGTATAATAAAAAAAGAGACAAATTCATCAATTTTGAAAATTCAAAAACCTGTAATTAAATTAAAATTTAAGGATTATTTTGATAATTATAAAAAGTACTTAAGGGTAATAAGTGTAGAAGAATTTAAAAAAAAATATTAAATTTCTTTATTTTTCCATGTCTCTGGTGTTAAGTCATTATCAATTTCTATTGATAAACGATAATTGAAATTTTTAGTTCCCCTTTTTTTTATGTAATCATGGGTTTTTTTTACTCCTTCAATCAAACTTACTTTTGTTTTATAATTTAATAACTTTCTTGCTTTATCAGCAGAGCAAGTAGCATGTTTGACTTCTCTCGGTCTGTCCCCCTTGTAGATTGGCTCAAGATTTGAACCTGTTACATTTGAACAAATTTCTACTATTTTATTTACAGTGACAAATTCTTCATCTGGCCCTATATTGATTACTTGCTTATTCAAATTTTTTTGATCAAGCATTGGAATTAGACAGCTTAAACAATCATCTATATAGGAAAAACAACGCTTTTGCTCTCCGTCACCATAAACTATAGGTGGTTTTCCTTGCAACATTCTATTTAGAAATATAGAGACAACATTTCTATATGGGTCAGTATAAATTTGTCTTGGACCAATAATGTTGTGAGGAACAGCTATTATCCATTCAATATTATTCAAATCACAAAGGTTTTTAAGCACATCTTCAGCAGCTACTTTAGAAATACCATAAGGATCAACAGGTTTAGTTTTCATTTCTTCAGTGAAGGGTGTTTGTTGTTCACCATATCTTGCCATTGAAGAACAAAAAATTATTCTTTTTACTTTTTCATTAATTGCTGCTGAAAAAATTGACACTGATGCTAAAAAATTATTTTTTGTAATTTCGACAGGTGAAAAAACTGACAAGCCCTCATGAGGTGTTGCAGCACAATGATAGACAACATCAATATCTTTCATAATCTTTTTAATTTCTAAAAAATTACTACAATCTAAATTATAAAATTCTACTTTTTTGGGGATATTGTCTTTATAACCACCAATCATATTATCTATACCAACAACTTTATGGCCAAGATTTAATAATTTTTCTGATAAATGAGAACCTAAAAAGCCAGCAACACCAGTGATTAAAACATTGTATTTATTTTTCATTTTTATTTAAAATTATTATGTTTTTAAAACTTAGGTCTATACCATGATTTTCTCAATAAAATAGAGTTAATAATACCTAAAAATCTATGTTTATAAATTTTACTTTTATTTCTTTTTAAAATTATAAAAAAGATAATAAATTTAAAAAAAGAAGAACACAATTTAGGGAAAATTTTTATCAGCGCTGATAAATATCCGTAATGTTTTTTATGAAAATAAAATGTTGACCACATCCAGTGCCAATTTCTTGAAAGTTCCAGAGGCATTTCAACTTCTGAATTATGTGATGAACCTCCTATATGAGTTACCTCAATAGTGGGATCAATAAAAATTTTTGAATTAATATCTTTCAATCTTTTACATAGGTCTATTTCTTCAAAAAAAAGAAAAAAATTTTCATCAAAAAAATCAATTTTCTTTAAGTATTTCATATTAAGAAACATTGCAAAACCCTTAACATTATCTACTTCTTTAATTTTTTTGTCGTACTTTATATCAAAATTATCGTATTTTTCATTTTGTGAGACTGGAGCAATAATTCCAAAATCTTCTAAATTATTAATTGTTATAAAAAAGTTTTTGATTGCATCGTTTTTTAAAGATGCATCAGGATTGATAATTAAAGCATAACTGGTTTTTACCATTGATAAACCTAGATTATTTCCTGCGCCGTATCCTAGATTTTCTTTTGACAAAATACATTCAACATTTTGATATTTAGACTGAATTTTTTTTTTCAGTATTTGGTCATTGGAATTTTCAATTATTATAATTTTGGTATTTAAACCAATTGAATTAATACAGCTAAAAATTTTGTCACTGCTATGGAAAGAGGTTATAATAACTGTTAAATCCTGGGTGGTCATATTACTTTTTAAAAGTATTTCTTAATTTTAAATGCATTTATTAGAAAAATTGACTTGATGCAATCGTAAATTAAATAGTCACTTTTTAATGAAATAATTATGATAGATAAGTTTTGCCTAGATATTGACATATGATATGAGTATTCAATTATACTAATACTTTTACTAATGTAAAAATAATTTATTTAATGAAAAAAATTATAGTTACTGGAGGTCTTGGCTTTATAGGAAGTAATCTCATCGATTTATTATTAAAAAAAAACTTCTTTGTCATCAATGTAGATAAGGTTACATATTCATCAAATTTTTATAATGTAAAAGAATTTAGGAATAAAAAAAATTATAAATTTGTTAAATGCGATATTAAAGATAAAAAATTCAAAAAATTATTATTCAAACATAAACCCATTTGTATTTTTAATTTAGCAGCAGAAACACACGTTGATAGATCTATAGATAATCCAAAAAATTTTATTCAAAGTAATATAGTTGGTGTTTATAATTTGCTAGAGTCTTTCAAAAAGTTTTCAAAAAGTTTTAGATCAAAATTAATACATATTTCTACAGATGAGGTTTATGGGGATATTTTAAAAGGTAGATCCTCTGAAAAGCACCCTTATATTCCAAGCTCACCATATGCAGCCAGTAAAGCTGCCTCAGACCATCTAGTAAGATCATACATTAGAACTTATAAAGTTCCTGCAATCGTAACAAATTGTTCAAACAATTATGGTCCAAAACAACATCCTGAAAAATTAATACCTAAGTTAATTTATAATATTTTAAATAATAAACCTCTTCCTATTTATGGAAAAGGAATAAACTCTAGAGAATGGATTTATGTTAAAGATCATTGTGAAGCATTATTTAAAGTTTTTCAAAAAGGTGTTGTTGGTCAATTTTATAATATCGGATCAAATAAAAATTTAAATAATCTAGAAGTATCCAGAAAATTAATAAAAATTTCTAAAAAATCTCAAAAATTAGGTAAAAATGTAAAAATTTTATTTGTTAAAGATAGGCCTGGTCATGACATTAGATACGCTCTGGATAGTAATAAAATAAAAAAAAAATTAAATTGGCATCCGAAAATTAGCTTTGAAAAAGGAATTAAATTAACCTTTGATTGGTATACCAATAACAAAACTTACTATAATTCATTATCAAAAAAAGATATTATACGTAGATTAGGAAAGAAATGATAAAAAAAGGAATTATTTTATCTGGTGGAATGGGAACTAGAATGAGTCCACTAACAAAAGCTGTAAATAAACAACTGCTTCCAATATATGATAAGCCCTTAATTTTTTATCCCTTGTCAATTTTAATGCTAGCAAAAATAAAAGATATTTTGATAATTGTAAATAAAGGTCAATTAAATCAATATAAAAAATTACTGCCTGATGGAAAAAATTTAGGTATGAGAATAAATTATCTTGAACAAGATAAACCTAGAGGTTTGCCAGATGCATTTAAAATAGGAAAAAATTTTATTAAAAAAGATAATGTAGCGATGATATTAGGAGATAATTTTTTTTACGGTCAATCATTAAGTAGAATGCTTTTAGAATGTGTAAAACTTAAAAATGGAGCAAAAATAGTACTTCACAAAGTTGTAAATCCTGAAAAATTTGGAATAGCTACTGTAAAAAATAAAAAAATATTATCACTTAAAGAAAAACCAAAAGTATCAAAATCTAATTTAGCTGTTACTGGATTATATTTTTTTGATAACAAAGTAATTAAGTATGTAAAAAAATTAAAACCATCTTATCGAAATGAATTAGAAATAGTTGACCTATTAAATGAATATAAAAAAAATAATAAACTTACAGCAGAATTTATTGGTAGAGGCGGGGCATGGCTAGATACAGGATCCATTGAAGATTTTTACAAGACTAGTAACTTTGTGTCAGCTATAGAAAATCAACAAGGATTTAAGATTGCTTGTATAGAGGAAATTGCTCTGAATAATAACTGGATTAATAAAAAGAGAATAAAAGACTCAATTAAATTCTATGGAAATTGTGAATATTCAACATATTTAAAAAAAATAATTTCCTAAAATGATTTTAACAAAGTTTAAAGATTTATTTCTTATAAAAAATATTGCGCATAAGGATTATAGAGGATATTTTAAAGAATTAATTAGGGAAAATAAATTAGGAAAAAAATTTCCATTTCTTGTCATGTCATTCTCAAAGAAAGGTGTGATAAGAGGAATGCATTTACAAACAAAAAAATCACAAGGAAAATTTGTATCAGTAATAAAGGGTAAAATTTTTGATGTAGTTATAGATTTAAGAAAAAACTCTAAAACATTTGGCAAACAGTATCACAGTATATTAAGTGAACAAAATTCAAAATCAATTTATATACCACCGGGATTTGCTCATGGATTTCAAGCTTTAGATGAAGAAAATTACATTATTTATAGCTGTACAAAATATAGGGACTCAAAAAGTGAAGTATCAATTAATTGTAATGATAAATACCTAAAAATTAAATGGCCATTAAAAAAAAAAATAATTTCTAAAAAAGATAAACAAGGAATTGCTTTTAAAAATTTTAATTAAAATTATGAGTTTCAAAAAAACAAAATCTTACAAATCATTTTTAAAAAGTAAGTATAGTTGTATAAAATGTATTAATTATTTTAATATTTACGATGAGCTTTTCAAAAAATATAGGAACCAAAAAATAATTTTTGTTGAGATTGGAATTTTTTCAGGTGGATCTTTATTCATGTGGAGAGATTATTTTGGAAAAAAAGCAAGAATAATCGGAATTGATTTAAATCCTGAATCAAAAAGATTTGAAAAGTACGGCTTTGAAATTTTTATTGGTGACCAAAGTAGTGATAAATTTTGGAAAAATTTTTTTAAAAAAATTGGAAAAGTAGATATTGTTCTTGATGATGGGGGGCATACAAACTATCAACAAATTATCACCACAAACCAATGTATTCCAATGATCAAAGATGGGGGTAAAATGGTAGTTGAAGATGTACATACCAGCTTTATTAAATATAATTGGTATAATCCAAGCAAATATTCTTTTATTAATTATTCAAAAAAAATTATTGAGGATATAAATTCTCGATTTCCAGGATTAAAATCTTTCCAATTTTCTCTTAAGAAATATATTTATAAGATTGATTTTTTTGAAAGTATTGTAAGTTTCGACATAAATAGAAAATTGTGTAAAAAAAATAGTTTTATTGAAAATAATAAAAAAAATATTAAACCAATTGAATACAGAAATTTTCTTAATAAAAGAACTATCCTTTATAAGTTGAAAACTTTTTTTAAATTGAAAACTAATTTTACGTATCCTGTTTTTATTTTAAATGCTTTTAAGTTGAAAAAATATTTCAAATAAATAATGTTTAATTTAGATTAGCACTGGCTTTAGTTTTACTAATACTTTAACCAGGATAGCTTCTAAACCATTAAATAATGGTTGGTTTGTGCTGCTTTTATTTTTCCTTTAATACTTATCCACAAGTAATAATTCAATTGAATTATTGATAATCAAAGATAATTTTAGGTTATGAGAATTGAAGAAGAATTAAAGTTAGATTATTCAGATGTATTGTTTAGACCAAAAAGAAGTACTCTCAAAAGTCGTAAAGATGTAAATCTTTTGAGAACCTATAGATTTAAATACAGTAAAAACGAGTGGTCAGGTATTCCTATTATGGCAGCAAATATGGATGGAGTTGGAGAACTAAATGTTGCTGAAAAATTAAACGAATATGGAATGATTACTTCTTTAACAAAACAACATGATGTTAAAAAAATCAAACAAAATAAAAATATTAAAAAAATCTATCCTAATATCGCACTAAGTGTTGGTATTAAAAAAGAAGATTTTCAAAATTTAGACAAGGTATTAAAAGAATTTAGTTTTTTTAAATTTATTTGTATTGATGTTGCAAATGGATACACAGAGCATTTCACTAATTTTATTAAATCTGTAAGAGATAAATACCCAACTAAAACAATTATTGCTGGTAATGTAGTAACAGCAGATATGACACAAGAATTAGTTCTAAGTGGAGCAGATATAGTTAAAGTTGGTATTGGACCTGGAAGTGTTTGTACAACAAGAATTCAAACTGGAGTTGGTTATCCTCAATTAAGTGCAGTAATCGAATGTGCTGATGCGGCTCATGGTCTTGGTGCACATGTAATAGCAGATGGTGGATGCACATGTCCTGGTGATGTTGCAAAAGGTTTTGGAGGAGGGGCAGATTTTGTAATGCTCGGCGGTATGTTAGCTGGACATGATGAAGGAAATGGTAAAATTGTTAAAGTTAATGGAGAAAAGTATATAGAGTTTTATGGATCTAGTTCTGAAGTTGCTAATAAAAAACACTATGGTGGACTATCAGATTATCGAAGTAGTGAAGGAAGAAAAGTAAGAGTAAAATATAGAGGTAAAATAAACGATACTATTTTAAATATTCTTGGTGGTGTAAGAAGTAGTTGTACTTATGTTGGCGCACCCTCACTAAAACAATTAAGTAAATGCACAACTTTCGTTAGAGTATCTAATCAGTTTAATGATAGTTTGATTAAATAATTTATTTTTCAAACTTAAAATCTTTTATATTTGTAGTCTCATATTTCTCAAAGGGCATATGTATCCAAGGAGAATCTTTTAAGTAATCTACAGAGTAATCAGGTTTAAATTTTGAGGTTGATTTATGCCATATAACTGCGGTTTTAATTTTTTCGTCAAAATAAAAACCATAAAAATGCTCTAACCATTTAATACTTTTTATTAAAGTTTTCCCTGAATCCGCTAAATCATCAACCAATAAAACATGTGAACCCAAATTAGGAGTAGTTTTTGCTAGATCTCTTGAAAAAGTAAACTGTCCTTGTTGATTTTTAATATTATCACTATCACCATGGTAAGATTCAACAGATAAGATGGCTAAAGGAATGTTAAAAAGTCTGCTAAAAACATCTCCTACTCTCAATCCACCTTTTGCAATACAAATAATTTGATTAAATTTTAAATTATCATCATGAATTTTTTTAGCTAATTGCTCTATCTTTTTATGATAATCTTCCCAAGTTACATAAATATCTTTCATAATTTTTGGTAGCGGGAAGTGGGATCGAACCACTGACCTCGGGCTTATGAGTCCCGCGCTCTAACCAACTGAGCTACCCCGCCTTTATTGATAATGGTTTATAATATAAATCTTTATTGTTTCAATAAACTTTTTTAAATCAAATTCTAAACTAAATAATAAAATAAATAGCTAATGAGCTAACTAAACCAGCTAAAATAACTGAAAAAACAATTCTTTTTTTTAAAGTTCTTTTTTGATTTAATCGAACTCTATTTAGTAGAATATTTATATTAGTAGTTTTAATCTTATCTGCATCTAAATTTTTATTTGGTGCACTATCGGTATTAAATAATGATGTATCTTGATCGTTTTTATTCACGCCCAATTTAAACAGGTAATAAGTATAAATACAATAAAATTAGAGAAAACTAAGTTCGTCTAAAATCTTTAGTATTTAAAGGTTTTGAAAGAATTTCGACCGGGTATTTTATCTTCTCAACTTCTATAAACAAATTTTTATCTCTAAGTGTTTCAATTGTATTTCCTGAATTAACATAACCAAATGATAAATTTTTATCAAAGCAGAACGAATAATTTCCTGAAGTTGTTCTTCCAATGATTTTATCATCTAAATAAATAGGCTCTTCATGTAACAACAAAGGTTGACCTGGTTTACTTTCTTTTAATGTAAACATCATTATTGTCTTTACCAAAGGTTTATCTTTAATTTTTAACAATGCTTCTTTACCTATAAAATTAATATTTTTTTTATAACTAATGGTAAAATTTAAACCTGCTTGATACTGATTTTCTTCTGGTGAAATATCATAGCCCCAATGTAAAAAACCACTTTCCATTCTCATTATATCCATTGCATGCATACCGCAATGAGATAGGTTAAAATTTTTACCCTCAATAGTTAAAATTTTGTATAAATTCAAAGCATCGTTTTTTTTTACATATAATTCAAAGCCAAGTTCACCCACATAAGATATTCTTTGTGCCCAAACCTTTATATTCTCAATCAATACATTTTTTCCTGATCCAAACTGGAAATTTTCTGGTGAATAATCATCATCACTAATCTTTTGAATCATGTCTCTACTTTTAGGACCAAATAAACCAAGACAACAAATCTCCTCTGTAACATCAATAAATTTAATACCTTCAGATAAATATTTTAAAATATGAAATTTATCTCTTTCTCTAGTTGCTGCTGAACTAACTATTCTAAAATAATTTTTATCAATACAGACAACTGTTACATCTGTTTCAATACCACCGTCCTCATTTAGCATGTGTGTATAGGTAGATTTGCCAACTACATTTTTAATGTTTGCTGTACAAATTTTTTGTAAATCGCTATGAACTTTTTCACCTTTTAAATCAAATTTAGAAAAAGTTGAAAAATCAAAAAGTCCGACATTTTTTCTAGCATTTATGGTTTCATATTTTGCTGATGGATACCAATTTTGATAGTTAAAACTATATTCATATTCTGGTTTTTCCCCATTTAAGGAATACCACATAGGTCTTTCAAACCCTCCTGCTACACCAAAACATGCACCAGCATTTTTCAATTCTTCGTGATAAGGTAATAATTTTTCATTTCTTGAAGTTGCATGTTGTTTATACGGCCAATGCATACCATATAAATCTCCTAAGGTTTCAGTAACTCTATCCATAATAAATTTTTTGGATGAATGAAGCTTTTGAAATCTTTTTATATCTAGAGAAAATAAATCTTCATTTATATGACCATTAATCATCCATTCGGCTGTTACCCTTCCTGCTCCTCCAGAACTTGCTATTCCAATACTATTGAAACCACAACACGTATAAAGGTTTTTTACTTCTGGTGTTTCCCCAAGTAAATACTGTGTATCAGGTGTGAATGATTCAGGACCTGAAAAAAACTTTCTTATACCTGCATTTTCTAACATTGGAAGTCTATGAAAAGATTTCTCAAGGTAAGGTTCAAAATGATCAAAATCATCAGGAAATTCTCCAAACGAAAAATCATCAGGAACTCTTCCACTATCTTTAAAAGCAGGTTTTGCATTAGGTTCAAAAATTCCAACTAACATTTTTCCAGCATCTTCTTTTAAATAAAGACAAGCATTATAATCTCTCAAAACAGGTAAATCTTTTGGAAGATCTTTCATTGGTTCGGTAATCACATAGAAGTGCTCATTAGGGTATAGCGGAACACTAACATCAATATCTTCTCCTATTTGTCGAGACCACATTCCTGTAGCTAAAACTACATATTCGCAATTAATTTTTCCTTTAGAAGTTTCAACACCATATATTCTTTTATTTTTTACTAAAATTTTTTTTACTGGTGATTTCTCAAATATTTGAACACCCAACATTTTAGCTGCTTTAGCCAATACATTGGTAACTCCAACAGGGTCTGCCTGACCATCTTTTGGCATATAAACACCTCCAACTAAATCCTCATTTTTTACTACTGGATATAATTCTTTTATTCTTTCTTTGTTTAAAACCTCTACCTCAACATTTGAAAGTTGTGCAGTTGTGGCCTGTCTTAATAATTCCTGCATTCTTTCTTTGGAAGAAGCTACTGTAATTGCTCCATTCTGTTTAAGACCAGTTGATAAACCTGTTGTTTTTTCTAGCTCTTTGTAAAGATCTAAAGAATATTTTCTTAATTTAGTTATAGTAGAAGTAGCTCCTAATTGACCTATTAATCCTGCAGCATGCCAAGTTGTACCTGAGGTTAATTGATCTCTTTCTAATAAAACTACATCTTTCCATCCATACTTAGCTAAATGATAAGCGCAAGAGGTACCAGCAACGCCACCTCCTATTACAACTACCTTAGCGCTTGAAGGATAGTTTTTTTCCATTTCTAATGTTTAATAGCTTCTCCAGGTTCTACAAAATTATGTCCAAAGACATCAGCAACTGCTTTGTAAGTTACTTGACCTTTGTGAACATTTAAACCTGCTAAAAAGTTTTTATCTTCACTTAATGCTTTTTGATAACCTTTATTTGCAAGCCTAACTAAGAAAGGCAAAGTTGCATTATTTAACGCCAATGTTGATGTCCGTGGGACACCACCGGGCATATTTGCTACACAATAATGAACTACATCATCAACTATATAAGTTGGATCACCATGTGTTGTAGGTTTGCTTGTTTCCACACATCCTCCTTGATCTATGGCAACATCAACAATTACAGAACCCCTTTTCATAGTCTTGATCATTTCTTTAGTAATTAATTTTGGAGCTTCTGCACCTGGAATTAATACTCCACCAACTAATAAATCTGCTTCAGCAACTAATTTATCTAAATCAGTTTTATCACTTTGTTCTGGAATAATTTTATCTCCAAACATTTCAACAAGTTGTTTTAATCTAGCCTCCGATTTATCTACAATGTGAACTTTAGCTTGCATACCAGTTGCAATCACTGCAGCATTTTCACCAACAACTCCTCCACCTAAAATAACTACTGTTCCACCTGTTACACCTGGCGCACCCCCTAATAACAAACCTCTACCACTTTGATTTTTCTCTAAACAATGAGCACCTGCTTGTACTGACATTCTACCTGCAACAGCACTCATAGGAGCAAGTAAAGGTAGTCTTCCATTATCATCAGTAACTGTTTCGTAAGCTATATTAATACTTTTAGATTTTATTAATCCCTCAGTTAGTTCTTTTGCTGCAGCTAAATGAAGATAAGTATAGACGATTTGATTTTCTCTAATCATATTAACTTCTACTTTTTGAGGTTCTTTAACCTTAACAATTATTTCTGCATCATTAAAAATATCAGCTGCAGTATTAGCAATTTTAGCTCCAGCTTTTATATATTGATCGTTATCAAAACCAGCTTCAAACCCACCATTGTTTTCAACTAAAACTTCATGGCCTTCTGAAACTAAAGTTTTAACGCTATCTGGTGTTAAACCAATTCTATTTTCCTGAGGTTTTATTTCTTTAGGAACTCCAATTTTCATAAACGAAAATTAATTCTTTTTACTTTTTGCGTAATTTGTTATTCCAGTTCGAAGTTTTTCTATAATCTCATCTATATGTTTCTTTTCACAAATAAACATTGGAGCAATGATTAAACAATCACCAGTAGCTTTGAAATTTACACCGGCTTCATAGCAATGTTTGAAACAAGTAAATCCTGCTGCACCTGGTTTTTTGTCCATAACAATATCTATACCACCCATCATTCCATATCCTCTAATGTTATCAACTACGTCAATATCTTTTAAAGACATTAAACCTTCTTGGAAATAAGGTGCTAAATTTTTTGCTCTATTAAAAATATCATCCTTTTCAATAATATCCTGTACAGCTAATCCAGCAGCTACAGAAATTGGTATTCCTGAATAAGTATAACCATGAAATAATTCTATAGTTCCTTTAGGAGCATTTTCTGCAATAGCATCATAAATATCTTCTTTACATGCAACAACACCCATTGGACTAATTCCGTTTGTAGTAGCTTTTGCCATTGTCATCATGTCTGGAGTTACACCATACTCTTGTGATGCAAACGGAGATCCAGTTCTTCCCCAACCAGTTATTACTTCATCAAAAATTAAAAGTATTCCATACTTATCACAAATCTCTCTTAATCTTTGCAGATAACCTTTTGGCGGAACTAATGTGCCTGTTGATCCTGCAATAGGTTCAACGATACAAGCTGCAATATTTTCAGCTCCAAAGTTCATACAAATTCTTTCTAAATCTTCAGCTAACTCAACACCTGTTTCTGGCTGGCCACTTACAAATTTATGTTCTGGTAAATGTGTATGTCTCATATGCACAACGCCTGGCATTAAAACACTTGCAAAAGTTTTTACATTATTAACCATACCTCCAACAGAAGTCGCACCAATATTCATTCCGTGGTAACCTCTTTCTCTACCAACAAATCTAAATCTTTGACTGTCTCCTCTTGCTCTATGGTAAGCGATTGCAATTTTAATTGCTGTCTCAACAGCTGTTGATCCACAAATAGTATAAAACATTCTATTTAAATTCCCTGGAGTATGTTTTGAAATTCTAGTAGCTAATTCAAATGATCCACCAAATCCTTGTTGGAAAGGTTGACAATAATCCAGAGTTTTTAATTGGTTTGTTATTGCTTCAATTATTTCTTCTCTACCATGCCCTAAAGGATTGCAAAACAATCCTGAGCTTGCATCAATCTGAGTTTGACCTTGATGGTTTTTTAAATACACACCCTTAGCTTCAACAATTAATCTTGGGTTCTCTTTAAAGTCTTTATTAGATGTAAATGGCATCCAGTGTTCATTTAAAGAATTTGGAATTGCTGTTTTGTTTTGTGTGCTCATAAAAATTTCTTTCTTAAAATATTTTAATTTAATCTTAAAGCCTCTTTAGACTAAAATAAATGGATTAACTACCACATTATTGACACAACCAATGATTGTATAAACTTTCTTTTTTGTTTTACTTCGGAGACAATTTGAATTTAAATATCCAGAATTTAATTAATTAAACATAGGGGAATAAATGAAAAAAATACTAAGTTTTATTCTAGGATCTATTTTTGCACTTAACCTATCAATTTCAGTTGCTAATTCAGCTGCAAATGAAGTTAGAGTTGCATACTTTCTAGAATGGCCAAGCCCAAATTTAGAAGACATGCAGAAAAAGAATTTTGCTAAAGCTCTTGGTGTTCCAGTAAAATGGACAAATTTCACTAATGGTGGAGCAATGACTGATGCAATGTTAGCAGGAGATATTGATATTTCTTACTCTCAAGGATTAGTGCCTTTTATCAATGCTGTAAAATCTAATGCACCTATCAAATTAGTTGATATTGCAATGGAATACGGAATGGGTGGAACTACATGTGTTACATCTAACGCTTCTGGAATTACAAAAGCAAACGCTACTGAATTAGAAGGTAAAAAAGTTGCTGTTCCATTAGGAACAATGGCTGAATACGTTTTTGATGAAAGTATGAAAGTTGTTGGTGCTGACAGAGGTAAAATGGACATTATTCAAATGGACCCAGAAGAAGGTGCTGCTGCATTAGTAAGTGGCGATGTTGTTATGGCATGTTTGTTTGGTGGTAACTCTATCAAAGCAGCAACTGCAGTTGGATCAAGACTTTTAACTGTAGATGAAGCTAGAGCAGCTGGTATCTTAGGTATAGATATCACATCTGTTACAGACAAATTCATGAAAGAAAACCCAGGTATGTTAAGAACTTTCATCGAAGTTACTCATGAAGCTAATGCTAGATACAAAGCTGGTAAAGCTGACATGAATTCAATGGCGAAAGCTTCAGAAATGACAGTTGCGGATATGAAAGACACTTTAAGTGGTTTCAAATTCTTAACTCCAGAAGAAACAAAAGCATCTATGGAAAGTGGTAATCTTGATGGTTTCCTAAAAGGTATGGGAACTCCAGGAGGAGCTGTAGATACAAGTTTCTTACCTTTATAATTTTAAGGGTTTAAAACTTTTTAAATAGGCACTGATTTTATAATTGGTGCCTATTTTTTTTACAAAATTTCTAATATAAGGCACTTATGAGTGATCTGATTTCACAAAATCTGAACATGATTTTTAAAACTCCTAAAGGAGAAACAGTTCACGCTTTAAAAGATGTAAGCTTTACTTTAAAAAAAGGAGAATTACTTACGGTACTTGGTCCTTCTGGTTGTGGAAAAACAACTTTACTAAATATCACTGCTGGATTTTTAAGACCTACTTCAGGAAAAATAACACTAAATAATAATGAGATAGACGGACCTGGTGTTGAAAGAGGAATGGTTTTTCAACAAGGTGCTTTGTTTGAATGGTTAACAGTAGCTGAGAATGTAAATTTTGGACTTAGGATGAAAAAAGAAGATCCTGAAGTTACAGCTAAGAAAGTTGATGAATGGTTAGATATAGTTGGACTTAAAGGTTTTGGTAACACACCTACCTATCAATTATCTGGAGGAATGCAGCAAAGGGTTGCGCTTGCAAGATGTTTAATCAATGATCCTGATTTGATTTTAATGGATGAACCATTAGGGGCGTTAGATGCATTAACAAGAGAAAAGATGCAGTCTTTAGTTTTAAAGATTTGGAAAGAAACAGGAAAAACTATTATCTTAATTACTCACTCTGTTGAAGAAGCATTGTTACTAGGGGAAAGATTGTATGTAATGGCACCAAGACCAGGGCGTATACATAAAGAATATAATCTCCCTTTTGCAGAAATGGGTCTTACACAAGATTTAAGAGAAATTAAAAAAAATAAAGAATTTTCATCAACGAGGGAAGAAATTTTATCCATGATTTGGAATATGGAAGAAGAAATAATGGGGAAAGATAATTAATGTTAACCCAATTTGTAACAATATTAATTATCGTATCTGTTATTGGCTGTATTCTTTATGGGAGAAGATTAATTAGAACTGAAAAAGTTGATGCTGTATTTGGTAATCCAGAAAGAGCAAAAGGTGGAACGCATTGGGTAATAGTTGGAACTAGTGCAATTCTAATGTTATGGCTTTATTATTCATGGGATATTGCAAAAGGTTTCTATCCTAAGTCTGCAAATGAATTATGCCAAGTTGCTAAAATTAACGAGTCATTATTAGGTTTAAAATATCAATTTCCTATTGAAGAAAGAGAATTCAAAAGTACATCCATTATAAAAATCGAAAACAAAAACCTTAAAAAAATTGCTAATGAAATAAATAGATCTCCAGATTTAAATGATCAGCAAAAAACAATTCTAGTAAGCTATATTGATAGAACTTCTAAATTAATTCCTTTCTTAACTAGTGAAGAATTACTGGAAATGGAAACTAAGATTAAAATCAAAGAAATGACAAAGGAAATTAAACGTCTAAGTTCAAATTTCCAAAATAAAGATTATCCTTTTGAAACAGAAACTCAGAAAACTGAAAGACAAAAACTTATTGATGAACAAGGTGGTTGGGGAATAACGACAATAGACTCTGGAAGTGGTTCTATTGAAAATACAATAGAAATACCGACTGCGCCGCAAACAAATAGAGGTTTAAAATTTGCTGCAGCTGCGGCTGAACTAAAAATTATTGATGATAAATTTTTTAAACTAAGAAATCATAATCCACAGTTTAAAAATGCAATAAAACAACTTAAAGATGATATTAAAGCTTATAGAAAAAGTTTAGATGACAATCAGGAAATTGCATCTGATTATGCAAAAAACATTGTTAAAATTGCAAGAAGAATAGAGTTTGCAAGTATCTATCCCCCTAATGCATTAAATGAAATGCAGGCTGCAATTATTGAATTTGATGAATTGCAAAATAAAGAGCAAGGCGGATTAAGATTAATTGATATTCTTTTATTCCCTGCCGGAACAATTGTTGCAAGTGGACCAACGTGTTCAGAACAGGGTTCAGGAAGATGGCTACCAAAACCATCTGATACTTTTAATAAATTCATCCTGATGTCAAAACCAAGTGTTGGCTACAAAAATATTCCTCTTTTATGGATTGAGATGGTTGATGTAAGTAAAATGATAGGATTTATTTTACCAGATTGGATAGCAGATATATTGCCTGGTGAATATCCAGTTCATACTAAAGATGGAAAAGTAAAAGAAAACTTTAAAAGTAATGTGTTAAAAGTTGTTACAGGTGATTTCAAATTATTTAAAGTACCTGTTCCTTACGGACACATTTGGGATTCTTTTTTAAGAGTATTTTTAGGATTAATCTTTGGGATAATTATTGGTGTGCCTTTAGGATTGTTTATGGGTCTAAACAGATTTGCAAAAGGTTTTTTCGATCCGCTGATCGAACTTTATAGACCGGTCCCTCCTCTTGCATGGGCACCTTTAATAATTTCAGTTCTTGGAATTGATAACTCAGGAAAAGTATTTTTATTATTTATGGTCTCTTTATCGATTATGATTATTTCTGCAAGAGCTGGTGCTTCAGGAACACAGCTTTCAAAAATCCATGCAGCCCACTCATTAGGCGCTACTAAAAAACAAATTTTAAGACATGTAATTTTTCCAAACTCGCTTCCTGAAATTCTTACAGGAATTAGAGTGGCTGTTGGTATGTGTTGGGGAACACTTGTTGCTGCAGAATTTTTAGCAGGAACAACAGGTATCGGTTTTGTTGAAAACGTTGCTAAAAAATACTTCCAATATGAAGTAATTTGGATAACGATATTTATTATGGGTCTACTAGGTCTTTTATTTGATATTACATTAAGAAAAATAATCGATAAAACTATTCCTTGGCGTGGTAAAGGATAAATGTTAAGGGGATGAAATGAAGACCCCACTTTTAAAAAAACAAGTCATTAAAATATT
The DNA here is from genome assembly GCA_902557995.1 of uncultured Pelagibacteraceae bacterium. Lineage (GTDB taxonomy): Bacteria > Pseudomonadota > Alphaproteobacteria > Pelagibacterales > Pelagibacteraceae > Pelagibacter. The sequence goes on along the minus strand of CACECL010000006.1, from coordinate 4,111 downwards.
CCAAAAATTTGGTCTAAGTAAAGATCATGCTTTAATTTCTACTAATGCATTAATTAATGCAGAATTAGTTGGTGCTTATGGACATGGTTTATCTAGACTTAAGATGTATTGTGATCGAATTTCTAAAAAAGTAATTAATCCAAAACCAAAAATTAAAATTAAAAAAATTTCTACTTCAATTTCTCACATTGATGCAAATAATAGTATTGGTTTTGTTGCAGCTGATTTAGGAATTAAAACTGCAATTAAACATGCCCAAAAAACTGGAATAGGAATGGTGGCAGTTAAAAATAGTGGTCACTATGGTTTATCTGGTTATTACGCAGAACAAGCAGTGAAGAAAAATTTAATTACTATGATCTATACAAATGCTCCACCTGCAGTTGCTCCACATGGTGCATTAAAAACTTTATTTGGAACAAATCCAATTTGTTTTGGATCCCCTACTGGTTCTAAAATTCCTTTTATTTTAGATACATCAATCTCAATGATTAATAGAGGAAAGATAAGAGTGGCAGCAAGAAACAATCAATCAATTCCTGCAGGAGTTGCTTTAGATAAATTTGGTAAATCAACTACAGATGCTAAAAAAGCATTAGCAGGTGTTCAATTACCAATTGCAGGTTTTAGAGGTTCGGGACTAGCCTGGATGGTGGATATTTTAAGTGGAGTTTTGACTGGAGGAAATCACGCAGGAAGAGTTAAAGATCCATTTGATGATTTTTCAGGTCCACAAAATATTGGACATTTATTTATTACTTTTAAAGCAAATTTATTTCAAAAAAATTTCAACCAACGAATTAAAGATAATATTAAAACAATAAAAAAACTTCCTAAGATAAAAGGTGTTAAGGAAATAATGTATCCAGGACAAAATAAATATGCCCGGTATAAAAATAACTCAAAAAAAGAAATTTCTATACCGGATATAATAAAGAAAGATTTGGAAAACTTAATAAGTTAACATCGTTAGAGCACCCAAAGAAACGATAACTGATGATAAAATTATTGTTCGTTTAACTTTTTCCTTCTTTTTTTCTTCTAGAAGTCTTTGCTTTAGAACATCCACGTTAACTCTTTTTGGAGTTTCAACATATTGAGAGGGGGTCTCTACAATCTCGGATGTTCTATGTAAGCTTTCTGTACTCATGTTTCGTTTATAAATATAATTTTAATCATTATTAGTTTAATTTTTACATACTAGGGTTGTCCAAAATGGGTTGACTCTAATTTATCTTTTGTTCATATTGGGTTTTTTTTAAAATATGAACGATATACCAAGTATTTCTGAACATATTGATGAGAGGGTAATCAATAAAGTAATTCAAGATAATTTTGCCGCACTGGCGCCCTCTTATTTTACTTTAACAAGTAACTGGTTTGTCAGAGCCTATGATCATTATAAAGACATAGATAAGTTCGTCCTCATTATATATTTGATACATCAAGACCTTATATATTTTAGACAAAATGGAGTAAAAATTAACTACGACACCTTTTATAAGGATAAATCAATCGAAATTAATAAAATTAATATTTCAGATATTTCAAAAGATCTAGGAGTTCCAAAAGAAAGCATTAGAAGAAAAGTTTTAGAATTAGAAGAAAAAAGAGTAATTAAAAGAATCGGTAAGAAAATATTTGTTGTTCGAGATACACTTTACTCAGCTAAAGCGGTCGATACTCTTACTGAGGTTGCAAATATGTTGTATGAATTTAATAAAATTTTAAAAAAAGAAAAATTAGTAAATGAAGTTTACTCTGTTAAAGAAATAATATTAGCAATAAAAGAAAATTTTTCTTACTGCTTGTATCAGTTTAATAAATTTTGGTTTATTTATATCAATAGATGGAGAGCTGAGCTTAAAGATTTAGAATATTTAGCCATTGGCATGGTAGTCATAATTAATGCGGTAAAGAATAAAAAATTTTCTCCAAAAAAAAATATGCGTTCATACCATAAATCTCTTATGGGTTCTGATGCAAGAGGAGTAAATGCCATGTCAATTTCTGAGATAACTGGTATTCCAAGACCAACAGTCGTAAGAAAACTAAAATATTTAATTGATAAAAAATATCTTCATATAAATGAAAAAAAATTAATCTCTTTCAATGCTAAGGATAGTGCTTTTATAACAACAAAGGGAATGGTGAATAAAAATATGATTAGCTTAAGCCATTTTATTTATAAAGTTTTTAATCAAATAAGAATAATCAATACTTAATTAGACTTTCTTAAAAAATAAATAAAAATAAATCCTGTTATATACATGATTAGTGCATAAGCGGCTGTTGGTATTGCGTATAATATATCAGTGCCAAATATTTGTGTAGAAACGAATATAGCTAAAGTACCATTTTGTAATCCACATTCTAACGCAATACACCTCATTTGTTTGATTCCTGAAGTAAAAGCTTTTGCGATGTAGTAGGCAATAACCATCATCGATACATTTAATATTAAAGTAATTAAACCAGCTTGCATTATAAAGCTAACTAAATTGTCTTTTTCTTCGTAAAACGCCGCGAAGAAGAAAATTACAAATAAAACAATATTAAGCTTGTTAAATATTCCAACTTTAGGTGCTATAAAATTTTCAGCAACTTTTCTGATAATCATTCCTAAAATTACAGGCACTGTTACAACTAAAAACATTTTTAGTGCTATTCCTGTCATTGAAATATTTTGAGAAATTTCAGTTATCCCTAAGATGTCTGCGGATGTAAAGATTATTAAAGGAACAGTGATAATGCTTAATAAACTAATTACAGCAGTCAAAGATATTGATAATGCAACATCTCCGTCAGCAAATTTTGTCATAATATTAGACGTAACTCCACCTGGAGCTGCAGCTATGATCATAACCCCTATTGCTATTTCTGGCGGTGCTCTAAAAATTAAAATTAATATGTATGCTACAATTGGAAGAATTATTAATTGAGAAATAAAACCAACAATAAAATCTTTTGGTGTTTTTAATACTCTACCAAAATCTTCTAGTTTTAATCCTAGACCTAAGCCTAACATTATCAAAGCCAATATAATTGGCGCTATCTTAGTTACAATTTCCAAATCTTCTCCCTCCCCCCTTAAGAAAGAACAATTAACTATATATCATTTAATAAGATAAATAAATTTTAAACCTATAAGTGAATATCCAAATAAAATAGTAACATTTTCCTGTATTTCATATTAAGTTTTTTAGAATAAATATTAACCTAGAGAGGAAATAATGAAAAATCTTATTAAGATAGCATCTATTGTCCTTCTTTTTTCATTAACAATGTTTGGCTTAACAAACAAAGCTTCTGCAGCAAAATTAACTTTATATTGCAGTGTAGAAATTGATGTTTGTGAAATGCTTGAACAAGCTTATGAAAAAGAGACAGGCACAAAAGTTGCAATGACAAGAGCAAGTAGTGGTGAAACTTTTGCGAAAATTAAAGCAGAAGGGTCTAATCCAAAAGGAGATGTTTGGTTTGGTGGAACAGGTGATCCACACTTAACAGCTGCTCAGGAAAATTTAACAGAAAAATATAAATCAAAACATTTCGATGATTTATTACCTGCAGCACAAAACCAAGCAAAGAATGCTGACTATAAATCTGTAGGGATTTATGTTGGTGCATTAGGTTTTGGATACAATAAAGATCTTTTAGCTAAAAAAGGTCTTCCAGCTCCAAAATCATGGATGGACTTAACAAAACCTATTTATAAAGGTGAAATCCAAGTAGCAAATCCTAATTCATCTGGAACTGCTTACACAACTTTAGCTACAATTCTTCAAATTTTTGGAGAAGATAAAGGTTGGGATTACATGAAAAAACTTCATGCAAATATCAATACTTACACAAAATCTGGTTCTGCTCCAATTAAAGCGACTGGAAGAGGTGAAAACCTGATTGGTATTTGTTTCCAACACGATGGTGTGAAACAAACTAAAAAAGGTTTACCTGTTGTAACGGTATCTCCTGCTGAGGGGACTGGTTATGAGGTTGGATCAATGAGTATTATTGCTGGTGCAAGAAATATGAAGGAAGCTAAGAAGTTTTATGACTGGGCATTAAGTCCTGCAATACAAACTATGGTTTTCACTTCAGGAAAATCTTT